>JAGPCC010000107.1:0-11474 GCA_018058245.1 Verrucomicrobiales bacterium
GCCTTTGTCCTCATCCCAGACAGGTGCTTTACGCCCGGCCATGAGACCGAGCACGAGGTTCTGTTCCGGCAGTGGAATCGGGCTTGCTGCGGTGATACCGAATGGTCCGACGTTGGTGATGGTGGCAATCCCTGCACCGGTCGCGGATTTGGGGATGCGCCGCTCTCGCGCGAGTCGAACGAGATCTTCGTAGGTCTCCTGCATTTCAGAAAGCGTCTTCTGATCGACATTGCGGATGACCGGCACGAGCACGCCGTCCTCTGCTTCGACCGCAAACCCGATGTCGATGGCGTTGGGATGCACGATGCGGGTTCCGATGAGTCGACCCGCAACGGCGGTATTTTCTGAAATGGCGATGGCGAGGGCGCGTATCGCAAAGAGGGTGACTCCGGGTTTTACGGTGAGACTTCTCCGGTGAGCGAGCACTGCGTCCATGAGGATGGGCACGGTGACACTGGCGAGAGGGCGAGTCCAACTTCGCCGCATCGAGTCCGCGACTGCGATCCTCATGGGGGAGGCGTCAGTCATCCGGCTTTCTTCTAACTGATTGATAAACTTCTCGAAATCTTCCACCGTGACTCGACCTCCCGCTCCACTGCCGGGGAGTCCCGCAAGGTCGGCAGAGTTCAGGCCCAGTTCCTCCATGCGGTGCCGCAGTCGCGGGCTGAGGTAGACGCTAGAACGTACCGGCACGGGGAGCCCGCCCTCGATGGTGGGTTTTATGGGGAGAGGTTTGCTGTGGTCGATGAAATCTTTTTCGTCGACCGAGAAATGGAGATTCTCCTCCGGGGAAGAATTCGGAGTTTTCTCAGTGCTGGGGGCCGTCGGTCGGATGAGACCCGCTTTGATGGCGTCCTCTTCACTAGCCTCAATGAACGCGATTTGGGAACCGACCGGATAGCTGGTTCCGACCAGTGCGGTGATCTCGCTGATGACTCCACTACAGGGAGTCGTCACTTCCATCATTGCTTTGTCGGTTTCCACTTCGAAAATATTCTGATCCGCTTTTACGACATCGCCCGGGGTGATGAGGATCTCACGAATCGTAGCTTCCGCGATGGACTCGCCGAGCTGTGGCATTTTGATGGGGAATCGGGGCATGGGGATTTAGGCGCTCGCCGGTGCAAGGTAGCAGGGAAAAGGTGGATTCTCACCCGAAATTCGCCATCATATCTGGTCCGGAAGTCGATAGTTTTCGTAGACACACTACGGTGGAGAAAAATGAACGTGCTGCAAGTATCGAGGGTGAAAAAATCGTATGGGCCTGCTCCCGTGCTTCGGGGAGTCAGTTTTTCCCTTGAGGCCGGGGAGCGAGCCGCTCTCATGGGCCCTTCCGGGTCGGGAAAGAGCACCTTGCTCAACTGTATCGGCGGGATCGATCGGCCGGACGAGGGGGCAATTGCGATCGGCGGGCAGAGCTTAGAGGGGCTGGATGAAATCGGACTATGTCGCTTGCGGCGGGAAACGGTCAGCACTGTCTTCCAGTTTTTTCATCTGCTCCCGACCCTTTCGGCCTATGAAAATGTGGAATTTCCCATGCAGTTGAATGGAGTCTCCGCCGCTGATCGAGCGGAACGTGTCAGGGATCTCATCGAAGAGGTCGGTTTGAGCCAGCGATCCGCCGCGATGCCTCACGAACTGAGCGGCGGAGAAATGCAGAGAGTGGCGATCGCCCGGGCGCTCGCGATTCGGCCCCGTATTATCCTCGCCGATGAACCGACGGGGAATCTCGACTCCAAGACGGGAGAAACGATTCTCGATCTGCTGGAACGATTGAGTGAACGTCATGGCATTGCGATGCTGCTCGTGACTCACAGTCCGCAAGTGACACGGATCTGCCAGAGAATTTTTGAGATGAAAGACGGGTTCATCATCGGGCAGGATTCGATTTCATGAGCGATTTCCCTGAGCGCGGAATTCCTTTGGGTCAGCTCCTCTGGTCCCGCTTCATTTGGCGGCACTGGTGTAGGGAGCCAGCATTGACTGCGATGCTTGTTGCGATTCTCGCTCTCGGGGTGGCGGTGTTTCTTGCGGTGAGGCTCGCGAATAAGGCGGCGGTGACAGGATTTTTGTTATTTACCGAATCTGTTTCCGGGGAAAGTGATTTCCTCCTCCGCCCGAAAGCCGGTCTGCTGCCTCAGGGGATTCTGCGGGATCTGCGTCGCCTCTCTGGAGCGGAACCTGTCGGTCTCTTCCCGGTTTTGGAAGAATCGGGAGTACACGCGGATGCGGTCAATGGCGAGATTCTTCGATTTATCGGGGTCGATCTGGTCTCGTTGCGCAATGTTGCCCTCCCTGTCGGGACCCCGGGCAAGACGGACGAGTTTTCTTCGGGGGAGGGATCGAGGGAGATTCTTCAATCGACTAACGCTGGTTTTGTGGGAAAGGGCTTTGCAGAAAAGCACAGAGTCAAAGACGGGGATACTGTCGAACTGCTCGTGAGTGATCGCCCCGTGTCGTTTCGCATCGGAGGGCTGCTCCCGGATATCCCGAATCGGGCGAAAGTTCCCGACAAACTGATTTTAATGGACTTACCAGGGCTTCAGACACTTTCAGGAAAGTCAGGATTCCTCTCCCGTATCGAGGTGCGCATTCCGCCCGGAGCTGACGCGGAGCGTATCAAAACGCTCGTGGCAGACCAGTATGGGATTTTCGCCGAGGAGAATGGAATGATTCTCGAAACTCCCGGTGAGCGCAAATCGTCGGTCACTCAAATGAGTGCGGCGTTTCGTCTGAATCTCACGATCCTCTCCGGTCTCGCCCTTCTTGTGGGGCTCTATCTGATCATGCAGGCGATGGAGGCTTCCGTTGTAAAACGACGTGCGGAAATTGCGGTGCTGCGCTCGCTCGGGGTGACTCCTCATCAGATCCGCCGAGCTTGGATTCTGGAGGGACTCATTCTTGGTATCGTGGGTAGCCTTCTCGGGGTCTTCCTAGGACGATTCCTCGCGATGGGCATGGTGGGTGCCATCGCGCAAACCGTGAATACGATCTACTATGAAACCACTACCACGGCGGTTACTCTCACCGGCGGAGAGGTTTTCTTTTCGCTCGTTTTCGGGATTTTTTCGAGCGTTGTCGCGGGCATCGTTCCGGCTCGTGATGCCGCCCTCACTCCTCCGGCCCAGGCGATGCGGCAGGGAATCCAGGGTGGGGGGTTGAAGCTGCTGCGAAAGGGGCCGTTTGGATTGCTCTTTCTGGTATTCGGACTGGGGGCTGCGTTCCTGCCTCCGATTTTGCTGCCCTCGGGAACAGTGGTCCCGGTTGGAGGGTATCTCGCCGCGATGTGCTTTGTTTTGGCCGCGAGCATTTTGATCGGAGGCCTCTTTCGCCCGGTAGCCTCTCTCCTTCGTGGGATCTCCCCCGAGACGATGCGGAACTATGCCGCCAGTCAGTTGCGCAGGCCGGAAGGTCGGCATCGCCTTACAGCGGCGGGTCTTTCGGTAGCGATCGGGATGTCCGCTGCGATGGCAATCCTCGTAGCCAGTTTCGAGTCAACCCTGACTTCTTGGATCGAACAGCTTCTCAAGGCGGATCTCTACGTGGCGGCCGCTGGGGCCAGTTCGGTGACGAACACGAACACCATTTCGCGCGAGAACTGGGAGAAAATTCTTTCGGTTCCAGGAGTCGAAGGTACCGACAAACTTCGGCGTTATCCGATCCGGTATGAGGGGAGTGATGTCTTTCTCGGCGGCGCGGAATACAATCTCGATGCGGAACGGTTTCTTCAGTTGCTCTGGATTGAGCCTCCCGAGGCGTCCGGTCCATTCGCCCTTGTGCGAATGGAAAACGGGACAGTGCCGGCCTGGGTGAGTGAATCGTTCTCCCGAAAATTCGGCTCGGGGAAAGGGGATAAGCTGGAAATCCCGACTCCGGCGGGGTCTCAGACAGTCGAGGTTGCAGGAGTCTATGCGGAATATGGGACGGAAACGGGCACGATCCTCGTCTCCCGGGCATTGACCTCAGACTGGTTTGCCGACGATGCTCTCTCCCAAATGACCATCTATGCGAGCCGAGAGGACGATGTCGAAGCGGTGCTCGATGCAATCCAGGCGACCGTCCCCGGTGTCGTCGTGAGGACGAATGCGAGGTTACGTGCGGAGTCGATTCGCATTTTTCGCCAGACGTTTGCGGTGACCTACGCCCTCGAGGCCATCGCCGTGGTGATCGCGGTAGCGGGACTCGGGCTGGCTCTTGCTGGGCTCTTGCTCGAGCGCCGGAGCGAGTTGGCGACGCTGCGGGCGATCGGAGCGACTCGGGCCGACATCGCTCGTGCGGCGATGTGGGAGGGGATCGGCCTTGCCTTGGTGGGGCTCATCGGTGGGTATCTACTGAGCTTGATTCTGGGGTGGGTGCTGATTTACGTGATCAATCCCCAGAGCTTCGGATGGACTCTTCGCTATCGCATTCCCTGGATCTCGTTTTCGATCCTTGCCGGGGTCACGCTTGCGACGGCGGCGCTGGTGGCCCGCATCGTTGGCTCCCGAAACGCGAGTCTTCAATCCGACCGGACCTCGTAAAATGAAACGAATTTTCAATCCCTGCCTCGTCTTTGGCATCCTCTTTCTGTCGATCTCGCTCCGTGGAGGGACGGGTGCCGAGTGGCAGGTTCCCGCTGCCGGACATGTTCTTACCTTTCCGAAAGATCACGGCAGCCATCCGGAGTTTAAAATCGAATGGTGGTACCTGACAGGACATCTTTTTGCCGGAGAGCGACGTTTCGGCTTTCAGGCGACGTTTTTTCGACTTGGACGGGAGCTCAAAAAAGATCCGGGTGGTGAGGATTTCGGGACGGCTCAGTTCTATCTAGCTCACATGGGGCTCTGCGATCCGATGACGGGGGCGTTTTTCCACGAAGAGCGTCTCAATCGTGCCGGGTGGGATGCCGGAGCAAAGGTGGGGGATCTGAATCTCTTTAATGGAAATTGGAGCTTGCGCTCGTCTGGCACTGGAATGCTGCTGGAGGGCTCGATTCAGGCGGAGGTGAAACTTTCATTGCAACTGGAACCAGTCAAGGGCCCCGTCATTTTCGGAGAGGACGGCGTTTCCCGAAAGGGTCCCGAGGGGACTGCCGCGAGTTATTATATCACTTATCCGAGACTGAAGACTTCTGGAACGGTCTCCCTCGAGGATGGGACTTTCGATGTCACCGGCGAGGCGTGGATGGACCACGAGATCTCGAGCAGCCAACTTGACCGCAACCAGATCGGATGGGATTGGACCTGCATTCAGTTCTTGGATGGCCGTGAGATCATGGGATTCGTCCTGCGCACCGAGGAAGGAGAACCGTCGGAATATTCTCGCCTTGTCTGGATAGACCGGAACGGAGGACTCACTTCGCAGGAACTGGGAAGGTATGAATGGCGTCACGAAGGTGCCTGGACCAGTCCCGAGACGGAAGCGACCTATCCGATCACCCCGCTGATCCTAACGCTCGATCCAGAGTCGGGAAGAGAGCGTCGATTTCGCCTGCGTCCGCTTCTGGAGGCGCAGGAGATGGTGGGCACTGCCGGAGGAGTCAGTTACTGGGAAGGAGCTTGTGATGTGCTCGATGAGGATACGGGAAAGAACGTCGGGCGAGCTTACCTGGAGATGACCGGTTACGCGGACAATGTGGGCGAAAAGCTGAGATAACCCGCCGCGGATCATTGCGGGGAGAACCGGTTTTCAGTCACTTGGCGATCCGGATTTTCGCGCTACAGTCCGCCTATCAAAGTCGCCGCCCTCCAGTGTTACCGGATTGCTGTCCTCCTCGCCATTGCCTGGCTCATCCGGAGTCATCAGGAGCGATTGCGAGTGGAAGGGGATTGGCCTGTGACAGTGGCGGAAGTGAAAGTCTTCCTTCCCGAAGCGGTCCGCTTGAAAGTAGATGGAGGAGCACGAGCGGGTTTCGAAGTTCTCGACTCGTCGGCCGCCAAAATTGGGTATGCCGTACGGACCATGCCCGAGTCGAGGGGGATCGTGGGGTACTCCGGTCCTACCGATGTGCTGGCAGTCTTTGATGCGGAAGACAAGGGTGTCGGTATCGCGATCCGTCACAGCTACGACACCCCCAGTCATGTCGAGGACGTGAAAGGAGATTTCTTTTTTATGGAGAAGTGGAACGGCCGTCCTTGGGATGAGATCGCGGCGATCACCGATCTCAGTGCCGCCAATATCTACGGGGTTTCCGGCGCGACTCGCACCAGTGAAGCGGTCGCTCTCAGCATCACCCACCGGCTCGCCCTGGCGAACGGGGCCGAGGGTGTCTCGATTCCCTTCCGGCCGGGATGGCGGGACGGACTCCTCGTGGTGATCCTCCTCGGAGGTTGCCTCTTTGCTTTCCGAAAAGAGAAAACCCTGCAACGTTGGCGCTGGGTCTATTCGCTCGCAACGATCGCAGTGCTTGGCCTTTGGATGGGAGATCTGATCGCCCAATCCCTCCTCATCGGCTGGATCGAGAGTCGAGTGCCCTGGGAGACAAGTCCCGGATTGGTCCTCTTTGTGGTCGCGGCCTTTTTGCTCCCCTGGGCAACAAAACAGCCAGTTTACTGCCAGTTTATCTGCCCCCATGGAAATCTCCAACGATGGACCATGAAGTGGCTCCCGGCTCGGTGGAAGCGCGTCATCTCTGACGATGGAAAATGGATCGCACGTCTCGTCCCGGTGATGCTGTTGCTTGTCGTGCTCGCGGTTACGTTCTTGCAGCTGGATTTTGATCTCGCGGGCATGGAACCCTTCGACGCCTATCTGTTAACAGGTGCGGGCTTTGCCACCATTGTCGTGGCCGTTTCCGGTCTTGCGATTTCGCTGCTCTTTCCCATGGCCTACTGCCGCTTTGGCTGTCCGACCGGATGGTTGCTCGAATTCTTGAGGAGACGCAGCGGAAAAGATCGTTTCTCCGGTCGCGACTGGGGCGGGTTGCTGCTCCTTGTTGTGGCCCTCGCCCTTTACTGGATCCCGATGAGTTCCTTTCTTGGATGAAAACTGTAATTCCCCGGACATCTCTCGTCGTGCGGTTCGCTGGCTTTTTTGTCATCGCGGGAATCGGTCTGGTCCTGATCGGTCGAGAAGTTGTCGCCAAGCGAACGGAACGCAGCGTTCGTGTCATGCTGCTGACAGTGCAGGAGGCCTTGCAGCGATACCACGTTGACGAGGAACAGTATCCTCCCAGGGCGATGACCGGGACCGAGCTTGTGACGATGCTGCACGAGCGTTCCTTCCTGGAAGCAATGATTCTCAATCCCTGGACCGGGCGACCCTATGATGGTGGTGCGGCCCGCGAGGGTGCGGCCCGCGAGGATCATCTACAATACCGAACCGATGGTCTCGCCGAGACCTACGAGTTGATCGTGACCGATCCAGAGAGCGGGACCGTCCAGTTTCAGCTCGACAGCACTGAACACCAATCACTCGAGTAGACCGTTTTCATGAACATCACCGAATACAACCGCAACGCGTGGAACCTGCAATCTCTCGAAGGATGCCGCTGGAGCACTCCCTACGCCGATGAAGTAATCGCCCGGGCGAAAGCTCGGGACTGGGCCGTGATCCTGACCCCAAACAAGGCCGTCCCGGTTTCTTGGTTTCCTTCTCATAAGGACCTTTCGGGGGTGAAGATCCTCGCCCTCGCCTGTGGTGGCGGTCAGCAGGTTCCGGTTTTTGCCGCCGCCGGTGCGGACGTCATCTCCCTGGATGCCTCGGATGTGCAGTTGGAAAAAGACGAGGAAACGTGCCGTCGTCACGATCTCGCCGTCCGCACGATTCAAGGGGACATGGCCGATCTTTCTGCGATCCCATCGGGTTCGATTGACCTCATTTTTAATCCGGTTTCCAATGCCTTTGCCGAAGACCTCACTCCGATCTGGAGCGAATGTCATCGGGTGCTGAAGACGGGCGGGGTTCTCTTGTGCGGATTCATGAATCCCGCGTTTTTCCTTTTTGATCACGAGGTCCTCGAAGAGACCGGTGAACTCCGCGTGATCCATTCGCTCCCATACTCCGATTTGGAATCGGCGGACGAAGACCTTCTCGCCGATCAACTCGAAGCGCAGCTCAGTCTGGAATACAGTCATAGCTGGGAAAGTCAGATCGGGGGCCAGTGCGAGGCCGGGTTTGCCATCACCGGATTCTACGAGGATGACTGGGATGCAGAATCGACACGCCTGCAGGGCTGGATGCCGATGTTCGCCGCAAGCCGGGCGATCAAATGGGCCCAGTGAAGGAAAAAAAGACCTTCCGATTTCCGGATTTCGCCTACCTTTGCCGATGAACTCCCCGATTTTGCTTCCAGCCTCTCTTTTGTGGCTTGTTGCCCTGATTCCTTCCCCGAGCTCCCACGCCGCCGACTGGCCGCATTTCCTGGGCCTGAACCAAGATCTGCACAGCGCCGAAACCGGGCTGAATCTGAATTTCCCCGTAGAAGGCCCCAAAAAATTGTGGGAAGTGGAGCGGGGGAGGGGCCATGCCGGTCCCGTGGTGGCAGCCGGGAAAGTCGTCTTCATCCATCAAGTGGAAAACAATGAGCAAGTGCGCTGCCTCGATGCCGCCACTGGTGTCGGGATCTGGGAACACTCCTATCCTGTTGATGTGGCGCAGAGCTACGGCATCGTCGATGCCCCGCGATCTAGCCCCGTGATCGATCCCGAGACCGCCCAGGTCTATACCCTCGGGAACGATGGTGACCTTATCTGTTTTGCCCTCGGTGACGGAAAAATCAACTGGCAGATCAAATTGGCAGATGTCTTCGGAGTGTCACCGCTGTTTTTCGGATACGGCTCCAGTCCTCTTTTGTATGGCGAAAAACTGATCGTCCAGGTCGGCGCAGAGCGTGCCTGTGTCGCGGCGCTCAATAAGAACGACGGAACCGTGATCTGGGAGAGTGATCATGAGTGGCACGGCAGTTATGCCTCGCCAGTCCTGACAAAAATCAACGGCAAAGACCGGGTTTTTGTCTTTGCCGGCGGAATGGTCAAACCACCAACCGGGGGACTGCTCTGTCTCAATCCCGTCGACGGCAAGATCGACAGCGAATTTGCCTGGCGGTCTACCAATTTTGCGAGCGTGAATGCCACTACCCCCGTGCCCTGTGGGGAAAACCGGGTCTTTTTGACCGAAGACTACGGACTCGGTGGCGTCATGCTCGAATATGGGCCCGATTTTCAACCACGTGTCCTCTGGACCTCCCCCGAGTTTGGATGTCAGTTTCAGACCCCCATCTACCATGGCGGAGTCCTCTACGGCTTCGGAGGGAACGGGGGGCTCATGATGGCTGTGGATGTCGCAACAGGGCGGAATCTCTGGAACGAATTGTTTTATCAGACCACGATTCCCTGGCAGGGGCGGGAGATCCCGATCAGCCTCGGTCATGCCCACCTCATCTGGGTCGATGGTGCCTTTCTCTGTCTCAGCGAAAATGGCGCACTCCTGCGCATGGACCTGAACTACTCCGGCTTCACGATCCTTGCCAAAGCCCGCCTCTTTTATGCACCCGAGAGCTGGGCTCCGCCCGTGGTGAGCGACGGCAGGCTCTTTATCAATCAGAATGAGCTGGGATCGCGACTGATCTGTTACGACATTTCCGCTTCCGCACAATAAGTCCGTCCTCCCGCTCATCCGGTGAATCGACGGGCAAAAGGGAACGAAATTTCCTCGCAGGATTCAGACTCCCATAGTAAGAGAGGGACAGGTTCATCACTTGACCCTCTTTCCCGGCCTGTTTGAACGGCCCATTCCAACCTAGACCTGATTGAATAAGAGAAAATGGCATCACAACCGATTCTGGACCTTGCGACCCTTCACCTCGACGAAGTAGCCGTTACCAAAGAAGAGATTCTTACCCTGAACGCACAGCGCGATGAGTTTGAGCAATTAGACCGGGTGATCTCCCTCGACCTCGAGCAGGGGCTTGCCGTGGGAATCAAAACGCAGACCCCCGGAGAGTTCTGGACGCGGGGACACATTCCCGGTCGTCCTATCATGCCTGGAGTTCTCATGATCGAAATGGCCGCTCAGCTGAGCTCCGTCATCTACCATCTGAAATTCAATACCGCCGGGAAAAAATTCTTCGGTTTCGGGGGCGTCAACAACGTGAAGTTCCGCGGCAGTGTCGAACCGGGATGCGATTTGATCATGATCGCCAGAGCAAAGAAACTGGCCTCCCGAATCGCCGTCTTTGAAACCCAGGGATTTGTCGACGGGAAAATGGTCTTTGAAGGCGACGTGACCGGGCTGGTGCTGTAGGGAATTCTCCGAATCCGGAGTTTATCGAGTCAGGCATCCCGCCCGGATTGCAATCTCGCGATCCGCTCGGCCGGGGCGGGATGGGAAGCGAGGTATTCGCCCAGCACCTCCGAATCGGTCCCGATGCGCTCGATTCGTTTCAGAAAAGAGATCGCACCGCCGGGATCGTATCCCGCCGCGCGGAGCAGATCCACACCATCCCGATCGGCCTCATACTCGATATCCATCGAGTGAGCGCTCCGCAGCAAAGGCAGTCCCTGCTGACGCACCCAACCGGAGAGAATCCCCGCGCGGCCCGCCGCAAACGACGCCGCCCGCAGCGCCGATTGCTGGATCATGCGATCCCAAGTGTGACGCCGCACCACATGGGCCGTTTCGTGAGCGATGACAAAGGCCACTTCCTCCACGCTCCCTTCGCAGAAGTCGATCAGCGATCGGCTCACAAAAAGGTAACCTCCCGGCAGGCCGATGGTGCTCGGATGATCGCTCTCCATCAGTTCACAATGATAGGCAAATCCCGGCTGATCGACCGATGGTTGAAGACGACGACAGATTCCCCGGATCCAGTTCAGCAGATCCGGTTCCACGGGAATGTCTGTCGCAAGACGCAGCTCTGCCGCGAGCGTCGCCCCCAGATCCTTCTCCGCCTGGAGCGCCTCCTCCTCCGTCCCGGTGAGCCCATCCCAGATCCACTTGCTCTTGCGATAGGTCGGCACCGCCGCCCGTCCCAGCTTCCGCCCTAAATCTTCAAAGAAGTTGCTCATGTCATTGTCCCTTCCCGCCCTCCCGGCTCGGCGTCTTCCCTGACGGTGACAGAGAGCAGGGCGGAGTGCAATCGCGGGGTTGAGGAGGTGAGGGGTGGATTTTGCGGTATGATCGGAGCGTTTCCGGTTCCGATTGTCTAAAAGGAAGGACAGCCAGATCAGGAGTAAGGCGGGGATTTCGATCAGTGACTACGGATTCAAGCACTCGTATGAGACAAACAGGACTGTGATCGACCATCTTGTGAGGAGGCCCTCGCCACGAGGGGCGCTGAATCGTGGCGAGTCGTTTCATGGAATCCGCAGCGACAATCCGCAGGGACAGACTTCTCATCACCCAACCGCATGATCGAATCCAACCCAACGACTCCGTTCATCAACGGGACGTTGAGAGGATTTCGCGATCGGTTTCGTTCAGATCGTTCCCGGTAGGGAAGGGCCATGCGTAGCCGCCTTCGTCAGAAGGTGGCGCTGTTGAATAGGGAACGAGAA
>JAGPCC010000107.1:11574-15250 GCA_018058245.1 Verrucomicrobiales bacterium
GACTCCGTTCATCAACGGGACGTTGAGAGGATTTCGCGATCGGTTTCGTTCAGATCGTTCCCGGTAGGGAAGGGCCATGCGTAGCCGCCTTCGTCAGAAGGTGGCGCTGTTGAATAGGGAACGAGAACGCCGATTCCTCCTCTGGACGTGCCTGAGACGGAGTAGCGGTCGTTTTAAAAGCGAGTTGAATTTTGGAATAGCAAACCTGAAGCCACCGGCTCAACTCCTCCGATCCGGTCAAGGGGACTTCGCACTCCGCAGGCACTGATATTTTGCGCGACGTGCGTGTAAATTTCGGTGGTCTTGACATCAGCGTGACCGAGCAACTCCTGCAGTGTGCTGATGTCAGTGCCGGCCTCCAGCAGGTGGGGCGCGAAGCTATGCCGGAGGTCATGCGATTTGACCCGCTTCTCGATCCCTGCTTCCCGTACCGCTTCCCGCAACGCCTTGGTGTAGAACTCGTCGTGCAGATGGTGCCGACGCCGTATCCCCGATTCCGGATCGACCGAAAGGTTCCTCGCAGGAAAAATCCAAAACTACTCCCATCGTTCGCCCGCCTTTGGCATCTTCCGCGCGAGCGCTTTCGGTAGGGAAACGCCCGGGACACCGGCAGCCCGATCGGCCTCGTGCATTTCACGCAGACGGAGTTTCCAGTCTCCGAGTTGCGCGGCCACGATCTGCGGAAGCACCGTGGTCCGATCTCTGTCGCCCTTTCCAGCTCGGATCGTGACTTGCCTCCGCTCCTCGTCGACATCTTTGATCCGCAGATTTAACAGCTCCGTCAGGCGAAGTCCAGCTCCATACTGGATTTCCGCAGCGACCCACCCAACCAGCATACGTCTGTCGTGTGCGGAGAGCGAGACCCCGCCTTCCTCCGGCTCGATCTACCGCGAGCCGGACTCGCTCTTCCAGCGAGAGCGAGTTTTGACCGTTCTGTTCACAATAGGTCAACCACTGCAAATACCAGCGTATCGCCTCCGCCCACTGATCGAGTTGCCAGACCTCGCGGGGTTTCGCTTTGATCTGCGCCTTCCAGAACACCGCCGCCGAATCACGACCGGGCACCGCCCGGTGTGTGATGCGCCACTTTTCGTACCAGCTAACCTGCATTTCTCATACTCTTTCGTCGCGAGACGCCGCGAGGATTTGTCCCGACGAGGCGCGGGCCGGATTTTCCGACGGACTGTATGAATACATACTGTCCAAGGAGAATCTGGTCCGGAACGAAGGTGGGGCAAGCCGCAGCAAGTCGGAGCAGAAAGAGCATGAGAAATGCGGGCTGAGGATCATCTCAAATCCGGACTTTTCAGAACGCGTGAGATCGCGCGAGGCCTGAAGGTCCGCCTGCCATGATAAATTGTTCGTTTGATGCGTGTTCATACAAACGCTATTATCGGAAAATTTGAAAAAATCAAATCGAAAAGTCATCCTTCGTTTTTGCGAAAAGTTTGATTGACCTTCCGATATTTTAAGAAACTTCACGTTATCATCATGGATCTCTGATCTTTCGAGCAGCTTAAATAGAATCCCACGGCATGAATCGGTTGGAAAGATCTCAAAAACCTTGACGTGACGGGTCAAAACGCCTTCGATGGTGCCGGTCCGCGTGCTCAAATATTGCGAATGATATTGAGAGTGAAGAGGACTAATATTACTGTTCGGTGATAAAAATGATCCTTTCGACAATCTACAGATCCAAACTCGACCCATCCCATTCGTTTCCAATTGGTGCGGAGAAGCTTAGCACAGCCTTGGACGGGATACCCGATTTCAGCGATTATAAAATCTACTTCTCTGACGTCGTTTCGGCCTGGAAATCCCAGTTTAAACAGATTCTTGAAACAGGCACACCATACACGATCGTCAGTGCCAGAATTCGGGGAGAAAAAAAAATTGGAGTATATCCCGTTCCCAGGGCACTGAAATATCAAGTTCACCTTGATCTGCTTTCCTTCGGCCTTCCTCAAATGCGGTCTTCCATGTGCCGAATGGCGTCACTCCCGAAAGATCAAGGAGCGTCGTGTGACATCATGTTTTACCACGAACCTTTCGAAATATTCGTAAGAGAGCGGGCAGGGGGAAAAGAGAACGACTTACACAGCACCGAACACGTCGAGGGTGGCAAGGCTTCGCCTGCCACCTCTTGAACGTTCGGCTCAGAATAGCACAGAATCCTAATGCCCGAGACCGGATACATCTATTTGGCCAGCAATCCGTCGATGCCTGGACTGCTCAAGATTGGATGCACAAGAACGCCACCGACGAAACGTCTTGGCGAGCTACGGTCGACAGGAGTGCCTACACCGTTTGTACTCGAAGCGTGTTTTCGTGTTTCCGATTTCATTTCAGTAGAGCAGCGGATTCACTCACTTCTTGGTTCTCACCGGATCAAGTCTGATCGAGAATTTTTCGTGATAGGAATCTCTGAGGCTCTTCCGCTTGTAACTCCCGTAGTTGCAGATTTTGTATGCACGGAGGCTTCTACGGCCAATTCGAATTCATCAGAAGCCCGGGTGTTGGAGGAATTGGAGGAAGCTATTCTTCAGCATATTTCGGAGCAAGGGCGACACAATCGTTCCTATGAATACGAAATCGAACAAAAATTTTCACTCAGCCATACCAAAGCTACTTTGCACTTAGGACGGCTAATAAAAAGGTCCTTCATTCGAGCTCGGCGTCACGATCCGCATCTGGTTTACTACGAGATTGAACACGATGGCATCCAATATCTTCTAGATTACCAGATTCTGAATCAGGAAGATTTGTAAGAAAGAGATAACCTAAAGGGATAAGCCGAACACCTATTAATCCCGGATGACCAATCCACTACCGCCTTGACTTGGAAACCACATTCACAGACTTTAACCTTAATCCTCGAAGCGATTCCGCCCTCTCGGTAGTGGATGGCATCGCTTCGACGTTAGGGCTAGAAAATGGACCGAGATCTAGATGCAAAGCCCGGCCTCAAAATAGCAGGTTGCGTTGTTCTCGTCGTCGCAGTTCTCGTATTTGCAGGGCCTTATATTGCCTATGTGTTCGCTTGGGGATACTCCGGCTACAACAGCGGAAAACACAAGAATCAGGATTTTGAGTTCTTCGGACAGATCATCTCCGAATCCGGCGAGCCGATTGAAGGAGTTTCCTTTATTGCGGAGTGGAAGTCCTACCGAGAGAATCGTATCTCATGGATCTTAAAGGGCGCTGTGGCCACGAAATCTCTGGAGATCGAGTCTGATTCGGATGGTACATTTGCGATCAAGGGGGCTCGAGGCGTCAACCTGCATATATTTGACTTCACCCATCCGAGTTACGAGATCGCCGGGGAGCGGAGGTTTTGGGGATTTTCAACATCATACTCCAGTTCAAGAACAGAGGGGCTGAGTATCGACGACCCGTTCATCATTGAGATGTCCGCGAAATCGAACGAAGATCGGCCCTAACAAGTCGGCGAGATCAAGCCCAAACCCGTAGCGAGTTGATTGACTTCTCTGATTCGATTCCGTACTCTTCCATCGAGGCCGCGCCCCCGGTTTGGGCTGAGCTGCCTTTAACGCTCAGAAAATTGGATGATGAAGCGAGCCAAGGGCAAATTCACAGCACCTCTCGTGATCGCTGTCACCGGTATTGCGTTCGGGGCGTTTAGCGCGGTTGTCGGCCTTGCTATCGATCAGTGGAA
>JAGPCC010000005.1 GCA_018058245.1 Verrucomicrobiales bacterium
TCGCAATCTTACAGAAAGGCTCCTCGCCTACGCACTTTGTCGACAGCTTGAAGGTTATGACGAGATTCTCGTAGATCGCTTGATGGAGACCATCGCGGCGGATGATTATCGGATGCAAACACTCATTTCCGAGGTCGTCACCAGTTATTCGTTCACCCACCGCCGGGTCAAAGAATAGACATTCGTTGCGCTCTGGGAAAGCGGCGATTCGAGACGGGGGAACTCTTACTGGAGTGAATGAAGACCAATGGTGTTTCCTTCCGTATCACAGGCAATGGCGATGAAACCGTATTCTCCGATGGCGAACTTTTCCTTGTAGAGCGAACCGCCATTCGCGATGACACGACCGGCCTCGACCGCACAATCCTCGCAGGAGAAATAGATCAGGGTTCCTCCGCCCCCCGCTTCACAACCATCCATTTTGCAGAGTGCGCCATTGCTGCCGGGAGCCGTCATTTCGCCGGGAAACATCCACATTTCGAGTCCGCTGCCGTCTTCCACAGGACTGGCGAGGGACTCAAGCGTGACCTCCAGGACGGATTCATAGAAGGTCTTCGCCCGGTTCATGTCGTTCACGTAGATTTCGAACCAGCCGACAGGGTTGCGTTTGTTGCTCATCGTTTTTGGATTTGGATTTCGGTTTGGGGATGGAAAAGTCAGTGGGAGACGAGAGTGGTAAATCCACCGAAGGACATGCGCTTGCAGTCGAAGATCGCTCCCGACTCTCCACACATGCCCTGAAGGCGCTCATCGGCCATGATTTTGGCGTTGGCCGCGTCGCGTGCTTCCATGTCTGCGAAGACCGCCCAGGCAAAGATCACGGTTTCATCGTCTGTGGCTGCGGCGGTGTCACTGAAAGATCGACAGAATTCCGTGCTCATGACGAGAATGGGACAGGCCCGGGCAATTTCCACCGCTTCATGCCGGAACCGTCCAATGAGCCTTATTCTCCCGCTTTCGGAGCTGCGGTGACCACCTTCTCCAGATCTGCAAGTCCCTGCTCAAAAGGTGGCCCGCACATGGACTCGCAGTTCATGACAAGACTCATTACTTTGCCGAGGTAGTCGTTCTCGCCATACATTGCCCAGGTGACCTTTGTCTTTTCGCCGTCAGGTTCAAAGGTGAAATCCACTGTGCTGACGCCCTCCATGGGCTTTTTCCAATCCATACGCTGTCGCACCAGCTCACCGGATTTGCTTTCCGTGATCGTCGCGGAACCTTCCCCCACCTTATCCCCGGCCCAGCTTGCGACCGCGCCTACACCGGACTCCGGTCCACTGTAGACGGTTTTCGAAGTCGGATCCATTTTCTCCCAGGGATTCCACGCAGCAAAGTTCCGGTGATTGTTGACCTGGGCAAAAAGTGCTTCGGGAGAGGCCGCGATGGTGCGGCTCCGCTCCACCCGGAATTCGGAGGGCTGGAACGCGGCATAAAGGAGAATCAAGGCGATGACGGCGACAAGACCGAGGAGGATTTTTTTGATCATAGGAATAGCGAGATGAATTAAGGGAGATGAATTGAAAGGTAGGGAGGGAACAAACTACACCACAGGGGGCATTTCGCACAAGTGAACAAGCTCCCAGTGGTGGCCGTCGGGATCGGCAAAACTATGCTGATACATGAAGCCATAGTCCATCGGGTCCGCATAGCGGGATCCTCCCGCCGCGAGAGCTTTTGCGACGAGGTCGTCCACTTCCTCACGGCTCGTGCAACTGAGGCAGTTCAGCACTTCGACGGACCTAGCTGTGTCGCAGATCGTCTTCGAAGTGAATCCGGAGAACTTCGGATAGGTGAGGAGCATCACATGGATGATGTCACTGATGACAATGCAGGCGGCGGTGTCGTCTGTGAACTGCGGATTGCATGAAAAACCCAGGGCCTCGAAAAAAGCAAGGGAACGGGGCAGGTTGGTTACGGGTAGGTTGATGAATATCTTTCTGTTGGAGTCCATGATGAAGTGAGGAGATCGGCGGAACAAATTGCACTGTCTTGCGTTTACAACGAACGGGAAATCCACAGAAGGACACTTTGGAGGAAATATTCAAAAAAATCGAAAGGCTCCGGGGTCTGGCGATCGCAACCGATTCCGGACATGTGCGAGTCCGCCACTTGTCCTTCTCCTCTGCGAATCCATATTGCCGTCCCATGAGCAGCCGTTTCCTCATCGATCGCCGTACCTGTCTCAAAGGAGTCGGGGCCTCCCTCGCACTCCCTCTTCTTGAAACGATGGGATGGGCCGACGCCCGTGCCGATCAGAGCAAGGGGAATCCCGCAAAACCTCCCGTTCGCCTCGGTTTTATGTATATGCCGCACGGTGTCATCATGGAACAGTTCTGGCCCGCGACTCCCGAGAGTTTTCTCTCGTCGCCACCACCGGCTCTGGAATCGCTTCGTCCCGTCCTCGATCAGATTCTCATGATGAAAGGGATCTCGGGCATTCCCATCGCTCCGTTCAATGGAGCCCCCCACGCGCTGGAACTCTCGACTTGGCTCACCGCGATCCTGCCCGATGCGGACAGTCGGAACCGGATCAATATCGCGATTTCCGCCGACCAGATCGCAGCAAACTACGTCGGAGGACTCACCTCGCTACCTTCTCTCGAATTGGCGACGATGCCGCAGACACATAAGGAGAATCAAGAGGGACTCCACGAGGGCTACTATTCGCACTGCAGTTTTCGCTCGCCGACCCAGGCCGTTCCGGCTGAGACGGATCCACGCAACGTGCTCAATCGCCTTTTTGGAAAAGCCAATGGACCCGGGCAGGTTACGCAAACGGATCCACTCGATCGAAAGATGCTCGATCTGATCATCGGGGGGGCAAAAGAACTCCGTCGGACGCTGCCCCAGGGCGACCAGCACAAACTCGACGAATATCTCGACAGCGTGCGTGCCGTGGAGCGTCGCATCGCTGCGATCGAAATTCGTCAGAAGGAGGAGGCGCTGGAAAAAGCTGGGGTCAGCGTGAGCAAACGGAATGCTTCCGACTCTCCCCCCATTGAGGTCAAAATCCCCGAGGGTGACAAGCGCAGCGAATACATGCAGGTGATGTGCGACCTCAACGTTCTCGCCTTCCAGACCGACACCACTCGTGTCAGCACCTACATCGGCTCCACTCCAAACGGGGTTTCCTATCCCGAGCTCGGATTCAAGGACGAGCATCACTCCCAGACCCATCACAACAACGAGGAGGAAAAAGTCCGGAAAGTCGCCGCGATTACCAAATTCAACATTGACCAGTTCGCCTACATGGTGAAGAAGATGCACGGCCTCCGCGAAGGCGACGGCACCCTTCTCGACAACTGCATCATGATGTGGGGTTCCGGTCTGGAAGACGGCAACAAACATGGTCGCGAAAACCTTCCCTTCCTCATTGCAGGGAAAGGCGGCGGTTCGATCAAGACGGGGCGGTTCCTCGCGAATACGAAAGGAAATCAAGGCGATCTGCTCACGACTTTGCTTGCGTGCGCCGGAGTGCCCCTGGACCGTCCGATCGGGATTGCGACGAAGGAGATGGGGGAAATTCGGGGTTGAGTGGTTGAGATATAATGGTTCTTCAGATCCCGTAATTTACCGGGACAGTTGCTTGACGGCCATCTCGGAATATGGTGCTTGGGTGGGAACTGGAGAACTGAGGAATAAATGAGCGAGCATGGTGATTTTTTCGAAGGGACGAAACGGGCAAATGATCGACGCTCGGTGAAAAAACGACGTCCGGGGCGATGGGCGATACGGCTCCTGGGGTTGATCGCCCTGGGTTGTTTCACGATTGTACTGGCGTTAGTCGTCGTGAAAGCGAGCGGGAAAGGTCCTGTATTGAAACGGGCGTTGATCAGTTGGCTCGGTGGCGACGCCCCGGCCTTGCCTGCATCGGCACCGAAGGATGTTCCCGAGAAAACTCCAGAACCGCTTGTTATTGAAAAAATCGTCGAAGTCCCCGTAGAGAAAATCAAAATCGTCGAGAAAGTCGTCGAAGTGCCTCCTCCGCTGCCGAGCGGTTACGTCTCATGGAAAAAGGTCGATGTGGGAAAACTCTGGAGCGAAATCCCGATCAAAACCGAGGTTGTCACGGTGCAGGGAGAGACTGCGGAAAAGGAGCGGGAGCGGGAGGAAAGCTATCAATTGGAGATGAAGCTGAAACTCACCGTTCCAAAACCGAATACCTCGGCGGCGGAACTGTCGGCGATCAACGGACATCTCCCGAAAATGTTGAAGGACTTCGACAAGCTCATCGCTGCCGGGGAGGTTTCCCCGTTCTTCCACTATCTGTATGAGCTGAAGACGGCCCGCATCCAGCAAAACATCACGCGAATCGATGAACTCCTCTCGAGGCACAATCTCTACGATCTGGAAACCGCATTGCAGATCAAACATCCGGACACCGGTCGGAAACTCCTTCTTGTCCAGGGAGAAATGGATGTCGTCTCTGACGGCTCGGACGGGGACCGTTGGCCACAACTCGATGACTACATCTCCATGTCGCAAAATTATCAGCCGTTCACCAGCTTCGGGTGGGCAAAGCGGTCGAAGACCCCGAACCCTTTACTCGCTCGATGGGAAGCAACCTTGAAGAAGTCCGAAGAAGAATTTGCTCTCCCCGGACTCAGTATTGAAAAGAACCGATTGCTGCGGTCTCGAATTGATCAATACAAACTCCAGGTCGCAGACCTCAAATCCCGCAGTTATCTCATTGCCGAGGCCGATCCTTTCATTGTCATCCCTATCTCGTTTCTCGGGCGGACCGAAGAGAATGAATTCGGACCCTCCATGGGGGATTACGCGGTGGTGATCTACGAAAATCAGCTTCTCCCTGCGATCGCCGGGGATGGCGGGCCGAGTTGGAAATTCGGGGAAGCTTCGTTGCGGTTGGCACAACATATTAATGAAAAATCGACGGCCTATAGTCGCCCTGTGAGTGATTTGAAGGTGACCTACCTGATTTTCCCCGGCAGTGCTGAACCCATCAAAGGTCCGCCCGATCTCGCGCTCTGGCACCAGCGATGCAACACCTTTCTCACGGAAATCGGCGGCATCGGGGACGGGTATTCGCTGCACCAGTGGGAAGATCTCATCGCGAAGAGAGCCGCCGAAGAAGCTGCGGCAAAGGCGGAGAAGAATCCTGTGCCAAAACCAGCGGAACCCGCTGCTTCATCCACAGCTACAGAGCCAAGCAAAGTCATCCCCCCGACAGGAACGGCAGCAAAGGCACCCGAAGTGCCCAAACCTGCGGTTGATTCCCCTGCGCCAGGGGAGGTTCCCCAGTAAAAGATTGTTGGCAATTTGACCGCGAACTCCTATAAGGTTTCTCCATGCCGAATCTGAATAAAGTCCAGCTGATGGGGAACATCACCCGCGATCCCGAAGTGCGATATACACCGAAGGGCACTGCCGTGACCGATATCTCCCTTGCGATCAATCGCAATTTTTCCGGAGATGATGGAGAAAGACGGGAAGAGACTACGTTTGTGGAGATCACGTTCTGGGGTCGGCAGGCAGAGATCATTGGCGAATGGATGAAAAAGGGGCGCCCCATTTATGTGGAAGGTCGGCTTCAGCTCGATAGTTGGGAGGACAAGACTTCGGGACAGCAACGATCACGGCTCAAGGTCATCGGGGAAAAATTCGAATTTCTCGGAGGTCGCGATGACACTGGTGGCAGCAGCAGCGGCGGTTCATCTCGCAGCAGCAACCCGACTCCACAGAGCAGCAATCAGCGGGACGATTACCCGCCAGAGCGCCGGGAAGAAGAAGCCCCTCGTGAGCAATATTCCGCGCCACAGCAGCAGAGTGGCGGGCAGTCCCAGCGTCCTCCGGCCGAAGAGGACGACGACATTCCTTTCTGAGAACAAAGAGGGTCGGGTGATAGAGCAAAGAGGGTTCGATCACCGTTCTGGCGTCATTCGGGTGCATTGCAGGGTTGCAGGGACACTCTTGTCTGGACACACTCCCCTCTATGAAGTTCTTCCGAATCCGCCGGTTCTTGGTGTTGATCGCCTTGTTGGCGAGCGACCCGGGCATTGGCGAGGAATTTCCGGTGATCCGGCGGAGTTTTGCGTCACCGACGGCCCCGGTGCCTCCGTTTACAAACGGAGTATTCGATCCGCAGTCCGGCGAGACGATTTCCTTTCTTGGCGGAACCGATGTTTTCGATCTCGATCGTGATCCCTTTTTCGAAACGATGGTCCACCTCGCTTGGCCAGACCGGATTCTCCACTTCCGAAATCTCGCGTGGCAGGGGGATTCGATTTATTATCAGGCTCGCCCCCGCTTCTTCTACACGCAGATCGGTGATCCCCAGCCAGGCAGTATCCCTGATCATCGGGAGCGAACGTCGGCGGGGATCATTTGCATCGGGTTCGGGAAAATGGAGTCGCTCGAAGCGGGTAATTCTCTTGAGAAATTCACCGCTGCCTACACATCGATCCTCGATGACCTAAGTGCCCTGACTGGACGCCTCGTGTTGTTTGCCCCGACACCGTTTTACACGATTGGACCGGCTTCGGATCTTGCGAAGGAACGAAATGAAAGGCTCGAAACCTACGTTCAGGCAATCGAGAGTCTCGCGAAAAAAAGGGGATTGCTCTTTGTGGATCTCTTTCATTTGCTCCTGCGCGAGAACGATCCCGCCTGCTCGTCTGACGGCGTCCACCTTTCCGCTCTCGGGCAAAATCGAGCGGCACAGTTGATTGCAACCGAGTTGAAATTCCCAAAGGCAACGGTGAAAGATGCCACCGCAGCAGACTCTCTGCGCGAGGCGATCCGGCGAAAAAATCGCCTCTGGCAGCAATACTACCGCCCGACAAACTGGGCATTTCTTTTCGGGGACAGACAGCACGTTCCCGCTTCGCGGGATGTAGAGAACCGGGATGGTCGCTGGTTTGTTCGCGAGATTGATTCCCTGCCCGGACTGATTGCGGAAACGGAAGCGGACATCCATCGATACGCCGGAGAGGCATCTGTGAAATGAACATGCGATTGACACTACTCGCGGGACTCTTTTTCCCGATGGTCGCGCTGGCGATCAGTCCTGACAATGCACCCACTTCCGATCCCTCGGTTGAGGCAGAATTGGCCTCTTTTGTTGTGCACGAGGAGTTTGAGGTGAGCCTCTTTGCGGATGAAAAGCTCGACATTGCCAATCCCATCGCGATGCACTGGGATCCCCGTGGCCGACTCTGGGTACTCTGCACGCTTGCCTACGCGCAGATGTCTCCGGGGCAGCGGGCAGATGACAAGCTCGTCATCCTCGAAGATACGGACGGAGACGGACGGGCGGATCACTCGACGGTTTTTGCCGACGGCTTGGAAATGCCGACCGGATTTGCCCTTGGTCACGGTGGTGCTTGGGTCGCCGAAGGAACGGATCTGATCCATCTCCGAGACACCGATGGTGATGACCGTTCCGATCAAAAACGTGTCATTTTATCCGGATTCGGAACGGGGGACACACATCAGAATATCAGCAATCTGATCTTCGATGCGGGAGGGTTTCTCTACTTTAGTCAGGGCCTGCATTGTTTTTCGCAAGTCGAGACTCCCTGGGGAATGGCGCGAGGGGACACGGCTGGTTTCTGGCGGTTGGATCCACGCATCACCCGTCTCGCGCCCTTCGGGTTTCCCTCCATGGTGAGTCAGAATCCCTGCGGCATCGCGGTGGACCGCTGGGGTGCGATTTTTGTAAAGAGCAATGGTCCCCATCTCTGTTTTGCGACACCGGGTCTCATCCCGACGACTCATCCGGCTGAACTCATGGAGTTCGCGATGGTCGGCCAGACTCCGGGAAAAAGCATGGGCGGCGAAATCGTGGAGTCGGCTCACTTTCCGGACTGGATTCAGAATCATGCGATCATCGCCGGGTATTTTGCCCGCGAAGTCTCGGCGATCCCGCTGGTCGCAGACGGGGCCGGTTTTGCCGCCTCGGCTCCCGTGCGGCTGATCTACGGCGGACACGAGAGTTTTCGTCCGGTCGATGTTCGGAAAGGGCCGGACGGTGCGATCTACCTCGCGGATTGGTTTAATCCGGTGATCAATCACTATCAAGTCTCCCTGCGTCATCCTGATCGGGATTATTCCCATGGCAGGATCTGGCGCATCTCGGCAAAAGGGCGACCCGCTCTCGCGCGACCGAAGTTGGAAACGATGGACCTGTCCGGGCAAATCGAGCAGTTGCGTTCGTCGGAGCCGTGGCCACGCGAGCAAGCTCGGCGGATGCTCACCGATTCAGCTACTCCAGAAGTGGTAGCGAGCCAGCTCTCTCCTTGGGTTTCCGCTCTGGGAGCGGACGAGTACCAGCCCCTCATCGAGGCGGCCGGAGTGCTCGAATCCCTCGACCGGATCACCCCGGAGCTATTGGACTTGCTTCAAGCATCGGGAGAACCACGCGTGCGTGCGGTCGCGGCCCGTCTCCTTGCACGATCCACGAAACCGCAGCCAGGTTCCGAGGATCGCTTGCGGCAATTACTCGCCGACTCCCATCCCCGTCCTCGCCTCGAGGCGGTCGTTGCCTGTGCGGCCCGGCCCGGAGCAGATTCACTAAAATTGGCTCTCACGGCGCTCGATGCTGGGCCGGACCGCTTTGTGGAGTATTCCCTGAGCCAAACGGTTTTTGCCCTGCAGGATGACTGGCTCCCAGCACTGCGCGAAGGCCGTATGACATTTGAAAAATCAGTTCATCTCGCGTTTGTCCTCGAGCAGATGGATGGCCCGGAATCAGCAGAATTGGCGAGAAATGCGCTGACAGGAAATCTCGCACCAGAGGACAGGTCCCGACTTCTCCATGTTCTCGCGAAGCGGGGCGGACCGGAAGATGCCAGTCGGATTTTTACGGAAGCAGTGGAGACAAAAGATCTCCGTTTGCTCGACGCCCTCGGGGAGGCGGCGGCACGGGGAGTGCGACCGAAAGTTCCCGTGGAAGATTCGCTGAAAGCTCTCTTTGCTTCGGATCAGGAAAATCTCCGAGTCGCGGCAGTGCGTCTCGCCGGCCTTTGGAAGGTCGCTCCGTTGGCCCCGGAAGTGCAGGCCTTTGCGGTCGATTCCTCCGCTCCGGCGGCACTCCGATCCGGGGCGATGGTGGCGCTACCCTTGCTGATGGGGGACGCGGCGGTGTCGGTTCTGAACCCTATCGTTGCGAACGGAGGAACGGCTACAGAACTCCGCCGCGCTGCTCTCGCCGCGCTCAACAAGGTGAATCCGCCCAGCGCGGCAAAGGCCATCATGTCCCTCCTGACCGCGAAAGCGGGGGAGTCGGCTGCTTTTGAACTCTTGCCTTCATTGCTGGAAGGAAACGGGGGAGCTGCTGCGTTAGCGGTCGAACTCGAATCGGTCGGTGCTCTCGAATCGGTCACCGCACAGAAAATTCTCGACGCAATGAATCGCCTCGGTCGCACCGATGCCGCCCTGACCCCTTTGCTGAACCGTGCCGTCGGGCGGCAAACCGGTGCGCCGGAGTATGATGCCGCCCGCGTTGCCCGTCTCGTCGCGGAGGTGCGGGCGGGCCACGGCGATGTGAAAAAAGGGGCGGAAGTATTTCACCTCGCGCAACTCGCCTGCATGGCCTGTCATCGTGTCGGGGACGAGGGTGGAGTGATCGGTCCGTCGCTGAACGGCGTCGGTGCCGGGATGCCGCTCGATCAGATCGTAGAATCCATCCTCTGGCCTGACCGCCAGATCAAGGAAGGATTCCAGGCGGTTGCTTTCACCACAACGGCGGGAGCGTCGATCACGGGATACATTGAGCGCGAGGGAGATGACATCGTATGGTATCGCAGCACGGCGACGCCGTGGACGGTTCCCTTGTCGAAAAAGGATATCGCCACTCGTGAGATGATTCCTACACTGATGCCCGCAGGTCTTACGGCGAGCTTGAGCGAAGAGCAATTGCGTGATCTGGTGGCTTATCTCGCTTCGTTGAAAGGGTAACGGGCTCAACAATCTGGCCTCCCACCGAGCAGCGCGGCGATTATGCCGTCCGGCGGAAGAGCGCGGTGAGGATCATGCCCGCTCCACCGATGATGAAGAGACAGGGAAACCAGAGTGTGTAGAGAGCGGCTTTGGAGTCCTTTTTCAAAACCGCTCTTTCCGGTGCATCGGGATCCACAAAGCAGGTCGTCTCTGTGCCGACGGCGTAGTCTTCGATGTATTCTTTCAACTTGCGCGGGTCACTGACCTCCGTGGGGAGACGCTTGACTCGTGAACCGGTGTAGGGCAGACGATTGAAATCAAAGGCGTAGACGACCTCGAAGACATACTTGGGTAACCCACGCTGGTTGAGTTCTTTGTCATCTACGGTCATGGAGACGATGCGGCAGGGAGTCTCGATCCAGTGATCCATGGCCGCCGCGCGAAGGTAGGAGTGCCAGAGATACTCGACGAAGATGGAACCGATTCCGATAAGAAAAAGGCCCATGAGCGACTTCCAGATTCGCGACGGGATCTGAGAAGGGACAGGTCGTTTGGTTTCGGGGGAAGAAGGAGATGTGTTTTTCACGTCGCAGAATGGTTGAACATGCGTAGCGTAGCGCATGAGCGAATTATCCCAACAGATTACGGAAGACATGAAAACAGCGATGCGTGCAAAAGACACTCTCGCGCTCAGTACGATTCGGATGCTCAAATCAGCGATCAAGAACGCCGCCATTGAAAAAGGCGGTGCCGGCGGGGAACTTGATGACACTGAAATCATCACCGTGATCCGCAAAGAGGTCAAAAAACGGCAAGATGCTATCGAACTTTACAAAACTGGGGGGCGCGAGGAACTCGCCGAGCAGGAGGCCACAGAGATGGCGGTGCTGAATGGATATCTCCCCGAGCCTCTCAGCGAAGAGGACTTGGCGAAGATCATCGACGCAGCGATCGCCGAAGTGGGGGCCACTTCGCGGAAAGAAATGGGTCAAGTCATGAAGCTGGTGCAGGAGCGCACTGGTGGACGCGCAGACGGGAAAACCCTCTCGCAGGCGATCATCGCTAAACTTTCCTGAGGCCCCACCCCGTTTGACTATCACCTGGATGAAAGTCTCGGCGATCATCGTTGCGGCGGGGAGCAGTCGCCGGATGGGTTTTGATAAACTCTCGGCGGATCTCTGCGGCGAGAGTGTCCTGACCCGATCGATCCTTGCTTTTCAAGCATGTCCTGACGTGGCAGAGATTCGAGTCGTGGTTTCCCCGGAGAAATTTGAGGAAGTGAAAAGCGCGGTGTCTCGGCTTGGTATCTCCAAATTTGTCGAAGTGCTGGCTGGCGGAACGGAACGTCACCTTTCCGTTTGTGCGGGCTTGGAAAAAATCGTCGGCGAGAGTGATCTCGTAGCGGTTCACGACGGAGCTCGTCCTCTCGTGTCAGCGGACGCGATCAGTCGTTGCGCTACAGTGGCTGCGGTATCGGGAGCGGCTGCGCTCGCACGTCGGGTCGTAGATACTCTGAAACGCAGCAATGCGGAGGGTGAAGTCACCGGAGCGGTTTCTCGGGACGATCTCTGGGCGATGGAAACACCGCAGATCTTTTCTGTTTTGTTGCTGCGCGAGGCCTACGCAGCCGTCTTGCAGCGCGGGGAAGTGGTGACTGACGAGGTATCCGCAGTCACTGGCATCGGTCACTCCGTGAGGCTCGTGGAAAACACTGAGCCGAATTTGAAAATCACGGTTCCGGGAGACCTTCTCATCGCCGAAGCGTTTTTGCGGCGGAAGGTGACAGAAAACCGTCCGTGATCGCGCCCTCTTCTCGGCGAGATCCGGATTCCGAAAGAACGTACTTTGAGATAGGATTTCCGGTATGAAGACCACTGTCCTCATCGGGATCGTGGCGATATCCCTGAGTTATTTCCAGTCGGGCACCAGGGCGGAATCGTCGTCGATTCGTTTCAATCGGGATGTTCGTCCCATTCTCGCAGACAAATGTTTTGCCTGCCATGGGCCAGATGAGGCTGGACGGAAGGCGGACCTGCGTCTCGACCTACGGGACGCGGCGGTGGCGGACCGGGAAGGTAGTTTGCGAGCGATTGTGCCGGGTTTGCCCGACGAAAGTGACATTATCCATCGGATCCTCACTTCGGATGCAGAGGATCGGATGCCGCCTCATGATTCCGGGAAAACGCTGACCGAGAGGGAAATTGAAATTTTAAAAACGTGGATAACGGACGGAGCCAAGTGGGAGGGGCATTGGTCCCTCCTCGCACCGAAGCGCCCGACCCTACCCGAAAGCGGACAAAATCCGATCGATGCGCTGATTCTTTCACGGTTGAAAGAGGAGGGGCTCTCTCCGTCGGTTCCTGCGAATCGTGAGACGCTCCTCCGCCGGGTCTCCCTCGATCTGACCGGACTTCCGCCCACCCTGGAGGAAATCGACGCCTTTTTGGCTGACAAATCTCCCGAGGCGTGGCGCACCGTGGTGGATCGATTGTTTCGGTCCTCGCGATTTGGCGAGCAAATGGCAGTTGCCTGGCTCGACGCCGCCCGGTATGCCGACACTCACGGATATTTCAGCGATCAAGAACGCACCATGTGGCCGTGGCGGGATTGGGTGATTGCCGCCTACAATCGCAACCTGCCTTTTGATCAGTTTACGATCGAGCAACTCGCGGGAGATTTGCTTCCGAACGCCACGCTCGATCAGAAAATCGCCACCGGATTTCATCGGAATCACACCATCAACAACGAGACAGGTATTATCGAAGAAGAGTTTCGGATCGAGTATGTCGCCGATCGGGTGAAAACGACTGCATCGGTCTGGCTGGGGCTTTCGCTGGAGTGTGCCCGCTGTCATGATCATAAATTCGACCCCATCAGCCAGCGCGACTACTACCGATTTTTCGCCTTTTTTAACAACGTTCCGGAACGCGGACTCGATGGCAGCCATGGCAACGCCGCGCCTTTCCTGCAGGTGCCGCCGTCCGTCGTGGAGAAGGCTCGTGAGGCCGATCTCCAACGGCAGCGTGCAGAAGCCGAGACCGCCTTCCAATCCGTCGCTCCCGAGTTGGCGGCGGCTCAGGCCGTGTGGGAAAAGAGCGTGACGATGAGTCCGCCCTCCGCTGCGGTGCTTCACGCTCTCAAGGCTGCGTTTTCCCTGGAGGGAACTAACGAGAACGACGGCAACTTGACAGGGTCTGTTCGACGGCTCAACCCTGTTCCGTCGCCCGGCTTGATCGGCGAAGCGGTGGAGTTGAAGGGCGGCGCCAGCATCGAGATCGATGGATACGACGATCTCTTCGACCGGGACACTCCTTTTTCCTTCGGGTTGTGGATCATCCCGAAAGGGGAGGGAACGATTTTTTCGAAAATCGACGACGCCAATGGCCTGCGCGGACTCGATTTGCAGATCCGCAAAGGCAAGGCCGTCGTACAACTCGCACATCGCTGGAATGACAATGCGATCCAGGTCGCCACGGAGAAACTGATATCCTCTCACGGATGGCGACATTTCCTCGTCACCTGGGATGGATCGGGAAAGGCGAGCGGACTGAAACTTTTTGTTGATGGCAATCTCCAGACGCTTGCCGTGAATGTGGATCATCTTACGGAGTCAATTCGGATACCCCAGCCAATTCGACTCGGACGTCGGCAGGCCAGCGCATCTCTCGATTGCCAGATCGATGAGGTGCAGCTCTTTGATCGGGCGCTGACAGAAGTGGAGGTGGAAAGTTTGTTCTCCCGCCAACTTTTGAACAGTGTTGCCGCTGCCTCGCCCGAGAGCCGAACGTCGCCCGAGGCAGAAAAACTTCGTGATTTTTACCTGAGCCACCACGCTTCGGAGAGCCTTCGTCTCGCCTGGGCGAAGGTTTCCAGATTGAGGTTGGAGGCGAATAGGCTAACAAACTCTCATATCAATGTGATGGTCATGGAAGAAGCCGCGAAAGCCCGCGAGACCCATCTCCTCCTGCGTGGGCAGTACGATCAGCCGGGTGATCTGGTCACTCCCGGGGTTCCCGCGTCGCTTCCCGATTTGCCTAGCGGTGTTTCGCCGGATCGACTAGGCCTCGCAAAGTGGCTCGTCTCGCCCGAGAATCCTCTCACCGCCCGTGTCGTCGTGAATCGACTTTGGCAGCAACTTTTCGGACGGGGCCTCGTGGCAACACCGGAAGACTTTGGTCTCCAGGGTGAGTGGCCTTCTCATCCTGAATTGCTCGATTGGCTCGCGGTGGAGTTCCGGGAAAGTGGATGGGATCTCCAACATCTCCTCCGTCAGATCGTCCTTTCCGATACCTATCAACAGTCATCGGACTCGACTCCGGCGGCTCACTTGCGTGACCCGGACAATAACCTCCTCGCCCGCGGTCCTCGATTTCGACTCGCCGCAGAACAGATCCGCGACCAGGCACTGGCGGTGAGCGGCCTCCTCGTGGATCGCATCGGTGGCCCCAGTGTGAAACCTTGGCAACCCGAGGGATTGTGGAAAGCCGTGGCCTATGATGGAGAGGTCGAATACCAGCCCGACACGGGTGACGGTCTCTACCGGCGCAGCCTCTACACTTATTGGAAACGGCAATCGCCACCGCCGAACCTGCTCGCCTTTGATGCGTCAGCTCGCGAGACGTGCATCATCCATCGATCCCAGACGAATACGCCGCTGCAAGCACTTGTTTTGATGAACGATCCGACTCTGATCGAAGCGGCCCGCCATCTCGCGGGACGAGCCATCAAAGCCGGAGGAGGAGATCCCGCCGCACGATTGCGACAGGCCTTCCGCCTCGCGACCTCTCGCGAGCCATCTGTTTCGGAGACAAAAACGCTGCTGAACTTGGAAGCCCAGCAGCAGGCCGCCTTCGAGAGTTTTCCCGGCGAGGCGGAGAAACTCCTCACGGTGGGCAGCTCCCCTCCGGACCGGTCCCTCGATCCGTTGGAACTCGCCACGTGGACTACGATCACAAACGTTATTTTGAGCCTCGACGAAACGATCACCAAACGATGAGCCTTTTTCCCTCACGCCGCAGGTTCCTTTCGAGCAATCTCGGACTCGGTGCCGCTGCCCTCGTTGATCTCCTCGGGCCGACCGAAGCGGCGGCGCAGCTTCCTCGTATCACCCCCACCGCGAAGCGGGTGATCTACCTGTTCATGCACGGCGGGCCATCCCAAATGGATCTTTTCGATCACAAACCGAGTTTGCAAAGTCAGCGTGGGAAGGAATTGCCCGATTCGGTTCGGCAAGGGCAGCGTCTCACCGGGATGACCTCGGGGCAAAAATCTCTCCCGATCGCTCCCTCGGTCTTTTCTTTTTCCCAGCATGGTCAGTCTGGAGCCTGGATTAGTGAACTGATGCCCCACCTCGGCGACGTGGCTGACGAGATTTGTTTTCTCAAGGCCATGCACACCGAAGCGATCAATCACGATCCAGCGGTTACGCTTCTCCAGACAGGTCATCAGATCCCGGGGCGGCCCAGTTTCGGGTCCTGGCTGAGCTATGGACTGGGCAGTGAGAACCGGAACCTCCCCGCCTTTGTTGTCCTCCTCTCGAACGGCAGCGCATCCCGACCGGCGGATCCGCTGCATTCCCGGCTCTGGGGCAGTGGATTTCTTCCAACAAATCATCAGGGTGTCGCTTTTCGTTCTGCGGGGGATCCTGTGCTGTATTTATCCAATCCATCTGGAATCGACAGACCGACACGCCGCCGTATGCTCGATGCCCTCGCGACTCTGAATCGCACACAATTCGAGCAAAGCGCCGATCCCGAAGTCGATACGCGCATTGCTCAATTCGAAATGGCCGCGCGGATGCAAGTCTCGGTGCCTGATTTGACCGATTTTTCGAACGAGCCACCATCCACCTTCGATCTCTACGGACCCGATGCAAAACGGCCCGGAACCTTCGCCGCGAATTGTCTGCTCGCCCGTCGGATGGCCGAGCGCGATGTCCGATTCATTCAGTTGTATCATCGAGGATGGGATCAACATTCCAATTGTCCCAGCGATCTCCGACTCCAGAGTCGGGATGTTGATCAAGCCTGCGCCGCCCTGATCCGGGATCTGAAACAACGAGGTTTGCTCGATGACACGCTCGTCGTCTGGGGCGGAGAATTTGGGCGGACCATCTACAGCCAGGGGAAATTAGAGGCAGACAACTACGGGCGGGACCACCATGGCCGATGTTTTACGATGTGGCTTGCCGGAGGAGGTGTGAAGCCGGGAATCACTTGGGGAGAGACGGATGATTTTTCCTACAGTGTTGCGAGGGATGGAGTCCACGTTCACGATCTCAATGCGACCCTGCTCCATTGCCTCGGGATCAACCACGAGAGGCTCACCTTTCGACATCAAGGGAGAGACTATAGGCTCACCGATGTTAGCGGAAAACTGGTGAAACCCATCCTCACGTGAGATTGCTTGCCTCGCAAAAAGCTCCTTGAGAGGGCGGTGCAAATGACGTAAAAATTCCCATCTTTCCCCATGTTCCATTGCTCCGGTACGATTTTTTTGTTTGTGGTGTGCGGACTTTTGCTCGCAGTCTCACCCGCTCGGGCTGGGGAGCCTGCCGCCGCCAAGATTCCACTAACGTTTGCGGTGAGAACCACGGCCTACACCCATTTGGAGGATGATCACTTGAAATACGGGAACAAATCTGCGTTGGGCACAGAGCTCCAGTACAGCCCGGAGTACCATTCTGTAGCGGCAGACTGGTCACGTTTTCCATTGGGAACAAAGTTCAAAATTGCAGGGTATGACCGAGTTTTCGTAGTGGACGACTACGGGCAGGCCCTCGTGGGCACCGGCACGATCGACGTCTACTTCCAGACCAAGGAAAGGATGAACAATTGGGGCGTTCGGACGGTACAGATCGAAGTACTGGAGTTCGGGAGCTTTCACGAAAGTCGCAAGATCCTTGCAGAACGTGCCAAAAATTCCTACTGCCTCGCGATGCTCGCGACAATGACCCAAGACGACTGGTACAAGAACTTCCAGCACTGAAGGTCGAGGGACTGCGATGGTCACGCCTGATACTCGGCCCAGGAACTCGACGTCTCCCATACCTTCACCGAGACGACACGGACGGAATCTCGCAGCGGGAAAGCGGTCGCCCCGACAGCCCGATAGGTCTCAAGAGAATTCCGGAGATGGCGGAAAATATCACGTGCGAGAACCTCGGTGGTCGGGTCCTCGGATTGATATCCGATGACCCGTTCCCCGTAGCGGGCTTTGAACTCTTCGTAGGCCGGATCGTCGGTATTCATGCACATGGCGTGGTCATACAGATCGAGATAGTCCGTGAGAATGAGTTTCAACACCTTGAAGTCACAGACCATCTCGTGATCATCCAAATCGGGGGCTTCGAGGAGGCACTCCACTTTCCGCGAATGGCCGTGGGGAAAACGGCATTTATCGGGATGCTTGCTCAGCATGTGACCGTTCTCAATTTCAAAGATTTTACAGATGCGATAGGCCATGATTTACCAGAAACCTCTTCGCATGGGCAGGGACAAACGCAAGTCATAGGTCATCGAAAGAGGGCTATCGCTGCGGTTCGATCCTGCTCACTTGCCAAACATGAGGTCTCCAGAATTCCCCTGCGAGAGCAGGTAGGCGAGGAGATCGAGGGCGTCGTCTTTGGAGAGACGGTTGAGAAGTCCGGGTGGCATCATGCTTACGGGAGGGTTTTTCATCAACTGGAGACGTTTGCGGTCCACTGAGCCGATTTCATCTGGATTCATCATGTTCGTGTTCTCCATGATGGAGTCGCCGTTGAGATTCATGACCCGCCCTGTGATGATGGAACCCGCCCCGCTCAGCGTCCACGGACAAAGCTCCGCTCCCTCCCTCCCGACCCGGCATTGATCCCTCAGCGTTCCACCCCTCGGTCAGTCCCTTCAACCGATCCTGCGGGCAGGCCACCTCACCTGACACTGGTCCTTCTCAGTAACTCTTTGCGAAGATCACTCTTCCGGCGGCCGGTTTTCCGGTCAGCACGCAGGTTCCTACACTGCCGCGAAGTTCCGGATCATTCGGAATACAGCGCACGGTGACTTTGAGTTCTTGCTTCAGGGTTTCTTCGTCCTCGGACGTGCCGGCCCAGTGGACGAGGGCAAAACCACCGTGGATTTCGGGCTGATCTCCCTTCGCGGGCGTAAAGAAGCGACGGAATTCCTCGATGGATGTGATTTCCACGGTATGTTGCTTCCGGAAGTCGAGGGCGCGCTGGAGCAGGGTATCCTGGATGGACTGGAGGATCTCCCCGATCCCACCGACGACTTCGGCGGCGGGCAGAAATTGTTTCTCCTTTGGCGAAAGATCGCGGCGGGCGAGGGCAACGGAACCATTTTCCAGATCCCGAGGGCCGATTTCAATACGGACGGGAACTCCTTTTTTGATCCATTCCCAGTTCTTGACCCCACCACCGAGATCCCGTTTGTCGATCTCGACCAGCACTGGTCGTCCGTGGAATGTCTGGGCGCTGAGGTCTGCGGCGAGCTTTTGACAGGCTTCGAGGATCGGGACTTCATGCTCCGGTTTTGGCATCACGGGCAGGATCACGACATGGGTGGGTGCAACGCGGGGAGGGAGAATGAGGCCGTCATCGTCAGAATGCGCCATCAACAAGGTCCCGATCATCCGGGTGCTGACCCCCCAACTGGTGGTCCAGGCGAACTCGCGCTTGCCTTCACGCCCCTCGAACTCGATCCCGGCGGCTTTTGCGAAATTCTGCCCGAGGAAGTGCGATGTGCCGGCCTGGATGGCTTTTCGATCCTGTACCATTGCTTCCACGGTGAAGGTGTTCGTCGCACCCGGAAAACGCTCTGCTTCGGTTTTTTCCCCGGCGATGACTGGCACGGCAAGGTGGTCTGTCAGAAATCGCTCGTAAACTCCGTGCATTTTTGTGGTTTCCTCCATCGCTTCTTCGAAGGTTTCGTGGGCAGTATGCCCCTCCTGCCAGAGGAACTCTGCGGTGCGGAGGAAGAGGCGGGGGCGCATTTCCCACCGCATCACGTTTGCCCATTGATTGATCAGGAGCGGAAGGTCCCGGTAGCTCTGCACCCACCTCGCAAATGCGGCCCCGATGATCGTCTCGGAGGTCGGCCGGATCACATACGGCTCGGACAATTTTCCTGCGGGAACCATTTTCCCATCCTGTAGTTCGAGTCGGTGATGTGTCACGACGGCACATTCGGTGGCGAACCCTTCCACATGAGACGCTTCTTTTTCGAGATAACTCACCGGAATCAGGAGGGGGAAATACGCATTTTTGTGACCGGTTGCTTTGAACCAGACATCCAGTTGCTGCTGGATCTGCTCCCAGATTCCATACCCCCAGGGTTTGATCACCATACAGCCGCGCACCTCGGAGTTTTCAGCGAGATCGGCGGCTCGCACGACCTGTTGATACCATTCGGGGAAATTCTCTTCCCTCGAGGGGGAAATTGCGTTCTGAGGAGCCTTGGCCATGAGATTCGGGGTATTTCAAAAAAACGGATGCTGCGGGACCGTATCCATACCCGAGCGAATTGCCAGCAGGGATATTCGCACTTACCGTAAAGGGTGAAAGTTCTCCACCTCTTCCTTTCCCCTGCGCACATCTATGTCGGCCACTTCGGCGGGCCTTCGGGAACCACTCCTGCGGTGGAGGTTGACGAGATGAATTGTGTCGCCGGAAGTGGAATCATCGGAGACCGATATTGCAATCACAAGCCTGACTACATCGGGCAGATTACTTTTTTTGAAATCGAAACTCACCGTCGGCTCTGTGAGGCGTTTGGCATTTTTGATAAAAGTCCCGCGACCTACCGCCGCAACGTCATTGTTGAAGGGCAGGACCTCAATGAGCTGATAGGGAAGGAATTCGAAATTCAAGGAGTGCGGTTTCTGGGGACGGAAGAGTCCAAACCCTGCCTCTGGATGAATGAGGCCTTTGCGGAAGGTGCCCTCAACGCCCTGGTCGGGAAAGGGGGACTCCGAGCAAAAATTCTCTGTGACGGCACCTTGAGAAGGGATCGCAATCGCAATCGCAATCTCTGACTCCATGACTCTCGAAATCTCCACTCCCGCGCTGCTGTTCCCCGCCGTCAGCCTGCTCTTTCTCTCGTACACGAACCGTTTTCTGCACCTTGCTGCGCTGATACGACAACTTCACCGGGACTGGACGGAACTCCGGGACGAAGCACTCCGGGCACAGATCGAGAATCTCCGGAAACGCCTGAAACTGATCCGGTGGATGCAGCTTCTGGGGGCGGCCAGTCTGTTTCTCTGCGTGACTTCCATGGTTACCGTATTGCTCAACATCAACGGGATCGGTACAGTTTGTTTTGTCACCGCGCTGATACTGATGGGTGCTTCGCTGTCCTGTCTGCTTCTTGAGATCTGGTGTTCTGGAGGAGCGCTACAAATCCTTCTAAATCGAGTGGAGGGGGAATAAGCTCCGAATAATAAGACAGGAAGGGAAAACAATGAAAACGGCCACCCTCACAGGTGACCGTTTTCCGTCAACTTTCCAGAGTGAAACGGAAATCACTTCGGCATCAGCACGGTGTCGATCCAGTGAATGACACCGTTCGAGGTAACAATGTCCGTCTTGATCACTTTGGCGTCGTTCACCATGACATCTCCGTCAGCCATTGAGACTGTGAGCTTCTGACCATTCACCGTTTTGACTTCACCGGCTTTGACATCGGCAGCCATCATCTTGCCGGGAACGACGTGGTAGGTCAGAATACTGACAAGTTTTTCCCGGTTTTCAGGTTTCAGGAGATCATCTACAGTGCCTTCAGGAAGTTTCGCAAAGGCGTCGTTCGTCGGGGCGAAGACTGTGAAGGGACCTTCACCGGAAAGCGTTTCAGCGAGCTCCGCTTCGGTTACAGCGGCTACTAACGTTGTAAAGTTGTTCATCCCGGAGGCGACCTCAACGATCGTCATCTTCGACAGGTCCATCTTTTTTTCTTCTGTGGCAGCGTCGCCATCCGCAGCACGAACTGGGAGTGTGGCAACTGCGAGTGTCGCGATTGCGAGAGAGTTCAGGAGTATTTTCATAAGGAGTAGTTTTTGTTTTGTTAAAATGCCTAGATTGATTCCGGGCTTCGTCGCACGTTACGGAGCTGCGCGGATTAAAGTTGTCGTGACATTTGTTCCGCCGACAGTTGGAACTAGTTTGAAGGTGTACTTTTCCCTAGACCTCATCGGAATCCCAATACCACTCCCACCGGATGGGTCTGGTTTTCATCGGCGACATCGCCTTTTTTATCCTCGGCCCAATTGGAAAAGCCCGCGCTTGAGAGCCTCTGTCACTGCGTGGGTACGGTCTTTTGCGTTCAGTTTTGCGAGGATGGATTTCACGTGATTCTTCACGGTGTTTTCGGAGAGGGAGAGCCTTTCACCGATTTGTTTGTTCGCGCGGCCTCCGGCGATCAATTTCAAGATTTCCAGTTCCCTCGCCGTGAGGTGACTGCTGTGTTCGCTTTTCGCAAGGAGCAGCGAAATCTCTGGAGAGATATAGCGATCTCCACGACCGACCGCCCGGATTGCTTTTAGGAGCTCCGTACTGTCTTTATCCTTCGAGAGATATCCTTGAATTCCCGCATCAAAGACTCGACGCACATCCTCTTCTTGCATGAAACTCGACAGCATCAGGATGCGGTGACCACGCAGTGCTTCCGCCACTTCGATCCCACTCATATCACGAAGCCGCAAATCCAGAACAATTACATCCGGGCGATGCATCGAAGCCATCGCGATCGCTTCCTCCCCGCTGTTTGCCTCGGCGATCACGACGAGATCTGCTTCGTCACTGATCAGACTGGCGAGGCCTCGCCTCACGATGAGGTGATCGTCGACCAGCATGACGGTGAGAGTATCAGGGTGGGGTTTGGTCATGTGTTGGGTAAACTGAGTTCTATGGACGTGCCGATCTGCGGACCGGAATGTATCACAAAGGACGCTCCGAGTTGCTGGGCTCTTTCCCGCATTCCCTGGATTCCAAAATGTCCTTCCGGGGCCGCCTGCGACGTGGAGAATCCCTCTCCATCATCCGATATCACGATCCGGGTGAGGGTGGCACTCGCTTCGTAGGTTGCGGAAATGTTTGCCGCGCCACTGTGACGCAGGGAGTTCGTTACGGCTTCGAGAATGATGCGGTGAAAGGCATAGGCCGTTTCCGCAGGCAAGGTTTCTGCCGCTTCCCCGTCCAGGGTCTCCGCTCGAAAGAGGACGTTGGCCTCTTCGCAGCGGGTTCTTGCCGTGATGAAGGTCGCTTCCGGGAAATTCAAAGTCTCCGCCCCGCCCGGAATTCGGAGTCCGATGAGCGATTCTCTTGCCTCGATGAGACTGTGCTCCACCATCTGGCGGGCTGCGGCGAGCTTGGCGCGGGCTTTGTCCGGGTCACTTTCGAGATGATTCGCCACCGATGCTAGTTGATAGCCTACCCCGGAAAATCCCTGCGAAAGAGTATCGTGAAGCTCCCGTGCGATTCGGTTTCGCTCCTCCAGTGTCGCATTTGATTCGATCTGCTTTTTGATGAGCGCCGTCTGCTTTTTCACTCGACGGTTCAGAGCGAGCAGCCATGTCAGAAACAACAAGACACCAAAGGCGAGAATGAGAATGGCCATCCAGTACCGTGCCGGAGTCCACCAGGAAGGTACCGCAAGCACCGCAAAATCATCCCGAGTTCTCACCGAGATCATCACCGAACGAACTTCGCCCCGTTCATTCGCCTCGACTAATTTGACTCCCTTAATCCGAATTTCACTCCCCTCTGGTGGCAATTGGGAACTGACCTCTGGCGGCATATTCACCGGCACGAGCGCGTCATCGACCTGCAAGTTACTGAGGCTTCGCCCTTTCTCGATCAGTCTCCCTGACAAGGCGACTAATTGAAAGGCATGATCACGAGAAAGCGGGGCACCATCAAGGACAGATTCCGGTGCCGGAGTCGCCTGCTCGTCCGGGACAATCGTCGCATAGCGGAGTCCCACAAAATAACCTTCCGTTTCTGCGAGTCCCGTCACCGTGATGGAATCGCCGACCTTTACCTGGATGGGGGAGAGCGTCTTGACGCGGGCTCCGTAGAGGCCTGATTGCAGGATGAGACTGGAGGGTCCGTCGACGAGAGTAACCGTTCCGCCGGTCTCCACTAAGCCCTGGCGAGTCCGAGTGGAATCCCATCGCCCGATTTCCTCCAACGGCACTGCCCGGGATTCCCCCGTTTTCTCAATCAAGTCCACAAACTGATGGCGAGAACAGATGATGTCTGAACCGATTCGCTGACGCTGATCATTGAAGAGGGGCGCTCCGCTGCCCTTCAACCGCACCCACGAGCCGATCATCTTCTCGAGTCGTGGGACATCAAAGTTTTCGTAAAGATTCCGAAATCGGATCACTAGATCACTTTGACCAGTAACGAGAAGCCCGGAACCGACTCGTTTGTTCTCGTCAAACTTCACATCGACGATGAGTCCCTCGATCTCGATCCAGCGGTTGTCCCCCAGGCCTGTCTGAACAAAGTCCGGACGAAAATTGAGCGGTTTGGGAGGCTGCTTTGAACCGGTTTTTGTGATCGAGTCCACGATCACATAGGAACCGTAGAATCCCCCGGTAACATTGCCCTCGATCAAGACTTCCTCTCCGATTCGCGGCATCTTTGCGGCAGGGATTTCAAAAAAGAGCCCGCCAGAACTGTCCTGCCCGTCGAACCCGTCCACGAGATGGGACAGGACCGTGACCTTGAGCGTCACTGGTGGTGCGAGACGGGATTCCTCGTAGGTGAGCTTTCGCACCTCCGCGATATTGCGCAGGGGACGTACGGACACGGGTGGGTCAAAGGCAAAGAGCCCGACGGGCACCGCCAGAAAACCGGCCAACACTGAAGCTTTCCACGCCATTTCGGCAAATCCTACCACGTCTTTTGCTTCCCTGCGAGAGCGGGTGCGGGAGGTGCTCTCTGAAGGAAATCTGGAGATTCAAACGTGATTTCAAGAGAACGGATTGACATTGACGCCACTTTTTGGACAATGGCGGATATGTCGCAGAATGCCTTTTCTCTTATTGTCTGTCTACCCGGCGAAGCGCCGGTCCGTCACGATCTCACCGATGCTACCGCTAGCTTGGGTCGCAGTCCGGAAAATTCGATTCAAATGCTCGTTGCCGAAGTATCGGTCAAGCACGGAAGCCTTGTTCCCACTGCAAATTCCTTTCACCTGGTTGATGGTGGATCCACCAATGGAACGAAGGTAAACGGTGTCGTGGTCGGGGCAGAAGGCATTGAGTTGACACCGATGGCCAAAATTCTCTTTGGCACGGTCGTTCACGCCTATTTTGTTCCGACAGCGATTCTCGATTCCACTCCGATGGACGAATTGATTGCCTCGCTCAATGCCGCCGCTCCCGGTGCGCAGCCCAAAACCGCTCCGATCGCAATCGCCCAAGCGGTCCCCTTACCCGTCGGGACACCGGCTGCTGGGGCGGCAACCGTCAAACTGGACCAAGTGCGCACCCCCGGTCCGGGGCCCGTCGCGCCCGCTAAACTGCCCGCTCCCGGTGGCCCTCTGAGAGCCCCAGGCGCTCCTCCGGCAGCGCTTCCTCCGCGTGCGCCTGGTGCGCCACCAGCGGCGGCTCCCCGAGCGCCCGGTCCTCCCCAGCCAGGCAAGCTCCCGATCGCTCCCCCTGCTGGCGGGGCACCCACTCCCGTGCCGCTCAAGAAACCAGTCCCAGGAGCGCCACCGTCCATCCCTCTCCCAAAACTCCCGCCGAAACCGGGGCAGTGAGGTAAGCTCGATTTTGTCCTCCCCCTCGCTCAGTGGGTGAGGGCATAAAAGACGATGTTGATACCGAGGGGGTAGGCGTATTTTTCGGAAAATTCCCGGAAATACCATGGGTCCGTGCCTTCCTCCTCCCATCCGTCGCCCAGGTCGGTATTGAAACAGATCATCATGCAGATGCGGCCTTCGTCGTCGAGGATGGCACGGTAGTGAGGTGTTTCGGAACCCGGTTTGTTCCACTCATAGGTGATCCCCTGCTCTCGCCCCATTTGCGCCATGCCCACGGCAGGAATTTGTGGTTTGATCTCAACGTCGAAGACCATGTGAAAAATCGGGTGATCCAGTTCCAATTCGACGTAGTCGCGATCGGGAAAAATCTGCTTCAGCGCTCGTTCGAAATTTTTCCATTCGTAGAGTCCCCAGAAATCATCGACCATGATAAATCCGCCGTTCAATAGGTAGTCGCGGAGGATGGTCGCCTCCTCATCGGTGATCCAGATGTCACCCACTTCGAGCATATAAACGAAGGGATAGTTCCGCAGCTGCTCTGCATCGATGTCCACAATGGCACCTTTGGGATCCACCTCCAGCGAAGTAAGTTGCTGGAGTCGATAGGAGAAATTGAGTTCACTATCGGGGTAGTCGATGAGCCATTTTGCCCGTTGTCCCATCCAGGTTCCCGAATTGTAGCGAAGTCGGGCAAAGGTAAAGACGTCGTTGGGAAGCTCTGCATTCACATCCCAGTCCTCAAACTCGTAGTAACGGCCGCCGCGCCAGTCACGAGGGTCTTCGGGCACTTCCCCGTCTTTGATCCCGAAATAGGTAGGCCGAGCGCCTGTGGCGGAGTCTTGGGTCCGACCGGGTGGCGAGAGAAGGAGCAACACGAAAAGACCGAGGAGGGGAGAGATCAGGCGCTGCATGGTCACATCCTAAAGGATGAAGCGAGGTCCCGCCAAACAAAAATCCTGCGGCAACACGGGGGGGACGGGAAATCGTCCCGGGTCACTCAATCACACGAGCTTCAAAGTCCGCATCCGGCAGTAGACAGAAATCTCCTTTTTGGGAAAACAGATACCGATTCCGCGCGACCCACTTGTAAACCGAATCTCGGATGAAACGGGGAATCAGGGCCGCTGGCAGGAAAAGTTTCCAAGCTCCGCCGAGAGCGCGAGCCAACTCGATCACAGCATCGCTCCGCAGAAAGATTCGGCCATCGGCCTCTCGCATCAGCACCATGGATCCGTCGCTTGCATCCGCGAATTCAGAGAATCCTTTCTCGGTCGCTAGTTTTCCCTGAAGAGGGGAAAACATCAGGCGTCGATGTTTGTCGAACTTCATTGCCCGGCGAACTCCCGCAGAACAGAAAGCGCAATCCCCGTCGAAAAATAAGACCCAGCCCATGAGGGACCGTAGCAGGTTTTCTCCTCGACGGGAGTGCGAATCATCCGAAATGTGGATAAATCACAGGAATTACCCGGTAAAAAACCGCTTCGCCTTTTCGAAAAAGCTGCCTCCCACCGGGTGATTTTTTTCGGTGACAGTCCCTGCGAATTCCTGCAAAAGCTTTTCCTGCTCGCGAGTCAATTTGACGGGAACTTCAACCTGCACATTCACGATGAGATCTCCTTTTCGTCCCGACTGAAGATCTGGGATTCCTTTTTCCCGAAGTCGGAAGGAAGTATTTGTCTGAGTTCCTGGAGGAACTTTGATGGATGATTTTCCCTGCAAGGTCGGGACGACGAGATCTCCGCCCAATGCTGCGAGAGTGAACGGGAGTGGCACCTCACAATGCAGATTGGATTCCTCGCGATCAAAAATTTCGTGCTCTTTGACATGGACGACGACGTAAAGGTCGCCTGCAGGCCCACCTTGTTGCCCCGCATCGCCATGGCCGACCGAGCGGAGACGCCCCGCATCGATCATGCCGGGGGGGATCTTCAGTTTGATCCGACTGTTCCCTTTGACACGTCCTTCTCCCGAACACTCCCGGCAGGGATTTGATATCGATTCGCCGATCCCTCCGCAGCTTGGGCAAGTCTGTTGCACCTGGAAAAATCCCCGGCTGGTAATGACCTGGCCCACTCCGCCACAGGTCGAGCAGCCTCTCACATCCGCCCGCCCATTCTGGGCCCCGCTTCCGGAGCAGGGTGCGCATGCGACGAGTCGTTCGATTTTCAGTTCCTTCTCAATGCCGTCGGCTGCTTCTTCCAGAGTGATCTGGAGGTCGTAGCGGAGATCGGAACCACGTTTGCGACGTTCGGAACGACCGCCGCGACCACCGCCGAAGATCTCGTCAAAGATGCTGCCCCCGCCGCCGCCCCCACCGTTGAAGACTTCCCGAAAGATCTCAAAGGGATCTGCCCCTCCGAACCCACCGCCAGCCGAGGGACCGGTTCCCTGGCTGAAAGCACGATGGCCGTATTTGTCATAGGCGGCCCGCTTCTGGTCATCCATGAGGATCTCGTAGGCTTCGCCAATCTCCTTGAATTTGTCTTCGGCAGTTTTGTCATCAGGATTTTTGTCCGGATGATACATCACCGCGAGCCTGCGATAGGATTTCTTAATATCTCCGGTCGACGCTTCGCGAGTGACGGTGAGAACTTCGTAATAACAGCGTTTTTCCATGTCGGGAGAACCGGGAGAGATACCTCGTGATCAATCAGGCTTCTTCGCCTGAACCCGAGGATACAACGACATTCGCGGCACGCAGGATACGGTCCTTGAGGCGGTATCCACGACGCATTGTATAGATGATATGTCCTTCTGGGACGGTTGGATTCGGCTCTTGTTTCAGTGCTTCATGAATATTTGGATCGAAGGGGAGTCCATCGGAAGGGATGACTTCCACCCCTTGATCGGAAAGAAAATCGCCGATCTGTTTGAAGACCATCGACATTCCCTGAAGGATCGTTGATGTTTCTCCTTCGGAATTGCTCGCCGCTTTCAGGCCCATTTCGAAATTATCGATGATGGGAAGTAACTGTTCCAAAAGATTGCGATTTGCGTACTGAATGGCCTCGGACTTCTCTCTCGCCATCCGCTTGCGGAAATTGTCCAAGTCAGCCTGGGAACGAGCCGCAACATCTTTCCATTTCTCCAGTTCCACGGAAGAATCCGCACCCGCTGACGCTTCAGTCTCCTCGTTCGTCTCGTCGACGAGGCCAGCCAGGATCTCTTCTTCCATGACTCCGTCACCAGCACCGGACTCGAGCGGCTCAGGAATTCCGTTATTTTCTGTATTTGTCATAATAACCAATTGTTACTCCTCGCGCGGTTTTGGGATTGCCCGGAGGTCGCACAGGGCGGGACTATTCACCTTTTCTCGATGGCAATCAAGGTGATGTCGTCCGTTTGCGCCATTCCTTCGCAGAACAGGGCCACGTCTTCCATGATGCCATTGACCACATCCTGTGAAGAGCGATCACAGTTGGCGACAATTAGTTCACAGAGGCGATCGATCCCGAATTCGTCTCCCAATTTGTTTTCGGACTCGATCAGTCCGTCGGTATAGAGGACAAGTATGTCTCCGGATTCCATCTTGAAGCGAAAATCTTTCACCGCCCTCTTAAATACAGGTCCTTCATCGATGCCGGCGGCGAGTCCGGACGTTTCGACCACTTCCGTTTTTCCAGTGGCGCGACGATACAGGATGGGTGGCTCATGACCGGCGCGAGCCATCGTCACCTCATTGGAACCTCTCTCAAGGATCAAATAAAGAAGGCTGACAAACATATCTTCCCGAATGTCGGGGAAAATGGAACCGTTTACCGAATGGAGAACTGAGGCCGGTGACAGATTCTCCGGCGCCCGACTGCGGAGGTTTGATCGGCACATCGCCATGATGAGTGAGGCGGCGATCCCGTTTCCACAGACATCACCGATGGCGATGCCGTAGCGATCCTCGTCGACTCGCACGTAGTCATAATAGTCTCCACTCACCAGCCTCGCGGCGCGATATTCTGCCGCGATATCGTAGTCCATTAACTCCGGTGACGACCGTGGCAAAAGAACTCGCTGGATCTCACTGGCCTGGGTGAGTTCCCGTTCAAACCGGCGTTTCTCGGCGGCTTCGGCATGGATAATCGCACTTCCGAGCGCAAACGAACTTTGTTCCGCGACGCTGCCGAAGACTTCTTCGTCATTTTCGGAAAACGGATCGCCCCCTTGTCTACTTACTGCGAGCACTCCCACGTGTTTGTTCGCGTAGGTTAGAGGCGCGGCAAGGAGGCGGGCTCCCGCTTGGAATTCGTTTTCCGAACCGACAAAATCCGTATGTTGGGAGAGGTCCTCCAGACAAAGTGGTGCAGATCCCCGAACGAGATCACAGAGGAACGAATCTCCCGACTGCAGTGCGGAGAGTCGGATAAAACTGCGGTACTGATTCTCCGCCTCGACTGGGTTCTGCACCGCCAAGACTTCGATCGGGACAGGCAATACGGGACACGTCTTTGCCGATTGATACACGGGAACAAGCTGTCCGGTCTCGCCATCCAGCAGATAGAGCACCCCGGCATCCCCTTTCACGACTTCTGCAACTCCATCTACCACAAAACGATGCAGGTTGGATACCGAATGATCCGCCTGGAGTTTTTCTCCGAGTCCACGCAGAAAACTGAACATACGACGCTCTTCGACGCGGATGGCATCGCACTCGCGGGCGACACGCTCTTTCGCCCGCCGCTCATTACGACGCAACAGGATCGCGACGATGATCGCTACCAGCAGGAGGATGGCATACACGAAATGTCCCATGAAATGCCAAAAATGCGGCTAGCGCTCCGCCGGTTGTGTCTCCAGTTCCTGTCGCAAAAATTCAATCACGTCACAAAACCGAGAGCGGTTATCTTCGTTTGCGGCGATGAGGGCCTCGTGGGCATCGAGGACAAACTCGGTCCGTTCGAATTTACTTAAAGAGGGACAGGTTTTCGGCTGCTCCAGATTCTGCGCGACAAGAATCCGTTCCCGTTCCCAGCGGGAGCCGTCAAGATCGATTTTGATGAGTTCATCCAGTCCGAGCTTACAAATCGACTTGGCGTTGCGTTCTCCGGGATTAATGACTTCTAAGGCACCTCCGTCCTCGGAATCCGAAACTCGAGTCGCGACGCGATACAACATCCCGATAAAGGTGGAGTCGATCCCCTTACTCTCGGCGAGATCGATCACAAAATTTCTCCAGCCTTTCTCAAATCGACCCACGAGGAATTCCTTAATGCAGGGCGCACTCTCGTGATTTGCAGATCCGGTCACCTTCACCCAGGCGACAGATCCGAGACAACCTACCTGAATGGACCCTTCTGCACTCACTGATAAAAAGGTTTTCCCTCACAAATCGATCTGCGGCCCGGACTGCAAACGGGTCCTCTGGAACGAACTGGTCGAACCTCCAGAGAGAGTGGGTGAAAAACAGTCTGATGATTCATGAGTCGTTCCAAGATGCTGATTGCGTCACTGCCAAAGGTACGATTTGTATTCGGCCACGGTCGTTCCCCCTTGAAGAATGGAGGCTTTCCACTGCGTCACTTTCCCTTTGGTCTGGTATTCGTCGCCGACGATTTTGAATTTTGTCGTATTGCTACGTCCCGGTTTCGAGACTGCGATCTCTTTGGAGTGTACTGTTGCTCCGGTCGATCCCTGTCGATAGTCGAGTCGCACGGTCACTGGTTCTTTGGACTCTGTCTTCCAGAAGATCGTATAATAGTTCCCAAATCGCTCCACAGATTCGGAATACTCCACCGCCCCGAATTCGTAGCGTTGCTGCTCGAAATCGATCATGTCGTTTTCCGTTACGGTGCGAGGTCCCGGCTGATAGTGATAGGGATTCACCTTGGTAATAGCCACCGGTCCGGAGTTCGTAGTGACACACCCGGAGAGAAGGAAAAAGATGCCAAGGGCACTGAATTGGATAAGTCTCGTCATTCGCGGTAAGGACCGAACGGTTTTGGAGAAATAGCTTTCGTTCGCTTGGTGATCTTGTCACCTGGAAAGTAGCCGATTCGTCAATAACGATAGGCTCAATTTGGTAGGAGTGAAATGAAAAGGTGAGGATTCGCAGCAAACCTTTTACGGAAATTTACACGTTGGTCAGTAGTTAGGATTTCCGAAGGGCTTTAATCCGCTCCCAAGCGGCATCCATTTCCTCCAAAGTAGCAGATTCCAGCGTTTTTCCGGTGATCCAGAGATCATCCTCCACTGCCTGGAGTCGTTTCACAAATTTGCCGTTGGCAGCATGAAGCAGTTCCTCGGGTTCGTGCCCTGTTTTTCGTGCGAGGTTCACCACCGCAAAGAGCAGGTCACCGATCTCCTCGGCGACACTCTCGGCGCAGCCTTCCTCTAATGCGGCCAAGACCTCTGCCAGTTCTTCCCGCACTTTGTCGAGAACCGGAGGGAGATCGGGCCAGTCGAAGCCCACCGTCGCCGCCTTTCGCTGGATTTTCCCCGCTGCCATCAATGCAGGCAGTCCGTCGTTCGCCTTCCGGAGGAGGTAACCCTGTTCTGTCGCCGACCGAACAGGGTTCGATGAAGATTTTTCCGTCGCTTTGATCGCCGCCCACTGTGTCAGCACCGCCTCGGGCGTATCTGCCGTGGTCTCCGCAAAGACATGAGGATGACGCCGGATCAGTTTTTCACAGATGGCCGAAGCGATTTCATCAAACGTGAAATGTCCCGCCTCGGCTGCGATTTCGGCGTGAAAGACGGGCTGGAGGAGGAGATCGCCGAGTTCATCGACAATTTCCTCGCGATTTCCCGAGCGGATCGCCGCCGCTACTTCGTAGGCTTCTTCAATGAGGTGTTTCACGAGGCTCTCATGCGTCTGTTCGGCATCCCACGGGCAGCCGCCCGGTGCTCTCAGGAGATGCATGATCTGGCGGAGCCTATCCATGGGGGGTAGGGAGGCGGGAGGGATTTCGTGAGGCATCGCGGGCAGGGAGGAGAATCGAGGGTGGACAAGTGCCCTTCGGCACGTTTACTGAATCAGAAAGATATTCCGTACAGACTTACGCTTTTTTTAGAGATGGCAAAGCATCGATTTTACCTACCCGCTTCCTCTTGGAATTTAGAAAACCTCGTCCTCACTGGCGAAGAAGCCCACCACTGCCTCGATGTCATGCGCTGTCGCGAAGGCGACCGGGTCATCCTCTTCAACGGCGCGGGCACGGAAGCCGAGACGGAAATTACCGGGACTACGAAAGGGACCGTCACGGTAAAGGCGACACTCGTCAGTGAAACTGCCCGCCCCCCAGCGATCCTGACTCTCGGGCAGGCGATCCCGAAGGGGAAAAATATGGATCTGATCATCCAAAAAGCGACCGAACTAGGTGTCTCGCGGATCGTGCCGCTCCTCTCGGAGCGCACCGTCGTCCAACTCGATGGGGAAGATCCCGCAAAAAAACAACAAAAGTGGCAGCGGGTCGCGATCGAAGCCTGCAAGCAATGCGGGCAGAATTGGATACCCGTAGTGGATGCTCCGGTGAAGGTCGAGACTTTTGTCCGGCAAGCAAAAGATGCCCTACGACTCATCGCCGCGATCAGTCCGGACGCTTCTTCGCTCAAGAGCATTCTCGCTTCCCGGGAGGACGATGGCATCGCCCGGCCCGATGCCGCCACCCTGATGATCGGACCCGAAGGAGATTTTACTCCCGCAGAAATTTCCCAGGCACTTTCCTCTGGATTCACCTCTCTCTCTCTCGGTCCCATTATCCTTCGGAGTGAGACCGCCGCGATCTACGCCCTCAGCATCACGGGATACGAGCTGATGGGGCATTGACCCCGCCACGCAGCGTCTGGGGGAACGGCAGGGTTTGCAGTCCGTGCAAAGGCGAAAAAAGATGAAAGAGAGATCGGGATGCCTCGTATTGGCCCCATGTCTTTTTCGCTTTCACGCCACACCTTCCGGGGAATGATCTGGGTTCTCTCTGCGATATTCTGCCTCGGAGTGATCACATTTCTCGCTCTGTCATGGATCGGATCCGATCAATTTATCACCCCGACACGACGCCCCCTCGAACCGAGGCATCTCGAAGTGCTGGCCTGTCCTGCCGACTTCGGTTTTGATCTGGAGGCATTCCCGGTCACGACACATGATGGATTTGAACTCGCAGCGCTTCTTGCCACTCCGGCGAAAGCACCCGGGATTGCCACAAAGACGCGGCGGATGGCACATCGCTTACATCAAGCGGTTCCGTATCGCCCTGCGGACTCTCCCGGCACAGTCATCTTTCTCCACGGACGCGGCGGCAGGAAGGAAGACATGCTTTCTCTCGCAGAACGCTGGGTAGCAGCCGGATATTGCTGCCTCGTCTATGACGCCCGTGCCCATGGCAAAAGCGGGGGACGATTTTGCACTTTCGGTGAAAAGGAAGTTCGTGATCTCACCTCCGTTCTCAACAGCGGAAATGAATTACTTCAAAAGAGAGGGTTCCCAACCGGAGAGATCTGCGCTGTCGGGATCTCACTGGGTGCCTCCGTCATTCTCCAATCTCTTCCCGAAGAGACCCGGATTGTCGTCGCCGTTGCCGTAGCACCTTTCTCCGAGCTGTCTCCCATCGTTTTCCGCGCCGCACGACGAACCCTTTCCCCGCACCTGCCCGATTCCCTCATACACGCCTCTCTGCAACTCGGCGGGATGAGGGCCGACTTCGACCCGTCCCGCATCTCACCCCTTCGTCAGATCGCGGTGACAATGACTCCCGTCTTTTTTGCGCATGGCGCACTCGACGAGGTAATCCCCTTTTCCCACAGTGAAGCGCTTTTCTCCGCCGCGCCGGAACCAAAGTCCCTGCGAATCATCCCGACGGCCTATCACTACAATATTCTCGCGGAAGGAGGAGACGATCTCTATCAGGAAATGATCGAATTCTGCCTGAATCCGGCCTCACGGGATCTTACGGCGTTGGCACGACATGCAGGAGCCGCAGCGTCGAGACCTCGTTGACCGGGATCTGCTGCGGAGCTGCTCCCGCCCCCCCGGGGAGAGTCAATAACAAATCGACACTCTGTTCGATCATCCGCACCATGCGGTCGAGAGGGTCAAAATAAATTCGCCCCGTGATTCGCCCGCTTTGCACTTGCGCAAAAGAAGGTTCCTCCGTAACCACCGGAGCAGCGGGATCGGTTTTCTCCTGCGGAAGCGGTAGTTCACCCGAAACCTGACCATTGAACTCGATCCCGAGACACCGATTTTCCTCGAAATTGATCGGACCGGTGAATCGGTAAATCATCGTGAACTGCACTGTCCCCGCGTCCCCGATGACTCGGCTGCCCTCGGACGTCCATTGCTGCCCGACCGTCACTTTCCCTTTCGGAAACCCTTGCGGGATCAGAGCGATGATCTGCTGTAGTTCCTCTGGTCCGAAGGTGGGAATTCCCTCCAGCGGCGGCACCGCCGATTCTGGCCCTCCCTCGATGGCGGAGTGTATTTTCAATTTTTCACTCAGAGTTAGATCCACCGAGCGATTCAGCATCGTCTGGAGATGCAGTCCTAGGACGGAGGACTTATCGTCCGGTTTTAGGGATTCGTAAGAAAGGACCCGTCCGCCCGATTGCAGGCGCAGGTCGAGCCGCTCGGTCCGCCCCCTCAAGACGATGCCCTTTTTTCCGTCAACCCGGACACGGGCGTCGAATCGAGCCTGTTGCTCGATCACTGCCTCGCTCGGACCGCCACTTGGGAGCTGCGATTTCAATTCCGTCCGTACCACAAACCGATAGGTGTTCCCGATCTGAAACTCGGGCCGCAGCAATTCTGCAGCCGCTTCCCCGTTAGCACGTTCGACGGGCACTTGTGCCCCGACTGTGCCAACGAAAAGCAAAGCAGCTACAAATGCGAGATACTGGGGGGAACCAGAAAATGGGGGGAGAAAGGTCACGAGTGAAGAGAATCACACTTCCTCCCGTCGAGCAATCCTCTTGTAGTCGGGGGTGGGGGATGGGTGCTCGTTGCCGGAACGAAAGAACATCAAAACGGGACGGGTTCTGGCGCGAATGCGATCGTCTCAAGTCTTGCAGAAAAGGAGTTCGAGCCTTCAGGATAGGACTATGACACTGTTACCTCGTCGACATTTTTTAAAGCAATCCGCAGTCACCCTTGCCGGGCTCTCCGCAGGTCCGGCGATTTTATCTTCGGCTGAACCGAATCGGAAAGTCGCGATCGCCTGTATCGGCGTGGGTGGGAAAGGCTGGTCCGACATGATGGAACTCGCTCCCGGGAATGAAATCGTCGCCGTTTGCGATATCGACGAAGAACGTCTCGCGCGAGCCACGAACCAATTTAAAGGGGCAAAAGGGTACACGGACTGGCGGAAGCTGCTCGAGCAAAAGGGCATCGATGCCGTCATGGTGACGACCCCGGACCATACTCATGCTCCGGTCACCGCAACTGCGATGCAGTTGGGTTTACACTGCTATACACAAAAACCTCTCACTCATACCATCCACGAAGCACGCCGCCTCACGGAGATCGCTGCAGAGACTGGAGTGATCACGCAGATGGGCATTCAACACCGTGCCACCAAACGGATTAAGACGACGATTCACGCCCTGCAGGAGGACCGTGTCATCGGGAAAATCAGCGAGGTACACGCCTGGACCGACCGACCGGGGACCTATTGGAAGCAAGGGCTGGAACGGCCGGAGCCGGGAGGAGCGCCCCCGGCGACCGTTCACTGGGATCAATGGATCGGGACGGCTCCGGTTCGCCCGTGGGTCAGTGCTACCTATCACCCCTTCCATTGGCGCGGTTGGTGGGACTTCGGGACAGGAGTCGCCGGGGACATGGGGTGCCATCTCATCGATCCGGTCGTCAATGCGCTGCGCCTCGGCCCACCCCTTTCCGTGTCGGCAGACGGTCCTCCCGCCCTTCTGGAGTCGGGGCCTACTTGGTGCGAGATTCACTCTACCTTTGCCGGGACCGAGTTCACGACGGATACCTTCCAACTCCACTGGTATGAAGCGGGGCGTCAGCCTGCCCGTGAGCTTTTTCAGGCACCGTCCGATTGGAAGGGTTCGCTCAATGGACTGCTCTTCATCGGCGAAAAAGGGAATCTTTTTGTCGGCTTTCCCGAGATGCCCGAGTTGTTTCCCAAGGAAAAATTTGCGGACTACCAGTGGGCCGATCTCCCCGATCACAATCATTATCAGGAATGGGTTGACGCCATCCGCGAGTCACGTCAAGCCTCCACGCCTTTTGCCTATGCAGGTCCCCTTACCGAAACGGTCCTACTCGGCAATGTCGCCTACCGGAGCGGTACCAAGATTGAGTGGGATTCGAAAAATCTCACGGTCACAAATCACAAAGAGGCGAACGCGTTCCTGAAACGTCCCTATCGCAGTGGGTGGGAAATTCCAGGCCTAGGGTGAGTCGTTTCATTTCACAATCAAAATCCCATGTCTGACACCTCCTTTTCGGTCGCAGTGGTCACAGAATCTGGCGGAGCTCATGTCGATGCCTATTTTGCGGCATTGCGGGACACTCCTGAATGCTCAGAAGTGGTCGTTTTTGATGAGAGCGAAACGTGCTTTGCGCAGGCACGAGAGATTCTCGGAGAAAAACTCTCTGCGGTATTTCAATCGCTCGACCGGATGCTCCAGGTTGCCAATCCTGACATGGCGTTTGTCAGTATGGAATCGGTCCATGCGCCCCCGGTGATCGATCAACTGCTCGACGCTGGTTGTCATGTTTTCACCGAGAAGCCAGCCTGCGTTCGGGCCGAAGACCTCGCTCCGCTCGTCAAAAAAGCCGAAACAGCGAACCTCCATTTGTTGTTTGCATTTGCGAATCGAATCACTCCTGCTGCGATCCGGATGAAGGAGCTCGTCGACGGCGGACTCCTCGGGGAGATCTACGGCGCCGAGATCCATTTTGCAGCGGATCAGACTCGTTTAAAAAGTAAGTCTTACCACCAGAGCTGGTTTGCGGATCGCAAACGCGCGGGAGGCGGTCATCTCATTTGGCTCGGGATCCATTGGCTTGATCTCTTGACCTACACGACAGGTCGCACCGTGACACAGGTCGCTGGTTTCTCTGGAATCGTCGGGGGCCAGCCTCTCCAGGTGGAAGATTCCGCCGCGATGACGATGCGTTTTGACAACGGCTCCTTCGGAACCATGATTTCCGGTTATTATTTGGACAAAGGTTATCACACCCATCTCCGGATTTGGGGATCGGAAGGTTGGATTGAATACACGGAACATCTCGGGGATCGCACCAAAATGCCCCTGAGTTGGTATTCCAATGCAAAGGCTGGGGACGGAATCGTCAATTACGATGGGGAGATGGAACCAAAAGGCTACACCCCTTGGGTTCAGGCCTGTATTCTCACCTGCGAAGGGAAACGGCCCGCACCCATCACCGGTCGGGAGGCTCTTCAGGTATTGCGGACGATTTTCACTTTCTACGAAGCGACCGCGAGCGGGAAAACGCTGACGGTTCCGAGCTGATCCCGCTTCCCTTTCCTCACAATCGGGGATTCGATTCTTCAGAAAGAGAAACAAGGTTTCGTCCCAATCGTAGAGTCACCACCTGACGATAAGCCAAGAACAGGCAGCCAGCGCTCATCAGTTGGTCTGTTGCACAGTGCTTGTTTTATGGCAGGAACGAGCAGACGTACTGGCAGATTCCATCGGCGACTCGGATCGTGAAACCGGACTTGGCAGGCACTTGGAATGCGGTTCCGGCGGCATAGCTCACGAACTGGTCTTCGCCGTCGAGTTGCACCTCACAACTCCCGTCGGTGATCGCCATTTCCTCCGCTGCGTCGGTGCCGAAGTGATACTCTCCGGCATAGATCGCGCCGAGGGTCTTCTTGGTACTGTCGGGGAAGACAATGGTGTGACTGATGACTTTTCCGTCGAAGTAAATGTTGGCTTTGGCGATCGCAGTGACTGAGGGGAATTCCATGGTGAACAAGGCTTGGGGGTGATCTGGAGGAGGTCAGTTGGACTCACGGCGTCTCGCCTGCGTCTTGAGGCGGAGCCCGTTGAGACGGATGAATCCCGTCGCATCATCCTGATTGTAGGCGTGCTCGGCCCCGCCTTCCATCGTGGCAACTTGTTCGTTGTAAAGGCTGTTGGGGGATCGGCGCCCTGCGGTGATGATGTTGCCTTTGTAGAGCTTCAGACGCACTTCGCCGGAGACATATCTCTGGGAGTCTGTCACGAGGGCCTGGAGGGCTTCGCGCTCGGGAGCGAACCAGAAGCCGTTGTAGACGAGTTGGGCGTATTTGGGGATGAGGGAGTCACGCAGGTGCATGACTTCGCGATCCATCGTGAGGCTTTCCATCTGGCGATGGGCGGCGAGGAGGATGGATCCGCCGGGGGTCTCGTAGACTCCGCGGCTCTTCATCCCGACAAAACGGTTCTCCACCATGTCGATGCGCCCGACTCCGTGGCGACCACCGAGCAGGTTGAGGACACGCATGACGCCGTAGGGATTCAAGAGGGTATATCCGTCGACCTGACCCTCTTGCTTCACATCTCCGAGTTGGCTCAGGAGACTCTCAAGACCGTCCACTTTCAAACCGATGCAGTTTCCTTTTTCGAAGAGCAACTGCACGTATTCGGATTTATCGGGAGCTTCTTCGGGGGAGACGCTGAGGACATACATGTCTCTATCGTCTTCACCAGAGGCGTCGTACCACGGGTCTTCGAGGACTCCGCTCTCGAAACTGATGTGGAGAAGGTTCCGGTCCATGCTGTAGGACTTTTTGATGGAGGCCTGCACGGGGATGTTGTGCTCGGCGGCGTAGGCGATCATTTCAGCCCGGCCGGGGAATTCCTCGCGAAAACGCTTCTGACGCCACGGGGCGATGATCTCGATACCGGGGGCGAGGGAGGCGGCGGAGAGTTCAAAACGAACTTGGTCGTTCCCTTTACCTGTCGCTCCGTGGGCGATGGCATCGGCTCCGTTTTCAATCGCGGCGCGGACCATGCCTTCGGAAATGCAGGGGCGGGCGATGGAGGTGCCGAGGAGGTATTGCCCTTCATAGATGGCACCGGCCTGGATCATGGGGAAGATGAAATCTTTGGCGAAGGTGTCTTTGAGATCTCCGATGATGCATTTGGAGGCACCGGTCTTGAGAGCTTTTTCTTCGAGCCCGTCGAGTTCTTCTTGCTGCCCGACGTCGGCACAGTAGGCGATCACTTCGGCCTGATAGGTGTCTTTCAACCAAGTGAGAAGGACGGAGGTGTCGAGACCACCGGAGTAGGCCACCAGTATTTTTTTGATCGAATCGCTCATGAAAAGGAAGGGGGATACCATATCTCCCGCGCCCATCTTACGTGCCGGATCTCAGCTTGCAACGGGATTTGGCAGTCACTTTTTTGTCTTTACGGGTCGGGTGCGCAACGGAAAGAGGGTCCGGCAGATGAGGCAGAGGGTGCCGTTGCAACCGCGAGCGGTGCAATGCTCTCGCCCGTAGAAAATGATCTGAAGGTGGAGTTTGTTCCAGGTCTCACGGGGGAAGGCGCGCTTCAGGGCTTTTTCGGTTTCGACGACGTTCTTCCCGGAGGTGAGTTTCCACCGCTGGGCGAGGCGATGGATGTGGGTGTCGACGGGAAATGCGGGGACGCCGAAGGCCTGGCTCATGACGACGGAAGCGGTCTTGTGCCCGACGCCAGGGAGGGATTCAAGCGCTGCAAAGTCGGCAGGGACTTCACTGCCATATTTTTCCACAAGGATGCGGGAGAGTTCGGAGATGGCCGCAGACTTTCGGGGGGAGAGCCCGCAAGGGCGGATGATGGCGCGGATGCTCTCGACGGGGACTTGTGCCATCGCTTGCGGATGGTCGGCGAGGTTGAACAGGGCAGGGGTCACTTGATTCACACGCAGGTCCGTGCATTGCGCTGAAAGCAAGACGGCGATGAGGAGAGTGTAGGGATCGCGATGATCGAGCGGAATCGGTGTCTCGGGATAGAGCCTTTCCAAGGTTTCAGCGATGTAGGCGCTGCGCTCTTTTTTTGTCATCCCAGAGGAGCCTGGTCTCTCAGGCGTTTCCGCCGGTCGCTTTCGTCTGATACCCTTTCCGCCCTTTGCTCTCGATCTCGCTGAGCATCTTCCGGACGTGATCGGCGTGACGGACGTTCTTGCGCTCGTCCAGAATCTTGCGACTTTCCTCAAACGACCCCCATTCGAGGACGCGGACGGGAACGTTCCGAACGCCCCACTGGCCCATCGTCTTCATGTCGGGTTTGTAAATATCTATCGTCTCTGTCCCTACCAGTGCACTACCGTAGTCATCGACGACATATTCGTAGGGCAGGCCTTCGATCATAAACCGGGTTCCGAGGGGATATTTTGACCAATCGGCGGCGGCGCTGCGAACTTGCGAACCATACTTCAGGGTGCTCCCTGCGGCATTGAGTTTGCCATACTGGAGGCTGTCCGATTCCAAATGAGAATACGCCGTGGTGCGCACCATCATGATCTGATTGGTCGGTTGGTTCCCCACCGGAGTGCGGGGGACGGAGGCAAGGAGGACGGGGGGACTCGTCGGGTTTTCGGCGGGGCGCTGGACGGCGACGGCATCCACTACAGGGGGAACGACGGGAGGAGCACCCACGATCACCTCTGCAGGTGCGCTGGGAGTCGTTTCGCCGACTTTGATCGTCTCCTGTGTGGTCGAATCTTCCTCGGCAATCTTGGCGACTGCTTTGATGTTCTGATCTGAGAACGCCGTGAGGGCGGATGTGGTCGTGCAACTGGTGAGCAGTGCCGTCCCTGCAACACTGGTCATGAGGAGACCAAAAAATCTGTATGCTGCCTGAGATTGCATGTGTCCGAGCTTCATCTTGTTAGCCGGTTTTCTCTGAAAGTCAACGATTCCTCGCGGAACGATAAGAGGATAACCTTAATTGTTAATAATTACTAGAAAAAAGAACGTTCAGAACGATTACGTCGATTGCTAAAATTTTTACACCAAATTCCCGTCTGAACGCTCCCATGGACGGTTAAAAACGAACCTATCTTAGATAATTTTAAAAAACGAGACAAAAATGCGTCTTTTTATTGAGATTTTGCAGAAAAGGAGATGCCGGGTTCGGGTGAGGTGTAACCCGATATGTGTGCGAGACCTGACCGGATCTCGATTCTGGTAGTTCCGCAGGCGGAGAGATCGAAGAGTGGAATCCCTTTTTCCTGGAGGGATTTTCGCAGGGAAGCCGGAATCTGTTCGGATGTGGGAAACTCGGCGTTGCTGGAGATGACCGCCTGCGGGTTCAGAGCGTCGACAAATCCCGGCAGGGCTCCAGGACTTTCGCTATGCTGCCCTCGAATCCAGAGGTCCGCGCGAAGATCGGCCTTTGCTTGGAGGAGTTCCTGTTCGGTGTGAAAGCCGATATCGGAGGTGAAAAGGAGGGAGAATCCGTCCCACTGGAGTTTTAGAACAAGGGCGCGATCATCCGCTAGCCGTCCGGGTTCCTGCGGGGAGGGAGAGAGGATGGTGGCAAGGGCATGGTCCCCAATCGCCATACGGTCTCCGCGACCCACTCGGACGATACGGGAGCCGAAGGTGTCCGCAGCCTCGAGGATTTTGTCATGAACTGGAGAACGATTTTCTACCGCTCCTTCAAACAGGACGGCCGGGCGGAACTGGGTGATGAGATCGGGAGCAGCACCGATATGGCCCTGGTCGCCGTGGGTGAGGATGAGGGCATCGATCCGGTTGATCCCACGACTGCGGAGTAGGGGCAGCACCTGGTTCCGATAGGTGTGAGGGCCACCACAATCGATCATCCAGAGGAGAGGTTTCTGGTGGGGTCCACGGGGAATCGTGATCAAAGTCGCCGCTTCCCCCCGATCTCCCATCACATCAAGAGTAAATGCGCCATTTCCCGGAGAAGTCCGCAGGAAGTCTCCCGTATTGAAGGTGGCACCCGGAAGATTCGCAAAAAACTGGGCGAGTCCGGTCAGCGTCATTGCGATCCCGACATTGATCTTATTTGCGGCGAGATTCAGCCAGACCAATCTGAGTCCGAAAGCAGCAAGGGAGAACGAAGCCACCCCGATCATGAGGGAAGCGATCGGAACCATGAGGAGATTCGCAAAAATCCCGACCATCGAGATGTTTTGAAAATGCCAGGCGAGGATCCCGGCGGATCCCAACCATGCGACCAGAGAAATCGCCAGTGCCGCCGTAATCGCTCCGGAAAGTCGATCCAGGGAATACCGCAGCGGACTGATCAGCGACCTCGGGAGAAAGGGATCGATGAGTAAGGGGCGAGCAAGCGCGTCCCGTACGGCGGTTCCGAACAGTGCGAGGAATAACAGGACCGAGAACGAAAGTTGAAAACCCGGCAGAAAAACCTGTCTTGTCTCGAATAAGAGAATGACGAGACAGGCAAAACCCAGACTGTTGAGCAATCGTGGTTTTTCGCGAACGGCGTAGGCCGAAAGCAGTGCCGACAGCATCAGGGCCGCTCTCACGGCCGAGGGACTCAGTCCAGTGAGAACGGCATAAAACAGAATCGCAGGAATCACCAACAACACTGCGAAATGGCGGGGAATGCGAAGGAGCGCGGCAGCACCGATGAGGAGACCGGCGACGATCCCAACATGCAATCCAGAGACCGCGAACAGGTGCATCGTGCCGCTGATGCGGAAGAGTTCCTCCAAATCCGCAGGAGAGTTTTCTTTTGCTCCAAGCGTCATCGCACCAATGAGGCGGGCAAAGGTTTCATCGTTTCCGGAGATGCCAGTGAGAAGACCCGCTTCCAGATAAGATCGGAGTTGGAACGCCAAGGAAATTAGTCGATTTCCACTGTTCACGGGTGAGATGGAAAATGAATCACCGTCTTCTACCTCAAGGCTGCCGAGCGATCCGTTCTGTCGGTAGTAGAATTTTTTTGCATCAAATCCTCCGGGAGTTTGCGGGCCTTTGAGGGGGATCAGTTGTCCCGTGAATTCGATCCGGTCTCCGTACTTCAGACCGGGAGGAAGTTGGTGAATCCAGGCCGGAACACGGTGGTCGCACGCGATCTCTTGTCCGCCTAGGGTGAGGTGGTCCAGTTGTACGGTGGTCGAGATCGACCGTTCCCGACGCACCACGATGTCCGTGATCCACCCTTCTCCTTTCACCGCAACGGTTTGTCCCTTTGCCAACGCCGTCGCAAGAGGGAAGCGATGAATGCGGGTTCGTTCCTGAGTGTGCATCGCGCCAGTCACGATCATTACCAGAGCGCCAGTCCACAGAATCGCCCGGAGGGGTCGAAAAACTCCGCGAAGGAAAAAACTACCCGCGATGAAACCCGCAGCGAGGAGGCACCCGACGAACCAGTGACCACCGTCCGCTGCAACGACACCTCCGATCCCAGTAAACGAAACAAAAAGGAGTGGGGTCCGCCGCAAGGAATTTGCAATCGGGAGGAGAACTTGCGCGGGACGTTGCGGCAGAGAGATCACAAATTCTTGAAAAATCGAGTTGGCATTTGGAAAGAGATGGCTAAATTCCCGTCCCCCGCCAGTTTCGACTGACCGGGGACTCGATTCAGTTAGCTTTATTTTTAGTTTTTCTAAAAATTCATTGAAAATCTAATTAAATCTGAGAAGTTATTGCGATCGCGGGTATAGCTTAGTGGTAAAGCCCTAGCCTTCCAAGCTAGTTATGTGGGTTCGATTCCCACTACCCGCTCCACTTCAATATTTTCTGATGAAGTTCGCAATCTTTTTCCCGGCCTTGTTTTTATGCTTTTCCGCTGGCTTCAGCAGAGCCTCCGAGTCTGCGGTGGATTCCCAAGCAGCAGTCGATACCCTCGTTGCCGGTGTAGAAGTGCATCCGAACCAGGCTGCGGTCCTTTTTCAAGATGCTCTCCAGACGAATCCTGACAGCAAACGCGAACTACTCGTGGCAGCGCTGCGGCTGGCGAGTGGCGATGTCGATCTGATACGACGGTTGATTTTTATCGCCCGCGTGGAGTTTTCCGGAGAGGACAATCTTTTTGCGGAGGCAGCTCTTACGGCGGCACCGGAAAGTGGAGCGGATATCCGAGATGCATTCCTCGCGACCCCTCACGAGATGCAGGAGGCACTCGCCAGCGCGCCGACGGACGAGGCCCCATTGCGACAGCCCTCGCTCGAATCGCAAAGGATGGATGAAGACATCCGGGATGCGATCGCCCGCATGACCGCCAAAGTGGAAGGGAAACCTTGGCCGGAGCAGCATCTCTCCGATAAACCGGTCACGTTCCGTAAAGCGGACGATCTTCGCATTTCTCTCCGCTCGCGAGACGTCGATGAGAGCAGCCTGAACAACACATTTCTTCGAGATCAGGATGATGAGAGGGAGCTCGTGCCTCGACCGGTGCGCCTCGACGATGCCCGTGAGTCGTCCACAGATCTCCGTCTGGATGAATCTAAATTCACCTCCGGCGACCGTAGTTCTGCCACTGGTCCGCTCATGGCAGGTTCACATTCGATCGCTCCCGCAGGAGCAGTCGGTCTGCCGGTAGGCCCGGCCCTACGTCGCTCGAGCGTCTACTTCATTTCTCCGAGTGCTGATCAATACCTATCAACGGTGGATCGGGAAGAAGATGAAATGCTGCGACCTCCTCTCATCATTCGGTCCGCCCCGACTTCCCCGACCAGTCCTCGCTGAGCTCGCGAGCGCCTACCGGAAAATCCGCCGACTTCGGGGGAAATGCTTACAGTCGGGCGGGATGGAACGGGCTGGAAGGTACTTTCCCGCTCGCTTTTGCGCGAAGCAGGAGTCGTAAATGATCCATCACCTTTTGATCCGTTGGTCGAGGATCGACCGCGAGATTTTGGAACTCCTGAGGATCCGAGGAATGATCGTAGAGTTCGATTCCTGCGGCACCTTCCGACCATTCGGTATATCTCCAGCGTTCCGTGCGAATGCTGCAGCCCATCACTGGGGAAGGAAAACGGTCATCGGCGGGTCGCAAGATCTGCGTGACAGCATGGCTGTCCCACGCCATTCCCGGGTGATCGAGGAGAGGCAGGAGAGTGCGTCCCGCGAGGCCCCTTGCCTCTGGGAGACCCACCGCGTCGAGGAGCGTGGGGTAGAGATCCACATACTCCACGACCCGCAGACAGGGCTGCCCGTTTCCCGCCACGCCTGGAATCCGAACGATCAGAGGAGCCCGCGAGGCTTCCTCGAACAAGGTTCTTTTTTGCCAAATTCCAGCGTGCTCCCCGAGGTGATACCCGTGATCACTCCATAGCACGACGATGGTCCGGTCGGCGATCTGAAGTTCGTCGAGTGAGTCGAGGAGACGTCCGACCTGGGCATCAACAAAGGATACGCAGGCATAATACGCCTGCCGCGCACCAAGGAGAGTCGCTTCCTCCAGACCATAATTCGGCACAGGGTTATTGTGAGCAAAGGCTGCGATCGGGATATCCTCCCGATCTCCCGGAGGAGCGTAAGGAAGGCGCATATTTTCTGCGGGATAAAGATCAAAATACTTTTTCGGGGCCACATAGGGAGTGTGCGGACGGAAAAACCCGACTCCCAGAAAGAATGGTTTTCCCGACGATTCACGCATCAATCGGATCGCCTCCGTGGCGATGATCCCGTCCGTTTGTTCCTCGTCGGTCCCTTCTGCCGCGAGCCAACTGAGTGAGGCGCTGATTTTGCGTTTCGGCTCGGAATTGAAAATGAGAGCTTCCTCGGTCTTATCTCTCCCGATTGGATTGATCGTGACTTCCCAAGAATCAGGATCGTCGAGTCCATTTGTTCCGATGCCCGCAGGGACATCGTAGTGATAGATCTTCCCGACCCTGGCAGAAAAATACCCGGCCTTGCGAAATTGCTGCGGTAGCGTCACCACGTCGGGTATTTCGTCGCGGAAGTGGCGGTCCAGATCGTAGACCTGGATCTGATCGGGTCGCAGACCGGTCATGAGACTCGCCCTTGCCGGATTGCAGAGAGGGATTTGATTGTAGGCGCGGTCAAATCGCACTCCCGATGCAGCGAGACGATCCAAGTGCGGCGTTTTTGCGATGGGGTCGCCGTAGCATCCCAGCGCACAGGCGAGATCGTCGACCGCGATAAAGAGCACGTTCGGGCGTTCCTGCCCCGGAGCCGTTCGGAGAAAGAAACCTAAAAAAGAGAGGATAAGCAAAACGATTCTCATTCGCCGTTGCAGTGTTCCCCGTTCCGGGAGCGGAGGAAAGCGGAAATGGGGCGCATTTCCGGCTCGCCGACTTCCGGATTGTTGGGTATGGTAAAAACACCATGAAAACTACCCTGCTTACCCTTTCCCTCCTCGTCGCTTCGGCACTCTTCCTTCCCGTGCGAAATGCCGAAGCCCATTGTCAGGTCCCCTGCGGCATTTTTCACGATCAGCTTCGTTTTGAAGAAATGCTCGAAGATCAGTCCACGATCGCAAAAGCAAATCTCCAGATCGCTGAATTGCTTAAAGAAACCACGCCGCTCAATTTCAACCAGGCGACCCGCTGGGTCATGACGAAAGAGGATCATTGCAGCAAGATCATCACCACTGTATCGGAATACTTTATGGCTCAGCGCATCAAACCTGGCGACGACGAGGCTGCCTACACCAAAACTCTGGTCGCGGCCCACTCTCTCATGAGGGCGGCCATGAAAGCAAAGCAGGATCCTTCCGCTGAAGTGGTCGAGGCAGTGAAAACCGCGATTCTCGATTTCTACCGTGTCTACGAAGGGAAAGAGCCCGCCTTCGAGCAACAATAAAAAGACTGCCGGATTCTTCTCTTAGCCCGTCCGGAAACTTCTCCGGCGGGCTGATTGGTAGTCACCGGCACGCACGAGAGTTCCCGAGCACTTGAGGAGATTGCGCCCGCCGTATTTCTCACTACGACCCATTACATGAACAAAGAACTGGAAGAAATCCGAAAGGCCCTCATCGCAATCAACGGATACGATGAAGAAGCGCAGGAGTCGATCGCCGCTCTCGAGGCGGCGCTCAACGAGATCGATCATCATCCGGAATCCTCCAAGGTGAAAGATCTCGTCCGGGAGACGGCGAATGGGATTGCTGCGGCAAAGGAGAATCCCGATCAAAGTCTCGGCGAAAAATGGGAGGATCTCAAAGGAGGCGTCTCCCACTGGGAAGAAGAATACCCCGGAGTCGTTCTGGCGATCGGGAAAGTATCCCACGCCCTCGCCGTGTTAGGGCTGTGACCGTCTGAGGAACTGCGGGCTCCTCTGGCCTTGGCCCTACGGCTTTCGCAGAACATCGATTCGACAATTGGTCACCCCTTTGCCGACAAAGTCGAGTTTGCGTGCAGCGCCGATGGACACATCCAGAACTCGGCTATGGGAAAATGGTCCACGGTCTGTGATGCGAACCACGACAGACTTGTCGTTCGCCAAGTTGGTAACTTCCACGAGTGTTCCAAAGGGCAGGCTGCGGTGAGCGGCCGTATTTTCGGAATCAGAGAAGCGCTCACCGCTGGCCGTTCGCGTTCCTCCGTTGGTTTTCACCGAATACCACGAGATCTTCCCGGTGAACGATTCAACGATCCTACTCAGTTCCGGAGTGGTATCGACCTCCGGGGTGACTACTTCTGATGCCGGTTTGGTTTCGGCGAAGGGAATCAAACGAGAAGTGTCGAGGACTTCGCAGCCACTGAGGAACATACAGGGCAAGAGGAGGGTGGTGAAAGATCTCATGAAGCGGGAAGGATACTCTCTTTCGATCTGTTCTCAAATAGGGGCGATATTTTCGGGAAACTCAGTAGGAATCTTGGAACTTCCTCTTGGCCAGCCCGAAAAGCGGTCTCTTGTCTCATCGCTTAGGAAGCAGAGAAACCGGCTCGCATTTTGGTCGTCCGTCTTTAAGGTGAACGCCCGAAACGATGGCCGAAGGCAGGACAGACAGTGACGGCGTGAAAATGACGCCGATGATGCAGCAGTATTTGTCGATGCGGCGACAGCTGCCCGATGATGTCTTGTTGCTTTTCCGGCTCGGCGACTTCTACGAAATGTTTTTCGAAGATGCCAAGATCGCCGCGCCGATTCTCGGAGTCGCGCTCACGAAACGCAACGGTATGCCGATGTGCGGAGTGCCACACCATGCTGCCGAGGGGTACATGGCCAAACTGATCCGGGCAGGGAAGCGCGTCGCTCTCGCGGAGCAGACGACCGAACCGCAACCGGGGAAAATCGTCGAGCGGGAAATCAGCCAGATCATCAGCGCCGGGACGATTGACGATTTGAATCTGCTCGATTCGGCCCGATCAAACTACCTTGCGGCCGTGTTCCGTGCCAAAAATCGTTTTGGCCTTGCCTACATCGAGCACACCACCGGAGAGTTCCGCCTGACCGAGTTTCCGGAAAAAACCGCCCTCGAAGACGAACTTGCCCGGCTCCGCCCTAGCGAGCTGCTCTACTCCGAGGAGCAGACCGGTGAATTTGATTTGTTCGCCTCGGCGCAGAGCTACGATGCCTATCCTTTTCTCATCGATCAGGCCGAATACACGCTGAAACAGCATTTTAAAGTGCAATCCCTCGACGGTTACGGCTGCGCCGGACTCCTCCCCGCGATCGGTGCTGCGGGTGCCATTCTTCACTACGTCGAGACACAGCTCCGCCGCAGCGTCAGTCATCTGCGGACCCTTCAGGCCTATCATACCGATTCCTATGTTTTGATCGATGCTTCCAGTCAGGCAAATCTGGATCTCGTGACGAGTCGCTCCGGCGGGGCAAAAGCTTCCTTACTCGGAGCAATCGACCGCACATCCACGCCAATGGGTGCCCGAAAGTTGCGGCACTGGGTTCTCCATCCGATTCGGGATCTCAGGACGCTCGTCGCGCGCCAGGACATGGTGGAAGCGCTCCGGCGGGAATCGTTTCTCCTCAACACACTCCGTCGCGACTTTAGCGAAGTGCGGGACATCGAGCGGACGATCAGTCGACTCAGTCAGGGATCGGGAAATGCACGGGATTTAAAATCACTGGAAGGATCCCTCCGGAAAGTGCCTGACGTGCGCGAGCATCTCGCGTCGCTCGGTGGCGGGACGCTCGCCCTGGAGCTCGGAGGCCGATTGGGCGATTTCACGGACCTCGTGAACCTGCTGGGCAACTCTCTCGCCGAGGAACCCCCCGCGTCGCTGAAAGAAGGCGGGATATTTGCCGAAGGGTACAGTGAAGCGATCGATGAACTGCGCCGCGCCACGACCGAAGGCAAACAATGGGTCGCCGATCTCCAGACCCGTGAGCAGGACCGGACCGGAATCCCCTCCCTGAAAATCAAATACAATGCGGTCTTCGGGTACTTCATCGAGATCACCAACAGTCATTTGGAAAAAGCCCCGCCGGAATACACTCGGAAACAGACAATGTCGAACGCCGAGCGATACATCACGCCCGAGCTCAAAGAAGTAGAAAACAAAATCCTCGGTGCGGACGAACGATTGCGAACCCTGGAGTATCAGGAATTCCTCAACCTCCGCGAGACCGTCTTGGAATCACTCGTCGCGATTCAGGAAACCGCCTCGGCCCTCGCCGAGATCGATGTATTCACCGGATTTGCCGAGACCGCGCGCCTTTTTGGATACTGCCGGCCAATGTTAAATGAATCGCGGAATCTCGTGATTCGGAACGGTCGCCATCCCGTGCTCGACCAGAACATCGGTGAGGAGAAATTCGTCCCCAACGACACCGCGATGGAGGCCGAGAGCAATCGATTCATGCTCATTACTGGGCCGAATATGGCTGGGAAGTCGACCTACATTCGGCAAGTCGCCCTCATCACCCTGCTCGCCCAGATCGGCAGCTTCGTTCCTGCGGAAAGTGCAGAGATCGGGCTTGTCGATCGCATCTTCACCCGAGTCGGGGCAAATGATGACATCGCCAAAGGGCAATCCACCTTCATGGTCGAGATGACCGAGACCGCCCTCATCGCCAACAACGCGACCGAGCAGAGCCTCGTCATTCTCGACGAAATCGGTCGCGGCACCGCCACCTACGATGGCCTCTCGATTGCCTGGAGTGTCGTTGAGCACCTGCACGATCTCGTGCAGAGCCGGACCCTCTTTGCGACGCACTACCACGAGCTGACCCAGCTCGCAGACTCCCGCGCCGGGCTAAACAATTACAACATCGCAGTCCGCGAGTGGAACGATCAGATCATCTTCCTCCGCCAGATCGTTCCCGGTGCCGCCGACAAAAGTTATGGAATCCAAGTAGCCCGACTGGCCGGCCTGCCCGACTCCATCATCGCACGGGCGAGAGAGATACTCGCCGCTCTTGAGGGAAATCCCGACTCGGAAACAGCCTCGTCCCGCTCAGAGCGGGACGAAGTTCCCCACAAATCGCTTCCAGTGGAACCCTCCGGCAAAGTGGAAGAGCCGGAAGACCTCCAGATGTGGTTGTTTTCTACCTGACCCTCTGACGCAGCACCCTTCCCGATTCAGCGGTGCTGGATCAGAATCTCGACAGTACTCTTGAAGAAGGCCGTATTCCCATCGTCCGCAGCGGGTGTCGGCGTGGCGACCTTCACCTCATCTGGAGTATTCACGACAAACTCCGTTTTGCCGAGACCACCCTCCTTTGTCATCCAAGCTACCAGAGCCACCGACCGATCCCATGCAAGAGCTTTGTCATTCAGCGGAACTGCAAAATGATAGGTCACCCCTACCTTTTCCTCATCCACCAAGCGGATATATTCCGCGATCTTCGCGAGAGTGTCCGTCGCGATCGGGTCGAGAGTGGCAGCTCCCTCCGTGAACAGATTCTCCGTATCTAACTTGATCAGCGATTGCGTCGCCGCATCAGCGATACCCAATTCACGACGAATCTCCGCAAGTCGTTTTGCTGTTTCAACACTTTCTTTCGATACATCCGCAGCCGCCGGGGCCGTGATCCCGAGCGCGGCATCTGCTGCCACCGCCGTTTTCCCCGGAATCAAAACCGTAGTCGGAGAAGTCGACACTGGACGGACTTCCGTTGCCCCAGAGGGCGCCGTATCCAGATACCCCTGAGGAATCGTCTGATCCGTTTTGCGAACCGGGTTGTTGGAAGTCGCCCCAGCTGGCCGGACAGGTTCCGGTCGTCCATCCCGATCAGAGACTTGGATCTCACCAGGACCTCCCTCAATGACAACCTTTCCCTGGGCGAAAGAAGAACCGGTCGTGAGCGAAAATACCGCAAAACACACCGCAAAAGTGGTGGATTCCGGCAACCATAGGAAGTGAGGATTTGGTTTCATAGTACTACCCTCTTTCGCAGATCCTATGCCCACATCGACGGGAAACGGAAAGCAGTGCATGTAATCCGCTCACAATGAGTCGCTTGTCATCCTCTCGGAATGAGGTCGTGACCAGTTGTCAAGGAAACCTGCCGCCGAAAATGCATTCCGAGTCGTGCAGTTTGCAAAATCTCACTCTCCGCCTCACCGAACGATCTTCGTCGCGGGATCGCTCCAGGGACCATTCCCGTTCGCACCGACAGCCCGCACCCGGAACCCGCATCGAGTGCCGGTCGGTAGACCGGTGAGGAGGGAGATCGGGAGATCGGGTTGTGTAAAGGCCTCGGAAATTTAGAAAAGGGTTGTCCCGAATCACTGGGGCTTGACGGATTTCCCCCCGGCACCGTAAAATCCTCTCCGAGCCACCGCCGACATCGCGCCTGTCTTGCACCGAATCGGCAACGCCGGTCGGTGAATAACAGGTGGAGGGGAAGCAGTGAGGACTATTTTTACGTTGTGCCGAACCTCCAATACGTTGCCTACAATGACATTGCTTCGTGGCATCTGCGCCATCATCTTAAAAGCCATCTTGGTGACTATCACTGTTGCTTTCGGCTTCACTCTTTGCGGATTGTTAGGACTTCCTTCTTGGTTGCAGATGCTCGGCATTATTCCGGCTGGATACTTGATGTACAGATTGAGCGGTGAGACACCACCTCCTATCCGACAGTGGCTTCCATTTTTGCTTGGCCTCACGCTGCTTCTGTTCCTATTCAGCATTATTCTTCCTCGAATCCCGGAATCTTGGAGGGTCGTTGCCTACTTCTGTTTCGGGATCCTAGCTCCGTATTTACTCAGACTCTTTTCGCTACGGACTCAATCGAAAGTTCCCGAACTCCCGTCATCGGAGACTAACTAAGAGGAATCACGCAGGAACGACGATTGAATCTGGTCCCCCCGCACTACCCGGCTTTCGTTTGGTGTCCATCCCGCAGGAAAAGGACCAAAAATTCTCTTTCTACCGCTCTTTTTCGGGGTCTACCCATTGAAAGAGAGTCGGTTACGTCGATATTGAGGGAAAATCGGCGTTCTTTGGGGGCTTCCTTGAACTTCGGGCAGTTCACCGGCAGTATCGCCCGGACCTCAATCCCCTCCAGCGGACCGCCAGGTAGTTCCCCGTTTGCCTTTTCGGACCCCGGAAGTCGTGATATCAGCGATAGCGCCTGATCCGAATTCCCACCGCCTTCCGCTGCCTGATATGCGCACGTTTCGCACAATTTTCCTTGTCAGGACGGGGGTTTTCCCGCATTTTTGGATTCGGGTCTCTTGGTGGATATGACTGCGGGAGATCATACGAATAAATACTGTTCGCCTCAGACATTGACCTCAGATGAATCTTCGAGCGGCAATATCCCACCGCTATCGCCGACCGATTTTGATCGGGGCGTGCTTTCAAGTTGGATTTCTATTTCTGGGCGCGTTGACATTTGACC
>JAGPCC010000108.1 GCA_018058245.1 Verrucomicrobiales bacterium
CAACTGGAGCAGCAACTGGAGCAGCAATTGGAGCAGCAATTGGAGCAGCAACTGGAGCAGCAACTGGAGCAGCAACTGGAGCGGGAGCTGGAGCTGGTTCAACTGCCTTCACCGAAAGGCGGATTGGCCGGGAGGCGTAGATGTCGACGATGTCCTTGGGTGCGGCAGCATCCGTGACCACTTTCATTTTTTGAACGGCTTTGGCCATGACTGCTTCAGCGACTTTTTGCTTTTCAGCGGCGACTTTCGCGGCATTGGCCATCTCGGACTTCTTTTCAGTGGGAGCATTGGCGGCGTCACCTGCGAGCTTTTTCGCTTCGGTGGCGATAATGAGGGCTTCGGCCTCGGCCTTTTTCTTGAGTTCCTCCGCAGCCTTCACTGCCTCGGGATTGTAGGAATATTTCGCAACGGCACTACCGTAAAGAGCGAGAGTGTAATCACCCGGGGGCGTCTTCAAGGCAGCGAGGTCAATGACCAATTCGGTAGAACCCGCCTTGACTGGCAGATCGACTTCCTTTACGCCTTCGAAACCAGCACCGTATGCTTTCAGCTTCATTGACGTGCCGGAGAATTCGCCACGCCAGACGGCCTTGAGCGGAATCTTGAGAGTCTCGCCCACCTTGGCCTGCCAGACTTTGTCCTCCGCAGCAGCGATGGTCAGCGGAGAAGCCTCTGCATCACTGACCGACACGGGGATATTGGCATAGAGACGGGGAGTTGGTATCTCACCCTTGGCGTCTTTGACAGGCCACTCCATCGAGGCGAGACGGCAGGGGCGCGTCACGACAGCCCCGTTGATCGTCGCACGACCGACGACATTTGCGAGCGCCGTTCCGCACTTCGCTGCGGGATCTGCATTGATAATGAGATGACCGACATTTTTCCCCACAGGGATCTTCAATCCGCTCGCGGTCACACCGGCAGGAAGACCGTCCATGCTCAATTCGATCTCGCCAGCAAACCCGTCGCGGCGGATCACCGCCACTTCGAATACCATCCCCGCGCCGGCCCGCAGAGAGATGGGCTTGGAGAAGGCCGCACGGTCGCCGTTGCGCAAGGTCATGTGAACAGCCCACGTGGCGAGAGCAAAGTCGGGTTGGGCCTGACGAACGAGGAGTCGGTAGACATTGCCGGGTTCATTGCGGGTGCCACCAAAAAGATCCCGTACCTGGAGCCGATAGACTCCATCTTCCTTGATTTCGACTTTGCCGAGAACATCGGGCGATCCGGCATCGTAGGGCGGTCCATCATAGGAATATCCGTTCGACGAGACCTTCATCGGACTGGCGATATCATAGAGTTCGGCGACATCCGTGAGGGTCTCCTCCGCCCCGGTTTTGGTGACTTTTTGCACAAGGACAAAAGGATCTGTGGACAGACCCAGTCGTTCAGAAGCGACTTCGACCCACCATACTTCGCCTTTTTTCCCCGAGAATTCATAGGTATCGACATCCGCAGCAGGGTAGAAACTACCTGCCACATCGAGCGGTAGTGTCACTTTTTGCGCCTCTCCGGCGGTGTTGTTTGGTTCCGTTTCGGAGCCTTTGGCATTCGGAGCCAGCCCCTGAGGTGGCCACGAAACGGCGCTCACCGAAGTCGTCGCGAGCTGTTGTGGGGCGGGACCGTCACCTGCCACCTCTCGGAGCGCGAGACGGTAAAAATGTCGCTCGCCGCCCTGGTAAGTGAGGTCATTGACTTTCACCAGGTAGGTCCCGTCCGCCGGCGGCACGAAGTCGATGATCCCGCCGGTGCGGTTCACGAGGAGGTCTTGCCCTTTTGCATCGGCAATGATTACGACAGGAGTCAGCTTGGAATCGATCCCAGCCGCAGCACAATCGACCGCGATACGTTGGCCCTTTTTCCCCTCGAAAGAATAGAAATCCACCGCGCGCTGTGTCATGACCGCGTTGCAGATCGTGTTCGCGGGCAGTTTCAGGGCAGTTTCGATGGTGTTATTCGCCGCCGTGCGAGTCACCTCCTTGAGAGTGTTCACTGAGAACGCCCGTGGCGTGGAAAATCCCAAGCGCGACATGACCAGTGCATCGTGTACGCCCACGGGAGCATCGGGAGCGATGGTGACGAGAAATCGATTTTCGACAGGCTTGCCATCTGCTCCCACGAACGGCTTGGCGGTGATCTTTGGTGTCGAAAAACGTAATTCGGTCACGTTTTCGATGTTTTCCCCCGTGATCGCGACTTCGACGGTCGATCCGACTTGTCCGCCCATCGGCATGGTCGTGAGGAGCCGCGGAGCGGGCAGCACGACGAGTTGGGCATTTGCGGGCGCGGCACATGCCAGGACAACAGCACCCAGAAGTGCGGGAAAAGAAAGGGATCGGGACATCATATCTTAGTGGTTGTACAAAAACTCTTTTGTGCTCAAGATCGCCCAGAGCAGATCTTCGTAGGCTTGTTTCTTTGCTGCGACAGACGCGATCGGTTTGCCGGCGGGATCGAGGCGCTCTTTTACGATGTGATCCTCGGCGATGCTCAGTTCTTCGCCCGTGGGTTCGCGATTGAATGCGGCAAGATAGATCTCACGAATCGTCTCGGCGACAGGTGTTTCCAGTTTACTGAGCCGATCAGCTCGGCCTCCGGCGGAGGTAAGTTTGCTCTTCACCTCGGCAGAATTCATCATGTACAAGCTCTGACCGAGGCTGCTCGACTGCACCCTCTCGCACTCACAGACGCTTGCAGCTTCGGGGCGGCCGAAGACCTTCAAAAACTGCGACGCACGGTTGTAGCTGTTGTCCGGTAACGAGATCGCACGCGTTCCCGGCGGCAGATTTGCAAAGTCGGTCTTTGCTCCCGTGAGCATGTCGATCGAGTCGAGTAGCACCTCCGCTTGGAGCCGCTTCGGATAGAAGTGAGAAAAATTCTGTCGGTCGACTGCGTTGTGCTCGTTCGGCATAGCGCTGAGTTGATACGTTTGACTCTGTGTGATGACACGGATGACCGCCTTCAGATCGAACTCGCTCTCGATAAAATGTTTTGCCAAGGCATCGAGCAATTCTGGGTTCGTCGCGGGATTCGTGTCGCGGATGTCATCCTCGGGCTCGACAAGACCGCGTTTGAAAAAGTGTTTCCAGTAGCGATTTACGAGAGCCGTCGCAAAAAAAGGATTCGACGCCTCGCCCATCCAATCGGCGAGGAGGAGACGGGGATCCTCGTCCGGAAGTATGGGTACCGGGGTTTGCCCAAGTGCGGCTGGCATCACCTTTTCCTGAGTTTTTTTGTTCTCGACGAGGGCGATGCCTCGTTTATGGAAAATCAGATCCTCGCCCGCGATCGCCGTCGGCTTGCGCCCTACCTGAGTGAAAAAGGCGGAAAGGGCATCGTAGTCCCGCTGGCTCCAGCGCTCAAACGGGTGGTGGTGGCACTGCGCACACTGCATCCGCACGCCGAGAAAGAGCTGAGCGACATCCTCCTGCTGCATGTTCGGTTCCTTCACCCGCTTGTACCAAGCCACGGGAGGATTCGCGACGATCGTGCCCGTCGCACCGAGGATCTGGCGTACGAGATCGTCGTAGGGCAGATTCGCAAGCAGGCTGTCGCGCATCCATGCGTGAAAAGCGAAGTTCGCCGTGATGTCCGCCGCGTCTTCGCGCTTGTTTTTTAAAAGAGCGGTCCACTTATTCGCAAAGTAATCGGCGTAATCCGGGCTGTTCAGGAGCCGATCGATTGCTAGGTCGCGCTTTTTTGGATCGACGTCGCTGAGAAACCCTCCGGCCTCTTCAATCGTGGGGAGGCGGCCCGCGATGTCGAGGGTGACGCGGCGCAAGAAGGTAGCGTCATCGATCACCGGTGACGGCGGTACCCCGATCGCTTTCAAATTCCCAAAAACGAGGTCATCGATGAAATTTTTCGACGGTGGGAGCGATTCGACCGGTGCTCCGAGTGGAATGGAAATGCTGAAAACGGAAACCTCTCCCGAGTAGCGCACCATCACTGCGACGTTGCCCGGGAGATCGAGTGTTTTCACGAGTCCCGTTGCATCGACTTCCGCCATGCTGGAGTCGTTCGCCTCGAAAAGCGACATTGCGGTGACGTCGCGCGTGCTGCCGTCGGAGTATCGAGCCGTGACCTTGAGGGCCTGATTCGAATTACTTTTCATCGACATCTTTTTCGGCTCCACCTCGATCTTGGCAAGCGTGGGGTCCTTTTCCGAACTGTATGGCGTGCCCTCGCTGATCCAGCGTACGAGAGTTTTGAAGCTTTCCGATTCGGGATCCAACTTCTTGCCACCGCCATGGGGGACGATGTTCGCCGCCTTCAGGAGGAGCAGACTCTGATCCGGTGCCGCAGGAAAGATGCGACGCCCCCGGCCTTCTTTCACGATGTGCTCGTAGTCATCCTCTGACTCGAACCCGAGCAGAGAGAGCCGAAAGCCGCGTTGCCCCGTGATCGCCTTGGCATGGCAGCTACCCGTGTTGCAATCGGCCTTCGTGAGGATTGGTACGATGTCATTGACAAAATTGAGCGGTCGCACCGGTTCCTCCGCTTCCCCGGAAAAAGACAGAGCTGTAAAGAGGATCGAGAGAAAGAAAATCGGACGATGTAGTGAAGTCATGCAAAGAGCGATCGGAACACAGTAATATTACCATAAGTGTTTTTTGCTCACGGCCAATCCACCCATTCGCGCCATTCGTTTTCCTCAAACGAGCGAGATACGTCGGAGAGGTTGCCGGGGGAATACTGTAAACCCCCGTCTAACTTCGTCATTCCGTTACACCCGAGGTCCGACCGGTGGGATATTGGTCGACACATCAACCCGAGGATCAGGACTAACTCCCAATGTCCCGGAGAAAGGGAACCCGCACCACGCATACACACCGCACGCCATGACAAGAGCGGTCGTTAGCAGAGTCCTCTTTCGTGGAGTTCGCGATTTCAGTTTTGCCGTTTTCAAGCCGCAAAGATGCTCTGCCGCGTCAGCGTTATCCCAGTCGATTTCGAGGCATTTCCTAAACAGCGCCTCCGCCCTTTCCCTCGAGTAGCGTGCGTTCGTCTCTTTCCATCGACCGGCGTGCGCTTTCCCGCAATCGAATGCCCCATCAGCTCGAACCCCGTCTCGATCACTTTTTGATCTCTTCCTCGACTGCATCGGCGACGGTCTTGAGAGCCTTCCCGGTAGTCCGCAGAGCGTCTTTTACACCATCCGAGATGGTTTCACCTGTTTCAATCGCGGCCTCTTTTGCCTTCTCCAGAGGATCACCCGCCGGATCAGTGACCACGCCCACCTTTGCCGTCTTCACCTCCTGATTCATCAGGGCAAAAGGATTGGAATCCGGATTACGTAGGCCGATGACTCCCGAAGCGATCCGGTCGCCCGCATTACCAGTCGGTTGACCACCGTCATCCGGGTTTGCGTGAACGATCATGCCACGACCCAGGATGGATCGCAGACCATCAGGAAACTGACTCTTTTCTACGTTCAAGCTCAGGATTGCCACCCCGCTCTCGTTGGCCTCGAGATTTCCAAGATCACCAGCATGGCCAGCCTTCTCTCCCGGGAGGGCATGATCTAGCCCGGCGGGATTAAAATGTCCACCAGCCGCTTTACCGTCACTTGCGGAGACATCTCCAAACTCGTGAATGTGAAATCCATGTTTCGAATTTGGCTTCAATCCGCTCACATGGGCCTTGATCACGACCTCATCTGGCCCTTCGTCAAAAGTGACGATGCCTTTCGCAATGTTCCCCGAAGTCGGAGACAGCACCACCACATAACTGTCGCCCGCAGAAGCAAGACTCAACGATCCTACCGCGAATAGTGAATAGAGAATTGTTTTCATAAATTGGAGGGTCTTATTTTTCAGTATTTCCGAATTGGTTTCAAATGCTGCCCCTCCCCGCAACGGTCTACGCACAGTTCTTCCCTTGGTCTATCCAAGTCAGATCCGCACCTAGTGAGAGAGAAGGAACCGTTCTTTGGTATCCTCTCCTCTCTCGCAAGATCAATTCCAGAAGAGAAGGACACGTGGCACTTCGTTCACTAGGAGTCTGTTACGCCTGCTCCAGAGCAAATCTTGAATTCCACTCGCCGTGCGCCGTGTGCAGAGTGCATTTCCGGATCGTGCGTTTTGCAGAGCCTGAAATAGGCCTCTGACATCCGCTGCACCGCGTCTCTCTCCCCGTCTCCCTTCATCCCGACCTTGTGCTGCTGAGCCGCTCTGTTTCCAGTGAGCCGAGTGCCACCGCGAGTCCGTATGGTTGGCGGATGTCACATCCGTAGCACAAAACGGGCCTGAAACATTCACTGCCGGCGACCAATTGCCCTACAACTCGATTCGATTCCCCCCGAGTAAGTCTGCGTGGCTGGGATGACAGGTGAGGAGGATGACTTGTTTGTCCTCCGCGAAGCGCTTGAGCATGGCAGTCGCGGCAACCTGTCTTGCCGGATCGAGGTCCACGAGCGGATCATCGAGAATCAGAAATCCGTCCCTCCCTTCGAGAAACCATCGTGCCATAGAAAGGCGAACCGCAAGCCCGAGACAGGCAAAAGTGCCCGCAGAGAGTGATCCAAAAGGCACCTGAATCTCATCGGAGCGGAAAACAAGGCTGTCTCCAAGCGAAATGGCTCGATATTTCTCGCCGGTGAGGGGCGACATGACTTCTGCAAAGTGCCTTAGCCAGGGATCGAGGGTCCCTTGGTCCATCTCGATCCGTAGAGAACAAAACTGTTCCCGAATCTTTCCGACCGCCTCACCTTCCCGGAGTGATCGGTCAAAGGCGGCGGAAGCGAGCAGGAGCTGATCGGCCGCGTCGGCCGGTTCGAGTTCTGGGGCCTGTCCTTCGAGTCCCGCTTTTTCAATAAGGATCTGATTCATCGCCGCTTTTTTCGTTTCCAGCACGTTTTTTTGTCGGCGGAATTCTTCGAGAAAGGGAGCGGCCTCGGTAAACGGCTCAGGGAGGGGGCGCAAGGCATCGAGGTCTCGTCGTATCGTCTGATGCTCGCCCCGTAGATCCACGAGGAGATCAAGAAGCGCGTCGGCGGACTGATAGGACTCGACCCAAGAGGCAATCCGTGTGCGCAGGGCGGCGGACTCTTTCTCTGCGGCAATCGCTTCGGCGTCGGCCTTCCCTAGGGCTTTTGAAAGATCCTCCACTCCCCGGACCGGCGCACTGGCGCTGGCTCCGGTTTCCGCAAGTGCCCGACGGAGGGAATCCAGTGTTCGTTCAGGACCGAGGAGTTCACTCAGTTGCTTTTCAAGCATACGAAAGTGATTCGATTTCTCCTGGTAGTCGTTCCGCTTTTTCCTCGCTTCGGTCAAGTCCACTGCGCTCATTCTGACGAGGAGCGCGGCGGAATCTGTTTCGAGTTTCTGAAAGCGCGCTTCCTCTGCGGTTACATCAATTTCCCCGGAGGAAACTTCGAGTTCCCACTCTCCTCCGGCCTCGCGAATCACCGCTCGACCACCGGCGGAAAAATGGAGCTCCTCCCCGGCTGGAAGAGAGGCGGGGAGCGGTTCCCCAACTCCGCTCCTGGCCTCCAAGTTTATCGTTTTCCCAGCCCGGAAGGAAACTTTCAAGACGGCGGCTTCCAGTCGGGCACGAAGTCGATCCTGCTCCCGACCGTTCGTTTCGAGAGTCTCGATGTCTTTTGCGGTCACCTCGAAAAGGGCGTCACGTTCTTTTCGGGAAAGTTCGAGGCGGGATTGCATCTGTTCCGCCGACTCAAGGAGGCTTCGCAGTTTTGCGGCAGCTTCCCAAGCTCGTGCCGCAGTCAGTTCGACGGCGAGTGCTGCGGATTTTCCCCGGAGACTGGCGGCGAGAGTCTCCTGATCAAGACGTTTGCTCGCGGCGACGGGCCATTCGTGGGAAATTTGTTTCAACCCGGTTCCCTTTGCCTGGACCTGCGCGAGGCGACCTTCGAGGCCGGATCGCAGTTCGGTATCCCTTGCAACCGCCTCGTGCGACTCGACCCAGTTCTTCAGAGATTCATTTTCGCGAACCGCTGCGCTGAGTGCCGTATTGAGTTCATCAAGCCGCCGGTAGTAGGTCTCTGCTGCACTCAGGGCGAGGCGGGCTCGCTCTCGGCCATACCAGCTCGTCACGATGGATCCGGCTCCGCGCGCCCACGCATTGTCCAGTCCACGATTCCCTTCGGGACGATTCAGCTCGCGATCCCAACGACCGAATGCTTTTTCCCAACGTTCCTCGATCGCCTCCGCAAGGATCTCGAGTGAGACTCCGTCCGTTTCAAAAACGGCGCGCCGCATCACTTGATTGAGATCTTCGAACTCCACTCCGTCGCCGAGACGGGTAAGGGAATCCCCTACTCCCCCCTGCGTCGCAAAGAGGACATTTTCCCAAGTGCCCTGGGTGAGACCGCGCAAGGCTGCGACGGACGTTTCGATCGCCTCGTTTTCGGAGACGATCCCACCTCCGGGCAATTGAAGTTCCGCACTGGAGTTGCCGCTCGCCCAGCGTTTCGAGAGCTTCCACGTTTTCCCTTCGGCCTCCAACTCCACCGAAACTCGGATCGTATCACCGCCGCTCAGCGGAAGGTAGGGGGTCACCTTTTCTTTTGCCTGAGTCTTTGTCAGCTTCGTCGGAACGAACAAAACCTGACGCAGGGCGCGCCGCAGGGTCGTTTTTCCCGCTTCGTTCGGGCCGACCACCACATTCAAACCAGAGGAAAACGTCACTTCCCGATCAGACGATCCCGCGAAGGGGTGGAGATGGAGACGTCGCACGATCATACTTTCGCCTCCTTTACGAGATCCCACGCCATCTGCAAAGCCTCGGGATCACCGCTGTCGCCCGAGAGGGCAGTGAGGAGTCGATACGGAAAAGACCCCGCAGTATATTCCCGCTCGATGTCTGCCGGACGGATTTCTTTGATGAGCCCGGAGAGGTCGTCCTCCAGGTAGAGCACTCGCTCGCGCATGGTCTCAAGCCATTCCCCACGACTCTCATGCAGCTCATCGGACAGCCTGCCGGAAAGGACGAGCTTCACGAGATCCCTCTCGGAGTCGAACTCACCCACTTCCGCTTTCAGCGCGTCGAGGTCGGACTCCCCATTCAGTCCTCTCACGATGGTACGGAATCGGAAATTTCCCGTGGTCACGGACTCGCCGGAGACCGCACCATCTTCCGCTACTTCCAGGATCCAAGCATATCCGCCGTGGCGACAATCAAATCCGTCCGGTTCCGGGGTGGCCGGGAAAAGGATTTTTTCTCCCTCGAAACACTCGCGGTCTGGATGCCTCACGTGCGTATGTCCCAGCAACCAAACATCCATTCCTGAACTTTCGAGCTCTTTTCGTGTCATCGGAAAATAATCACCCCTGAAATCTGGCGAGAGTCCTTCGAGGCTGCCGTGCCCGACCCCGACACGACGAATATCTGCGGGCAGGTTGAGACGAGCAAGGGCCCCGGGCACCCAACCAACCGCATTCACTTTGGAATGTCGCGATCCGCAGACTGCGGGAAAGATCACGAGCGGCACGCCCTGATCTCGCAAGTCACAGGGTGTATCCCGCTGCAACAAATGATGCCGTTCGCCCAGCGCATCCACAAACGAAGGCCAGAGCGGATCTTCTTCCTGTATGTAGTCATGATTCCCCGGAAGAACGATCACGACTCCATCGAAGCGAGCGAGGGTCTCCGCAGCCTCGCGCACGATCCCCTTGGTGACACGAGGAGTGTCAAAAAGGTCGCCGGCCATCACAAACACTTCGCAGGAGCGTTCGTTTGCGAGGTCCACCATCCCCCGGAGCGTGACGAGACGCTGCGCGACGAGCCGGTCTTGGAGGGAGGGCGAATACCCGCCCCGGGTGAACTTGAGACCCAAATGCAAATCTGCGGTATGAAAAATACGAATCATGGTGACAACGAAGGGAGAGTAGCGAGCAGACGAGAGGAAGCAAATCTTTGTGTCCTGACTGGACTCTACCCCACGGGGTGGGACATTCGGAGGTACGCCAAAGAAAACTGTGCTATTTTTTTCTCTTTGTTACCCTTCCCGTTCCTATGCCCGCTCCGAAAGACGCAATCGCTCTCCTCATCGACGCCGACAATGCTCCGGCTGCGAAAATCAACTTTGTCATGACCGAGCTGGCAACCTACGGGGTCGCCAACATCCGCAGAGCTTACGGGAACTGGGCCAAACGCGGGTTGCTCGGCTGGACAAACGTGCTGCATGATCATGCCATCGAGCCGGTGCAGCTCTTTGATCTGGTCAAAGGGAAAAACGGAACGGATATTCGTCTCGTGATCGACGCGATCGACATTCTCTACACCAAAGACGTCCGCACTTTTTGCATTGTCTCGTCCGACTGCGACTTCACCCCGCTCTGCACCCGCCTCCGCGCAGATGGGAAAAACGTCATCGGATTCGGAGGGCACCGAACCCCCGACCCCTTCATCAACAGTTGCACAAAGTTCCTATTCCTCGACGACGACGAGGATGCGAGAAAAGCCCGCAAGGAGCAGCAGGTCAGCGCCAACAAGCTCAAGGGAAATACCAAACTCATGACAACGCTGCGGAGCGCGATTACCGCCGCTGCCAACGAAGACGGCTGGGCACCGCTCCCTGCCGTGGGAAATCAACTCTCGAATCAGAGTTCGATCGATCACCGCACCTTTGGTTTTGCAAAACTGAGCGGACTTTTCGGGGCCATCGATCTTTTCGAGATTCGGAAAACAACGGAGGGAGAAAAGGTCCTCATCGAAGTGCGAGAAAAAAAGAGTGGCCCGACCAAAAGTTGACTTGTTCCCTCGTTTAAGCTACTTGCCGCGCATAGCGCGAGTCCGATCTCTTTCCTCTTTTCGGTACGAAAAAAATTCGCCTATGATGAGGGACTCATGACTCGTCTCTCGATTCTATCTTTTCTAATTTCCGTCAACGTTTTTCCCTCGACTCTGCCTGCGGCAGAAGTCGCAAAGCCGAATATCCTCCTCATTCTGGCGGACGATCTCGGATACTCGGATCTGGGATGTTACGGAAGCGAAATAGCCACGCCGAATCTCGACTCCATCGCGGCACAGGGATTGAATTTCACCCAATTCTACAATACTGCCCGCTGCTGGCCGACCCGGGGTGCGCTGATGACAGGTTACTACGCCCAGCAGATCCGCCGCGACGAACTCCCCACGGTCTCCGGAGGCGGAGGGGAAAAGAACACCCGCCCTGACTGGGCGGTGCTACTCCCGCAGATGCTGAAGCCAGCAGGGTACCGATCCTATCACTGCGGAAAATGGCACATCGACGGAATGCCGGTCGCAGCGGGATTTGACCACTCCTACTACCTGAAGGATCAGGGCCGTTTCTTCAATCCAAACAAACATTTTCGAGACGATCTCGCCTTGCCTCCAGTGAAAAAAGACTCTGGTTACTATGGGACCGTCGCGCTCGCGGATGAAACAATCGCGATGCTGAAGGAGCACGCGGAGAACTACTCCGACGCGCCCTTTTTTCACTACCTCCCCTTCGCGGCACCCCATTTTCCACTGCAGGCATTGCCCGAGGACATCGCGATCTATGAAAAAATCTACACCGTAGGCTGGGACTCGATCCGAGCGAAGCGTTGGAAACGAATGCAGGATCTCGGTCTCGTGGACAGCACTCTCTCCCGTCCAGAAATTGATCTCGGTCCGCCCTATTCCTTTCCGGAGGCTCTTGAGATTCTTGGGAATGGAGAGGTGAATCGACCGGTTCCCTGGAAAACCCTAACCGAAGCACAGCAGGGGTTTCAGGCCCAGAAGATGGCAATCCACGCCGCGATGATTCACCGTATGGATGTCGAGATCGGTCGGGTTTTTGACCAGATCAAATCAATGGGAACATGGAACGACACCCTCATTCTCTTTCTGTCAGACAATGGCGGCAGCGCGGAGATCATGGTTCGTGATGATGGCCACGACCCGACTCTCCCGCCCGGTTCGGCGGGCACCTATCTCTGTCTCGGACCCGGCTGGTCCACGGTCAGCAACACCCCTTTCCGCCGACATAAAACCTGGACACACGAAGGTGGGATCTCCACCCCTCTCCTCGTCTCATGGCCGTCTCGCATCGCCGCACGAGGGGAACTCCGACGGGCACCGGGACATGTCATCGACATCGCCCCGACTCTCCTCGAACTCGCCGGAGCGACACATCCGGAGGGAGCTCCCCCGGCTCCGGGAAAGAGTCTCGTGCCCGAATTTTCCGCAGATACCGCAGAGCCGCGTGAACTTTGGTGGTTTCACGACGGGAACAAAGCGATTCGGGTCGGAAAGTGGAAAGCCGTCGCGCCCATTGACGAACCCTGGGAACTCTACAATCTCTCAACCGATCGCGCCGAAGCTATCGATCTCGCGGTTCCACAGGCGGAGCGGTTACGTGACTTGGTCGCAAAATGGAACACAAAACTGGAGGAGATTAGCAAACTCGCGTCGGCGGATCTCCCCGAGAACCTTGCCGGGAAAGGAACGTCCAGCCGCAGCGAGAAAATGAGCAAGGCCCAAGCCGATGCAAAACCGAAATCGAAAAAAGTTCTCATCCATGGGGAAACATTCGAAGTGGAAGGTCGCCCCGCCTTTCGCATGACTCCGGAAACGGTCACTCCCGGACTGGAGGGAAGACCGTGGATCTTCTACGGTCCCACCTTGCCCGCCTACCCGGATCAAGCGGAGAGCTGGATGCATCAACAATTCCTCGATGCAGGAATCGCTGTGGCAGGCATCGACGTGAACGAATCCTATGGTAGTCCTCATGCGATTCCGTTCTTTGAGGCTCTTTACGAAAAAATGGTAGCTGATGGATTCTCCAAGAGACCGGTACTCCTGGGGCGGAGTCGTGGGGGACTCTGGGTGAGCAGTTGGGCGCTCGCCCATCCGGATCGGGTCGCGGGAATCGCGGGGATCTATCCCGTCTACGACTTCACTACGTATCCCGGTGTGATCCAGGCAGCTCCGGCCTATGGACTGACTCCCGACGAGTTGGAACAGCGCGAACCCCAACTCAACCCGATCCGTCACATGGGAGAACTCGCGAAAGCGAAGATCCCTGTTTTTATCATTCATGGGATCGATGACAAAGTCGTTCCTCTCGCGTCGAACTCGGCTGCACTCGAACAGATTTACCAAGATCTCGGAGCGGGCGATCTCATTGAGGTCTTGAAAATCGAGGGGCAAGGGCACAACTTCTGGCCGGGATTTTTCCATTGCAAGGAACTCGTCGATTTTGTAATCCGCGTCACAACTCAGTAACGAACTCTCCTAAGAACCATGCAAATCGCATCATTCCTCACCGCAGTTTCTCTTCTCGCCGCCGCTACGGCCCAGGGCCTCGATCTCAAACCGCTTTTCGCGCCTCCGGCGGAGTTTGCCCATGATCACGGCGAATTTCGATCCCCCTTGCTCTTCGAGGACGGACGGAAAGTATCCTCTCCTGCGGAGTGGCAGACCCGCCGGGAGGAAATCCTAGAGACCTGGAACGCTCACCTTGGAGCATGGCCGGACCTGATTACCGAACCGGAACTCGAAATTCTCGAATCGGTAAAGATCGAAAATTTCACCCGCCACAAAGTCCGCTTTCTTTGGACCCCTACTGCAAAAACGACCGGGTATCTCCTCATTCCCGAGAACGAATCGAAGAAGCCGCTTCCCGCCGTCCTGACAGTATTCTACGAAGCAGAAACTGCGGTCGGCCTGAAAAAGGAAAATCGCGACTTTGCCTATCAGCTCGCCCGTCGTGGATTCGTCACCCTTTCGATCGGCACCACCGAAGCATCCGAAGCAAAGGAGTATTCGCTCTACTGGCCCTCCATCGAGAATGCGACCGTCGAACCGCTCTCCATGCTCGCTTATGCCGCAGCGAACGCATGGTATGTCCTCGCGTCACGACCCGAGGTCGATCCCTCACGCATCGGAGTCGTTGGTCACTCCTTTGGGGGGAAATGGGCGATGTTTGCCTCGTGCCTTTTCGATAAATTCGCCTGCGCGGTTTGGTCCGATCCCGGAATCGTCTTCGATACTCGTCCCAGCGTGAACTACTGGGAACCGTGGTATCTTGGGTATTATCCAAAACCATGGCGGGAGCGGGGCGTGCCTACCCCTGAAAACCCGGCTAAGGGGCTTTATCCAAACCTTCTCAAAGAGGGGCGTGATCTCCACGAATTGCATGCCCTGATGGCACCCCGTCCGTTTCTTGTCTCCGGCGGGAGCGAAGACACTCCGAAGCGGTGGCCTGCCCTGAATCACACCATTGCGGTGAACCAACTTCTGGGATTTACAGATCGTGTCGCGATGCACAACCGCCCCGACCACGGGCCGACGCCAGAGTCGAACGAAGTGATTTACGAATTCTTCGAGAAGTTCCTCAAACCGTAGCGGAAACCGTAGCGGAAACCGTAGCGGAAACCGTAGCGGAAACCGTAGCGTTGAGATCACTTACCCAATTGCCTCGCCAGAAACGGGGCGGTTCGGCTTGCTTTCACTTTTACGACTTCCTCGGGCGTGCCCGCCGCGACGACTTCTCCGCCTTCCTCACCGGCTTCGGGACCGATGTCGATGAGGTAGTCTGCCTCGGCCATGATCTCGAGACTGTGCTCGATGACAACAACGGTGTGACCGTCATCGACAAGACGATGCATGATCTCGAGGAGACGTTTTACGTCGGCGAGGTGAAGTCCGATGCTGGGTTCTTCGATGAGGTAGAGGTTCGACTTCGGCTGGCGATTCTGACGGAGTCGGGCATTGCTGGATCGTCCGATACCCCGGGTCAGTTCCGTGACGAGCTTGATCCGCTGGGCTTCTCCCCCGGACAGACTCGGGCTGGCCTGGCCGAGACGCAGATAACCGAGCCCGGTGTCATTCATGAGCGAAAGAGTCCGCGAGATCTTCGGATGACCGGAGAAAAAAGCGGCCGCTTCCTCGATCGAGAGATCCATGATGTCTCCGATGGATTTTTCGTTGTAGAGGACCTCGAGGGTAGAGGTGTTGTAACGTCTCCCGTTGCATTCCTCGCACTCGACGTAGGTCGTAGGGAGAAAGGTCATCTCCAGTTTGATAAGTCCATTTCCCCGGCAGGTCTCGCATCGTCCGCCTTCGGTATTGAACGAGAAGCGCGAAGCAGTGTAGCCCCTCGCTCGGGATTCGGGGAGCTGGGCGAAGAGCTTCCGGATCTCGTCGAAGACTTTTACGTAGGTCGCCGGTGTCGAACGCGAGGTCTTTCCGATGGGGGATTGATCGACCTCGTAGAC
>JAGPCC010000363.1 GCA_018058245.1 Verrucomicrobiales bacterium
GCGATCTGCAATGGCTTGAGCAGCGCCCAACTTGCGGCAAACCATCCGGTGAGCGGTGGCACTTACGCGTATGGGTACCAGTACTTGAACTCCTGGCTGGGCTTCACGGCCGGTTGGATGTTTCTGCTCGCCAAGTCTGCTTCTGCTGCGACGGCGGCGCTGGGGTTTTCGGGGTATCTGCTGAGTGCCATGGGGGGATCCTCCAGTTTCGAAAAACCAGTAGCGTTGGCAGCGGTCGGGGTGCTCACGCTCTTCGTGCTGGGGGGCATCCATCGCTCTCACGTGGTGAATGTCGTGATCGTTTCCGCAACGCTGTTCGCGCTGGCATTCTTTGTCGCGACGGGCCTCCCGATGATCTCGCGCGAGAATCTGACGCCCTTCTTCCCGAACGACCGAGATGAGGGCGCTCCTCTGGCTGCTCTATTTCACGCCACCGCGCTGATGTTTGTCGCTTATACGGGCTACGGGCGAATCGCCACGCTGGGCGAGGAGGTCCGCGAACCTCACCGCACGATTCCCAAAGCGATCATTCTCACACTGCTTGTGTCGATGGTGCTCTACCTAGCGGTGGCGATCGTCGGGGTCGGAGCTGTGGGCTCGGGATTACTCAGCAGCGGGGGAGATGGCGCAACCGGGGCGCAACCGGCACCGCTGGCGGTGGCTGCGCTCCAGTTTCGTTTTCCGCTCAGCTCGCAAATTGTAGCGATTGGGGCCATCACCGCCATGCTGGGAGTCCTCCTCAATCTGATTCTGGGTTTGTCGCGTGTCTTGCTGGCGATGGGTCGACGCCGTGATATGCCGGGCTTCTTTGCGGCCCTGAACCCATCAAAAACGACGCCGGTATCCTCCGTCGTGATGATGGGTGCCGCGATTGCCGGTCTGGTGCTGATCGGCAATGTCAAAACGACTTGGTCGTTCAGCGCCTTTACGGTTTTACTCTATTATGCGATCACCAATCTGGCGGCCTTGCGAATCCCGCAGCAAAAGCGGCTCTATCCCGCCTGGATCGCTGGATTGGGTGTGATCTTTTGTCTGTTTCTGGCATTCTGGGTGGAACGGGAAACGTGGTTAGTCGGCTTGGGATTGGTCCTCCTGGGCCTGTGCTGGCACGCGATAGCAAAATGGCGGCGCAAATCTCCCTGAGCGTCAGCGGATTGTACCGAAGCCGATGCCCCGCACAGCCCACTCCTGCGGCCCGTTTTCATCAAAACGGACGGGGTGGTAGCCCCTGCGACTCGATCTTCTGCCTCCCGATTGTCTCCCGAAGGAAATAAATCGTATCTTTACCGAAGTCGATGTCACATTTTCTGCTGGTTTTTGCCAATCGAAAGGGAATACATTCGTTCCGGACCACTTTGACCCATTTCTCTTTCCATGACCATTCCTGAACTCACCGTCGCTCTCGCAGCCGATTCCGCCAACTGGGAGTCGCGACTGGCCCTAGTCGAGGCTCTCATCGCCGACGGACGCCACGATACGGCTGTCGAGGTCGTCAACAATGGCGAGGCACTGCCAAATGAACCGGGCCCTTGGCTGGCGGCGGCGAAGGCCTATGCGGCAGTGGGCGCGTTGGAACAGGCCCGTGGACTAGTGGCTTCGTCGTTGGAGATCGATCCGAGCTACGCACCGTCAAAGGAGTATCAAGTGAGCCTCTTTGCCTCGCTGGTCCCTACGCCGGTTTCCCTCTCTGCCGATGATGTCGAGGATGACTCGCCGAATCTCGGGGGCCTCACTGCAGATGCCTCCATCCCGCTGGTGAGAGCAACGGGCGACGGTTCTCCGATGACTCTGCCAAAGGTCTCTTTCTCAAGCAATGAAATCGAGGCGCTCCATCTCGCCGAAGAAGAATCCCGCCAGCGCCGCGAGGCCTCGATCCGCCGGGACAGCTTTAACTCCCTGATCATCACAGTTCTCATCCATGTCGGAGTGGTCGCGGCTCTCATGCTCGTAGTCACACAGGTGCCACCACGTGTCCCACCCCAGATCGTTGCCTCCTCGGCCTCGCAGAAGACGGAGGAGCAAATCGAGAATGTGAAGCTCAACAAACCAACCCTCCAGCCCACCACGGCGGTGAACTCGGCGGTGGCAGACATCATTTCGGTAAACGCGACCTCGTCGTTCTCCATATCCAGCGTGGATGTGGCTCTCTCGGATGTCGCGGTGGAAACAGGGATGGAGTTCAATCCCTCGGTGAGTCTGGGGATGCCGACCTCGACGGAGTCGAAGATGATGTTTGGTCAACCGATGGAAGGGGAAGTGCTCGGGGTGATCCTCGACGTTTCCGGTTCGATGGCAGAATTCCTCCCTGCGGTCGTCCGCGAAGTGGACAAAAACTTCAAGGATTCCCCTGTTGTCTACGTGCGAAACATGCTGCTGAACAAGCAAAATCGGGACGCAGAAGTCCGCTCCATCATCGCCGAGGAGGTGATCCCCTTTCATCCGGAGTTGAAAACCCGGACGCCTTACTGGTTCCTTTGGTATGATCTCCCCCGCAAGGCCCCGCAACGGTATGTGGATCGGCTCATCGAGACTTTCAAAACCCGTCCGAACCAGTTCCTCTCCGTCGGCCAGTGGGACGGCAGCAGCACTGATTCTGCCGTGAATTTCCTGATGGAACAGAAGATCGACTCTCTGTATATCTTCTCCGATTTCGAAGACTTCGTGGACGAGGATATCGCCGCTGAACTGGGTCAGAAGCTGGGGCGCCGCAAAATCCGAACCTATTTGCAACCAGCGGAAAAAGGTTCAGAATTTCTCGACGTTCTAACAAAAAAGGTCGCCAACAAAACGCTCGGTCGGCAGATGCCGTCGCTCGTGTCCATCCTCCGTGGGAATGAGGAAACCGAGGTGACTTCCCTGATGCCTGCGCAGCGCAAAGCGGACGTGGACGCTCTCGCGGGCCTCAATATCACTCTCGCGAAACCGCGTGCGACGATTGCCGACGATTCACCACAAACCTACCGGGTGAACCCGAACCGGAAAGAAATCCACCGCCTCTCGGAGCCGGAATACGATGCGATTTTCTACGGACCAGAAGCCCACGCGGAGATCTTCTTGAAAACCCCGGAAGGGTACATTCAGAACCCCATCGTGTTCCACTACCACAGCTGGAAGGAAATCCCTGAGCACCCAGATCCACGGAACCGTCTTCGCACCCGCAAATTCCTCCGTCTTGAGGAAGAGCCCAGCTTTGACGGTAAGGAAATCATCTGGAAGATGGTCCTTGAGGACGAACTCAAGTTCCGTGTGCATCTCTACCTCGGGCGCAAGGGCATGAATGCCACCTATGTGGCGGATCCGCCTAAGGACGGGACCTACGACAGTGCCCACATCTATTTCCGCCTTCCTGCCCTCGCAACGGAGTCGAAAGACAAATACTACGGGTATGACTTCCCGTCCGATGGGGTGAAACTCGACCAGGTACGGGCCGCCGTGAAGGAGAATGAAGTGATCTTCAACTTGCCACGTCAGGACCGCGACATTTATGCGGCACAGTGGGCGCAGACGGGCTTCCAGATGGGGTACAACACGAAGAAGTACAACGAAATGATCCGTCGCCTCCCGAACGGGATTCGGGACCTCGTCGTGCAAGGGCCTTCGTTTGGAGTTCGCAAATTTCATGCCCGCACCACCAGTAGCAAGATCCTGCTAACGGGAGGGTCTGATCGACCCGACATCGAGCCATGGGAAGGCTACTGGGCCTCACTCGCACGGTCGAAAGACACCCGTGAAAAATTCACCAAGACCGAAGCGATCGAAATCGAAATCGAGTAATCGATTCTCCCGAGGTTTTTCCGAGGAGTCCGTCGGACGGGGAGCTTTCGAACGAGAGCAGGAGGTTTCGGGGCAAGATTTTCATGAGTTTGTGGAGTTTGTGGGAACACTAATGACGAAAAGGAGGGGAAACTTGGGCCGAATCCCCGTATTCTGTAGCGTGGAACGATTGGTCCGACAGACTCTTGCGTGACTGTCGGACTACGATATGGCTTATCAACGATGGTTCGGGCCGTTGGCCCTTCAGAAATTGTTTTTGGATTGTTCCCCTGGGGCGTTGCCCCAGACTGGTATAGCGTCGGGCCTTTGGCCCTTCCGAACATATGCTCACCCCACCAGCAAGGGCCAAAGGCCCGACCCATCCAGACCTGGACAAGGCCCCGGGATAAAACTCTTACCCCACCAGCAAGGGCCAAAGGCCTGTCCCATACCAGACCGGGACAAGGCCCCGGGATACAACACCCGTGCCCTCCGAAAGGGCTGAAAGCCCGCCCTATCCGATCCACTCCAACCATGCGGAAAACGGTACCGATTCTTTCCTGGACTGCCACCACTTTGACGCCTTCG
>JAGPCC010000109.1 GCA_018058245.1 Verrucomicrobiales bacterium
AGCCGGATGCTCCTGATGATGAAGAGGAGGATGATGCGGAAGAAGAAGAGCCACCACAAGTCGGACGACCTCCTCATGGAGTAAGTGACTTTAAGAACTTCACGCCTGATGAATTGACATCGCTCCGCCGCTGCCTTGCCCTATTGCGGCAAGGGGGAAACAATGACCCCAAGCTTCAGGCGGTGGTCAGCTATCTCCTCGGGGAGGCTTCCGATAGCTCGGCTCGTTGGGCCGATTTGGGATGTATCCTTTTTTCCCAGTATTACGACACCGTCCGCTGGATAGGCGATGAACTCGCAAAACGGTCAGAATTCGCAGATCGTGACATCGGGCTCTATGCCGGAAGTAACCGATCCGGCTTCTGGCGCGGAGGACGTTTTCAACGCTGCGACAGGAACGATTTGAAGGCCAAGGTTCGCTCCGGTGAACTGCGTTTGCTTCTTGGCACCGACGCCGCCTCCGAGGGGCTGAACCTCCAGCGTCTGGGAACGCTCATCAACATTGACCTTCCGTGGAACCCTACTCGTCTGGAGCAACGCAAGGGGCGTATCCAGCGAATCGGACAGGCGCGCAGTGAAATTTGGATCGCCAACCTGCGGTATAAGGACTCGGTGGAAGACCGCGTCCATCAGGTCCTCGCAGACAGGCTCGAAGCGATTCACGGTCTCTTCGGCCAAATTCCTGACACCCTCGAAGACGTCTGGGTCAGAGTAGCGCTCCATGAAGAGGCGGAGGCAAAACAATTGATTGATCGCACCGTCGCAACCCGAAACCCATTCGATGTGAAATACAGCAAAGTCGAGGACGACGACTGGGAGACTTGCTCTTCAGTGCTCAATAAGGTGAGTGTGAAAGAGTTCCTCTCTCAGGGGTGGTAATCATTCCTCCAACTCACGGGTGAAGAATGTCGGCGTTCGTTGCCACCGGCGAGATAGGGGGAACGACTCCACTCTTTTTCTCAAAATTCAATGCTCCGCACATCCCTCCTACGCTTTCTTTCGTGAACTCGACAAGGACGCTCCGCAATTCCGCCAAAATGCGGCACTCGGTCCTTAATGCAGATGTAGACAACTAGGCGGTTCTTGGCCTTAATAATCGGCTGAGTCACTCTTCGAACCGAGTAGTTTTCCGGTTTGGACGAACGGATCAGGCGGCTTTGTAGTTGACCTTGTCGGTTTCGGTGAAGTCGAGGAGGCCGGCCTGGACGAAGGTCTTGATGGTCTTCTCGATGAACTCCGGTTCGGCTCTGTTTTCGAAGGCGGACTTGATCTTGTTTTCGAGCGTCTTGCGGGTCGAGGGGCGGGGTTTGGTGGTGTCTGAGAGTTCGGATTTGATCTTGTCGAGGCGTTCGTCCGGAGTTCGGAGCGCGGGAATTTCTGCGAGAGATGAATGGCGAGCGATGAGTTTCTTTTCACCCTTGAGGTGTCGGACGACCGAGTCGAAGTCAGTGTCCTTGGAGACGATGTGGAAATAACCCTCTGGATCGGTGGCCATCATACGACCGAGTTCGAGGGTGAGCACGAAGTCGAGCGCATTGCGGCCATCAACAGGGGTTTGGATGATTCGCACTTGCTCCGTATGATCCTGGGCGAAGAGGAATAGTGATGTCGGCAGTTTTTTGTGGCGGGTGCCAAGGATCACAAAAACCCGCACGGATTTACCGCTCGCGCGAGAGAGATCCGACTCGCTGACGTTTTCGTAGTCGATGAAGATGTATTGGGTGCGGGCCATGTTGAGACTTCAAAAAGAGTTTAGAAAATGAGTGAGATGTGTTCGCTGGATTCAGCCGAAATTCTAAGCAACGGCGCAGGCCGGGCTGGTCATGGATTCCAGCCTCTCTGTAAATTCATTCCTCCCCGAAGCCGTGATCAGCAGCCTCTCCTTCGCCCGGGTCATGCCGACGTAGAGCAGTTTCCTATTCTGGTTCGCCCCGGCTTCCGAATCCTCAATCTGGCCGAGACCGATGAAGATGACGGAGCGGAACTCAAGGCCCTTGCTGCTTTGCACGGACAGGATGCTCACCTGGGGTTTCCGGGGATCGTAGGCCCGCTTGCCGGTGCGGGTGGCCATGAGCAGATGGGGGATGGCGAGCGACTGGAGTTGATGGGCGATCCGTTTTCCGTGGTCCGGCTTCATGCAGATCACCGCGATGTCACCGAGGAAGTCACCGCGCTCGTGCCAGGCCTTGATGCAACGGACGGAGTAGGCAATCTCGTCGCCGATGTTGGCAAACTGCCGGAAGGCGGGGCAGGGGCCGGATGCTCCGCCGGTTTCGGGTTGAATCATGGGAATGTGGTCGTCGTCCGCCGCTTTCTCGTCCATGGACTTGCTGGCGAACTCACAGGCGAATTGGAGAATCTCACGGGTGTTGCGGTAGTTGAGGCGCAGAATCGAGGTTCTTCCGGTAGCTTTGATGCCTACGCTCGACAGACTGAAGTCGAGACCCCGGGATTTCCGGTAGATCGCCTGAGCGTCGTCGTAGAGAAGTAGCAGCGAATCCGTGGAGGGATCGACCATCTGGGTGACGAGTTTCAACCACTCGGGTTCGAAGTCGTGGCCTTCATCGATCATAATCGCGCCATACTGGGCCCGAGGGATGCGACCGGCATCGACGCCCTGGATCACGGCCTCAACCTGTCGCACCCATTGCTGGCCACCGGTGTCGGGTACTTCCACATGATAGGTCCGGAGTTGTTCGCTGCACCATTCGTGGAAGTGATGGACATTCACACGATCTTCGAGACCGCGCTCAACGATGAAGGATCGTAGCCGGGCCGCCAGTGAGATATTGAAGCACAGGACGAGAATCGGCTTGCGGAGCATCTCGGCGAGATGGACGCAGCGGTAGCCGAGGATCAACGTTTTCCCCGAGCCCGCCACGCCGTGAATGACGCGGTGACCACTGCCAAGATTCCGGGCAAGTTGCTCCTGTTCGAGATCGAACACCCGCACCAGATCGGGAATCGTTTCGGGAGTTGCTTGGCCACCACCTTTTTCTTCGAATTCCGAAAACATGGTCATCTGCCGGTCGCAGATGCGGATCTCGGGAAACAGGTGCCAACGGATGCGCTCGATTTGCGGCAGGTTAAGCCTCCTTTTGAAATCATAATGGAACATTCCCCAAAGCCGCTCTTGGAAAGCCATCGCATCGACGGATTCGGTCATCTCATCTTTGCAGATCACAAGGCGGCCGGGTAGGACGAGATCCTGTTCTTCTTCTGATAGTGCTCCGTCGAGTTGCTTGCGGGTGATATTCGTCAAGACCACGCCATAACCATAGGGAAAGCAGAGCTTCCCCTGAAAACGCCCGTCGGCTTCGCAGAGTTGGGGGTCATTGGCGAGTCTGTTCACGACAGTCATTGTGTAGCTCCTCGCCTGCTCCAGGGGATTCGCGACTGTCTTAATCGCACCGTTTACGCAAAGCTCGGCGGTGATTTTGTCGATGCGATGGAGCGTTTCGAGCTTCCAGTCTTTCACCTCCAGCAAAAGCAAACCACGTGACGGATGAAGGATCAGAAAGTCGGGATAGTGCCGGGCAGGGCCGATGGGCACGTCGAACCAGCAGAGGTAGTCGTCCTCCAGCAGTGTTTCCAGGCGCTTTCCGAATCGACGCTCGCCCGGCGTCACGTTGCGCCGGTTTTGAGTGAGTGAGTTGATGAGTTTGGCCATGAAAAATGATCCCACAAATTACGGTCACTACCATCGATTCTGCTAAATCATTATAATAACCACAATTAATGGACGTTTCAATCAAATTCCGCCGCGTCGCAGGCACTGTTTGTCTAATGGATGGATACCTGATGCATGCCTTGTTTTCCTTTCCAAAAGATCGTCGTCGAATCCGATCAATCCTTGATCAAAGGCGGCCCCGCTTCCGGCTTCTCATCCCAACGCGTCGCGACAAAAAAACCGCCATTGCTGGCGGTTGTTTTTGGCGACCGGGAGGCCGGCCCCGCCGTACGGGATTATTCTCCACTTCGCTCCGGATCTGCGGAGAGGCTCGCGTTGCTCGCCGATTCCGAATCTGCTCCTGCGTCGCCGATTGGCCCAGGCGAACCCACGGGTCCAAATCCCAACGCGTCGCGACAAAAAAACCGCCATTGCTGGCGGTTGTTTTTGGCGACCCGTACGGGATTAAGGGATCGCTCCGCTCACCCTTCTGCGGACAGGCTCGCGTTGCTCGCGTTTTTTGAACCGCTTCGCGGTCATTGGCAGGCGAACCCTACGGGTCCAAATCCCAACGCGTCGCGACAAAAAAACCGCCATTGCTGGCGGTTGTTTTTGGCGACCCGTACGGGATTCGAACCCGAGAAATCGTTTCACCGATTTTCAATGGATTTCCTTAATGTGCACGTATTAAGCGTATTATGAATAATTCAGTTTTGCAGATCGATGCGGATTTAGGAACATAAGACGGAACATTTTGTTGTGCTTTGTTGTGCATTGAAGCAGATCACGCACGAAGCGGAGGGTGATGCGAATTTTTTGTGGACGGACGACGAAAAAGTGGTTACCGTTTGTTACCGGTAACTGCGTGTAACCAATTTATGAACCGATTTATCCGAATCTATCCGCGTCCTAATTCGACGTTTGAAGCGTTTTTCGAACCCTCATTTAGCTCGGTCCTCAAAAACGCTCGGGAACGAGAGGGCATCGGCCTTCGAGAGTTGGCTAAAAGGGTAAATTGCAGCCACGCGTACTTGAACCTGATTGAAGGAGGGGAGAGGAAGCCAGCTCCCAAACTCCTCAGTAAACTTCAAGGGGAACTGGGTATCGAGCCCTTCTTTCTGGTTTCAGAAGCAGAATTGACTGGGTTACACCTCGAGAGGGAGGACATAGCCCAGTTAGAGCAAACCCCGCAGAGCGTGAGCTACATCTTGGGCCTTTTGCATACGGCACTTCGAGAAGGTGGTTTCGACTCGATTCCCGGAGTTCCATCGGAAAATGAAAGAGATCAGGGTGTTATCGCATGCTTCAATCTCGGCTCTGAAGAGACGTACGAGGTATTGATCCGACAGAAAAATAAGAGGGCAATCTCAGCCAAACACGATTTTGAGCTTTTCGACAAGAGTTAGAAAAGCTCCCCTAAACAATGAATGAAACGAATGAACAAGCTCAGCTGATTACGGCGGCCGCGCTGGCGTCGCTTTTGAGTGTTTCTGTCCGCACGATCCGTGCGTGGCAAAAGGAGGGAAGGATCCCCTTCGTGAAGCTCTCTCGCGGCACGGTGCGATTCTCGGTTTCAAGCGTTATGGAAGCGCTGGAGCAGAGGTCTGTCGAGGCTCGGAAGGTGAGGTAGCGGAAATTGGCCCACCGGACGAAAGAATAGACTGTGGAAGGAGGGTCAACCTCCGAGAGGATACGGCAAGAAACGAGGTGGAAGGCATCCAATGCCTTCCTTTGTTCCCTAGGGGAACTTTCGGCAGAGGTGGTCGTGAACCGGGTGATGAGACTCGGAACGGCCGTCTCCCAAACAGAACTAATACCGAGTGACCCGAAACACGGGCATGCAGGAGTGGTGGACAGTCAGGAGGTGCTCTCGCGGCGTCATTGTCGTGCACCGACTTCCACCGCGCCTTCAGGCACTTGCTCGGTCTCTTATAAAAAAATTAAATATTGTGATATATGAACAGGACGATCAACATCGTCAATCTAGACACCGGAAACGAAATGGCATTGCCCATTGCTTCGGCTCCTCTGACCGGGACGCTAACACAAGAAATGCTGCAGTGGTTGACGGACAACCGCGAGGACTACGAGTTCTACATGCTGCACGCGATGCTGCACGACCCTCTGCGTCGGCTGAACCTGTTGTCGGTGCCGGTCACCCCGGACGACTTCCGGCGCGAGGAGTATGCCCTCGTAATCCGGGCGATCACGGTGGCGTCCAAGGTGATGGGGATGATCGGCCAGTCGCTGCCGAACCCGCCGACAGTGGAGTTTCTCCGTACCTACGTGGATTGCGCGGCGAAGGAGGAGGCCTCCGACGATGAGGTGATCGACGACACCATGAAGCTTCTCAAGGAGCTGCAGGACCCGTCCTTCGGCGCCCAACACTACTGCGTGGAGCCCTACTTCGAAGCCTGGTATGGAAGTGCTCGAGCCAAGAAAGCGGCGAGGGAGCTGCAGAAGGTAGATATCCCGGATGTCCGTGGCATTCTGGAGAAGCTAGAGATAACATTGGCTGCTGCGAGCGCTCTTAGTGGAACCATCGCCCCAATCAAGTTCGATTTCGACAGCCCTCCCGATCCACCAGAGCCCATCCTCAAGCTAGGCGAGTACATCATCGGCACGCCGGGAAACATCGTCAACATTCAAGGGCCGCCGAAGTCCGCGAAATCGGCAGTGATCTGCGCGACCATTGCGGCGACGCTAGCAAGTCAGGGGAGCCAGGCCGACACCCTCGGAATCACGGCAATTTCTCCTGAGGGACGGGCTGTAGTGCACTTCGACACGGAGCAATCCGACCACGCCCATTATGCGCTGCTGCGCCGCGCCTACTCCCGAGCCCACCAGCACGAGGAGGCCAACTGGCTTCACTCCTATTGCCTCACAAGCAAAGACCCCGCGATGTGCTGGAGTATTTTGCTGAGCAAATGCAAGGCGTTATCCGCAGCACACGGGGGGATAATGTTAATTGTTCTCGATGGCATCGCCGACTTTTGCAATGATCCCAACAATAGCGAGGAAAGTTTCGGCATCGTGAGGAGACTACATAAACTCGCCATGCATTACGAATGTGTGGTTCTGACGGTACTTCACGAGAACCCGGGTAGTACTGCTGGAAAGACCAGAGGGCATCTCGGCAGCCAACTCGAAAGGAAGGCCGAAACTTCCCTTCGCCTCAGAAAGGACGCGAAGACCGGGATCACAGTGATGTGGGCGGATAGTGCTCGCCATTGCTTCATTCCCCAGGGTGCCGGATGGCGGTTCCGTTGGTGCGACCAGACGAAAATGCATGTTAGCCTTCACGAGGGGGGCAGGGCTTATGGGGAAGTCAAGCCGGACAAAAACGAAAAGTATGCGGTTGAGGTTTCGAGTGCATTCGAGAAACACGAGACACTCTCCTACGCTGCCCTGATCGATCGGATTATGGAGGTGACAGGCCACGCCAGATCGACGGCAAAGTCTCGTATTCGCGAATACGTAGAATGCGCCCTTATCGAGAAAGACCCCAGCGGCATATACCTGTTCATCCGTGACCACCACCTTGAAAGGCCGGTCGGTCAAAGCGCCACAACCACCGAAATTACCTCACTATCATGATTCTTCACACACTGTCCCAGATACCGCAACTTGACTGCATCGCTCCTCCCGAGATCTTCCCGTATGAGCCATCGACCCCGTTTCCAGATCCGTATCTAGTTGCGCCCGGCACCGATGTCCATCAGCTCACAGATCAGCCCCCGGGGCAAGCAGCTGCCGTTTCATCCAACGGCAGCGTCACTCCCGCCTTGGAGACGCAGATCCTTACTATCGAAAAGCGGCTCGAATGCTTAAAAAACAAGAACAGCGACGAACTCGTCGAAGACCTGAAAGCCTACGCCAAAGGGGCTATGGAATCGGCGACCGCAGCGCTCTCGGCTGCCCATTATGCGATCATCTACGCATGGGCAACCGGGTGTGTGCTCAATCTGGCCAAGGAGAATCTTGGCAAGGGCCGGTTCGGTGCTTGGCGTGACGTCAAGGTAAGTGACTTAGAGATATCGCTGCGTCGCGCGCAAATGTGGATGAAGATGGCCCGGGACTGCTCGGATGTGAGGGCGCTGCTTGTCCCTGGCGCATCTCTCACCACCACCTATCGGGCAACGGGTGTTCTCCCCGAGGCAGATTCCGTCTCACCTCATCAAGATGATACCGGCCAGGATGGCGATCAATCGACTCTCCGGTCCAAGCCGACTCCGACTGAGCGGGTCTTCACCGCGCTGGCGGAGGGGCGTAAGCGGCTCCGACACTTGGGCGAGTCGGAGGGGATCCTGGACGACGCGGACCGGGACCGTCTTGAGGAAGAGAAAGCCGCCTTGATAACCCTGATCGACACGTTGCTATATCCCATCGTACCATGAATGAAACCATCCAAGCCCCTAACAGAGTGGCTCTGCATGACCAGCCGGTCACGATCGAGCCAAACAACTTCCGCTTCAAGAGTCTCAGTTCCTGGTGTTGCAATACCTTCCTCGGCTGCATGCACTCCTGCCCGATCTGCTTCGCCCCGGAAACTTCCGCCAACAAGCAGAAGCAGATGCTGAGATCCTTCGGCATACTTGATCCAGTGCTCGACTGGGGGCGCTACCTGCTGCTCCGTCCGCTCGACAAGCAGAAGTTTCTCGCCTCGCTTAGCCGTGCAGAGAGGACCCACCCCGGCTTGCGCAAAAGGGACGGGAATGACGCGATTATGTTCTGCAGCACCACCGACGCTTATCAAGTGATTCACCATGCAGACCCGTCCGAACAGCGGCGGTTCCAGCGGATGGCTCGTGATTCGCGCCGGTGGATGTTGGAGGCCATTCGCGACCACTCGGCCCTCAACGTCCGGATATTGACACGCAGCCCACTGGCGCGGGAGGACTTCGACATCTTCCAGTCGTTCGGCGAACGGTTACTGCTCGGCACCAGCCTCCCTACGCTAGACCGGAAGATCAGCGCGATCTATGAGCCCAAGGTCTCGCATCCACGGCAGCGCCTGAAGTTGCTGACCGACGCCCATGGGGCAGGCATCCACACTTTCGTGGCGGTTGCGCCTGTCTATCCCGAGGTCGGGTACGAGGGTATGCTCAAAGTGTTCCGGGCAGTAGCGGATGCCTGCCCCCACACCGTATTCGTGGAGCCGGTCAACCTGAGGTTGGAAATCGCGGAGCGTGTTCGGCGCGAGGCCCAGCGGCAGGGGGGCGACATCAACATGGCTCCCTACTCTGACAGCCGGGCATGGTCGGATTACGCCATCCTTACACTCCGCGAGGCGGAACGAGCAGCCGAGGTGGCCGGGATCTCTCAGCGCCTTCATTTGTGGCCCGATCATAAAGCGCTGTCTCTCAAGTCTGTCATCGAACGCCAGCCCGACCCGGACGAGTACATCCGTTGGTTACGTCGATGGTGGAACCGGATAAGTGAGTGGCCGGGCAGATGATGGTACGGGCGTGTGGGAGTAAAACGCAACGAATTGCGTTTTCTTCAGGCATATCCGGGACACGTGAGAGTTCGCTTAAGGAGTGAATCTCTTCCGAAAGTGGTCCGGGGTGGCGAGAATGGTACAGAGGTACACATTGGTATGGAAATAGGAACAATACCTGCGAGGGGGTGGGTATAGGGTATAGGACCTCTTATAGAGGCCCTATACCCTATACCACCTCACACCCGGAAAGGAGGATCCAGAGGACAAATTCGATCTGTACTCGATAAGGGAGTCACGGCCACCCCGGCAAAACAGTCGAACGAGTCATCGCTTCCCAACTTCGGCTCCCGGCAACAACGACTTGGGCGGCGTCTACAACATCTGAAATTACACCCCCATCCCGGCCAGATTCGCTGATTGCGGCGGATACACACAGGTTTTACTATGTCCTGCCCACGGGCAGGTGAGACTGGTAGCTCGCTTTTTAGCCTTTCTGCCTCCTCGAAGTCGATGAAGTACTGCCGGACCTGCCGGCCGCGGTCGGTCTGCTCCATCATCGCGATGTGCTTCGCGCACTCGATCGAGACGGCCCAGTCCTTGCGGGGCCTGCCTCCGGAGTTTTCACCAACTTTGGTGTAAACCTCCTCGAAGTCATAACCCGCAGTGAATTGCTTGAGATTCGCCTTGGCCCAACTCGTGAAGTCCCGCTTGCTCTCCAGATCCCGGTGAAGCTCCCGGAGGTCCACTCCGCGCGGACCGTCCTTGACGACGAGGTTGAAGGATGGGGCCGGAGAATTGTCGAACTGCACCTTCGTCACTCCGCCCGGGTTACTCACCGTCATACCGACAGCTTCATTCTCCATGGCGAACTTGCAGTCAGGATCCAGCAAGTGCACCGCCTCTCCTTGCTGAAACTTCCAGACGCCATCTAAACTGACGGCCGTCTTCGCCCTCTCCACGATTTCGAAGCCGATCTTCACGGGCGAAGGGGTATCGCTCGGCCCAGCAGCCTGCTCCGAGTCAGCAAGATCGACTGACAGCTCGTCCCAGCGGCGCTTAATGGCCTCCTTGTGCTGCCTCGCGAAGTTCGGGCGGACGACGATCTCGCACTCCCTCCGCGGGAGTCGGAACACGGCGGTAACACCTCTATCGCTTTCCAGTTTCTGAACGTGGAGGAAGTGGGCGTGATCAATTCCACGCGCTTCCAGCGCCTTCCGGATAATCACCAGCAGTCGTCCGTGGTCAATCCCGGCGATCTCCGCGATCTCCGCGATCTCCAAGCTGGACAAGGTTGCCGACTGTACGCCCGCGGCGGTCAGGATAACCGCGGTTAGGTGTTCGTCCTTCGCTCCCTGGGCGTGCGCACTCAACGCCTTCCATCGCTTCCTGATCGCCCGATCCTCCTTATCGGAGAAGCTGCCGGACACGTCGAGGACGCTCTCAAGATCGGACCACGGAAGGTTGAAGGCGTGACAATCTTCCCCGCCGTCGGTGCTCTGCACTGCCGAAAATGGAAAGGGATCGATCTGCAGCACCTTCAACGTCTTGCTGATGATCCTCAACACCCGGTCGTGATGTGGCAAAGGAGAGTGGAGGAAGCTTGCGAACAAGGTTTATCTTTTTGGTCTCATCGCAGCACGAGACTCCTCGTGAGCCGTGCGCACCGCGCTGTCATAATTGGATTGAAGGCGTTGCAGCTCGGCGTTAACACTGCCGATCGCAGCCTCAATCGCAGCTACGCGAACCTTGGCTGCGCTGACTTGCTCGCCATGCTTAGCAGTTAGCCGCTCCCTGTCGGCCGCCGAGGTTCGCACGCCAGTTGAACTCAGGGCTCCGTTGGAGGTGCGAACCGAATGGTATTCGCTGAACTGCGGTGGGTTGGATTCCAATTCCTGTACCTGGACTTCCGCCAGCGAAAGGTTGCGATCGAGTTCCGCACGTTTTTGTTCAATCGGCGTGTGATGACTGTCATAGATCCGCTTCAAGTCCGCGAGCTTCGCTTTGAGTGCCGCATCAAGGGACGCCTTGAAGGCCTCGGCGGACTCGGATGCCTCAGCTTCAGCCAGGGCCATCGCGGCTCTGGCAAGGTCTGCGCTCGTTGTATTCAGGCCGGACTTGACCTGTTTGAGCTCGTCCTGAAGAACAGTGATACGAGCTTGAGCGGCGTTTAGGTTCTTTTGCTGCAAGGCTGCAAAGCAGCCTAGACCGATGAGAAGGAGGAGGAGGAGGAATTTCACTTTGTGAAGAGGTTGGTGTCTTGCTATATCCCTGACGGAGTGTCAGGGAAAGTGTTTTTAGTTCCTATTCGATTTCCGAGTAATTTTGAGGCTGTTGACTATTGCGAGTCAAAAACGCGCAGCCGAAGCAATAAAGCCCCACTTACGGGCGATCACCGGTCTCCCGCGTAGCCAGAGCGGAAGGCGTCCCTTATGCCGGAGGTAGAAGTGAAACGTCTCCGCAAAGTCCTCGCAAGGGCTGGTGGAGGCGTAGGGAGTGAGATGATGGCCCGGATCGTATTCCCGGACAGGGTCGGTTGAGTCGTAGGCCCCGCCGAAGACGCTGCTGAAGCGCTTCGTCTGCACGAGTCGCGGGCGGCGATCGGCAAGGGCATGAGCCCACTCGTGCCTGAGCACGTCGGTGAGCCGGGTGTGGTAACCGGATATCAGGTCGGAGAGCTGGGCACCGGTGACGGCGGGGATGTAAATGTCGTCCTCGGAGTGAAACCAGCCGTAGCAGTTGAATGATGAGGAGACGAGCCAAACCGTCACGTTTTCGAGCCTTGGGTGCCAGAAACCGAGGTGTTGCATCTCGGCAGTGACCTGCTGGTTCGCTCGGTCGAGCTCCCGAAGGGTGATGATGTGTCGCCCGGGTCGGCGGGGAGTTCGGCGAACGAAAGGCATCGGTGGAAAAGGTAGCGGCGAATCGCCAGGAGACAAGCTTTCACCGGGCTGCCGAAGGAGCATTAACTCCCGGACCGGCGGATTGGTTCGCATCACCAAGGCTTGCCATCGAGGCATTATTTCCCGGCATCCCGCAGCACCTTCCACAAGTCCAAGTCGAGCGCCCCGGTAATGCGCAGGAGAGTGTCCAGCGTCGGCATCCGCATCCCGCGTTCCACGAAGGACACGGTTTGCTGGGCCAGTCCGGTGCGTCTGGCCACCTCATTCATGGACAGGCCGAGGTTTTCCCGCCGTTCTCGGATAAGGCGGCAGGTTTCTTCGCAGATTTTGATTCTCGTTTGATCGTCCAAGAGACCACAACAGTGGCGAAATAACTCTTGAACTGCCTTCTAACTAAAGTTAGAAGAAAGGAGGGCTCGGTTCGTAGCAGAGATCCCGGCATTGATCGGTTGAGTGAAGAAAAAAACGATGAAACAAATACCCGCTGAAACCAAAGATCTGATCCTGAATCTGAGAGAGAAGTTCCCTCCCGAGAAGCGTGAAGCCTTCTCGAGAGCGATCGGGTCCCGTCTCGAAGGTCTCGCATCTTCCCATACCGCCTCCTACGCGCTCTTCGGTGCGGTATGCGGTGTCGTCATCGACATGGTTCCGCTCACCGGCTTCATTTCTGATGACTGGGTCGAGATTGGTGCCGCGCTTGGTGCCTGGGTGGGATATTCAAAAGACCAGAAGGAGCGCGATGAAAGAATGCGCATCAAAAGGATTGTGGAGGATTCAATACGCGAAGCTCTTGCCGGAACGGCTACGCCCGGATGAAAATCGATAAGACGAGCGTGGACATTTCGAAGGGCGTCCTGAAAGGTTTGACCAAGGGCGGACTGGTTGGTTCGGCTGCATCCGTCGCCACTGGTGCGGCGGTGATCGTAACGGCTCCGGCCTGGGTTCCCTTTGTCGGTGGTGCGATGGCCGTAAGCGCGGCAACTATCGCGACATGGGCTGCCGTGGGCGCGGGGGTTGGGGCTGTCAGCGGGGGTGTCCTCGAGTATGCGAAGGCTAGAAAGCGGGACCGTGATTTCAATGATCTCATTCTCAATTTGCCACCACCACCGAAGAAGAAGCAACCACGGAAGACCGGGCGAAAGCCGCGATCGTCGTCCAAAAAATGAGGCTTAACTAAAGCTTCTCGTCGCCTCCGGATCGTTCCCCTTCCTGGAACTCCAATCTAGGTTCGGATGAGAGGGCAGGGGGGGGCAGAGAGCTGAATCCCGCCGGAGCGGGTAGGGGGCACGTTCACTTCTGGGTTTGTGTGAAAGACCTGATATCGCGGCGGACTGAGCCCCTCCGTTCCGACACCCAGCTCCCTGCAATTCCTCCCCATCCTGCGTCATAAGACCTTGATGGCAACACCACGTCACTACGTGCCGGTCATTTCGCGACCCGTCGTCGCGGCGCTCTTCCATGAGGCAAAACGTCGTCGTATCCCGATGACTCGTCTCGTGGACTGTCTCCTCCAGGAATCCCTTCGTGATTCCCCGGGTTGGCAGAGAGCCTCGCAGGACTGGCCCGAACTGGCCGCACCACCCAGACAGGATCAGCCAGGCTGATCACCACCCGCATCCAACGGCGCCCCGCACTGAAAGACGGCCCGATTACCCGCGTGGGGATCGGGCCTTTTTGTGTCCGGGCGCAATACCCCAAACTCCAAACCAACCCCTCAAATTCAACTCCCACTCCCATGATTCCCATCTCCCTCAAACTCCAACTCCTGGAATTGGCGCGACACCTCGGGCCCGCCGCCCGCGGCGGGTTCCTCCGCAAGGTCGTCGAGCGCCTCGATGAACTCGCCCTCAACCACCCCCGCACCGTCATTTATGCGGCAACGGGATGTGCCGTAGGGCATATCCTCGACGCGATCACCGGATTCCCGGCGGGGCTTCCCGGTCTCGTCGCAGGCGGCCTTTTCGGTCTTCACCGGGACCTGAATGCCGACGCCACCGAAGATCAGGTCCGGCGCATCGTTCAGGAAGAATTCCAAAAACTCTTCACGCTCTGATGGACCCCGATGAAGAAAAGGTCGCAGCGGAAGCGGTTGAAGGCGCGGCCAAAGGCGGTCTCCTCGCCGCCGCCGCCTCCATCACTTCCGGGCTCGCGATGGCTTCCACCCCGGTGCAACTGCTGGGCTTCATTACCCTCGGCACCACTACCGCCGTGAGTTGGCCCCTCGTCGTCGCCGCCGGGGCCGCCGGAGCCATCGTCGGCGGTGTTTCGGCGGCGATGATCGAAAGCAACCGACAGGAGCGTGTTCGCCGGGAATTCACCCGACTGACAAAGAAACCCTGAAGTCCTTCACCAACCTTCACCCACCCAAAACCCCCACGAGGGCCAGTCACCGCCGAGACGCGGGGCTGGCCCTTCCTCATTTCACCCCCATACCCAACAACCAGAAAGGAAACCAACCCCATGGCAATCAAACTCACTGGCAACTATGCCAAACGACTCGGCCTTCCCGGCTACAGTTCCCATCAGTTCAGCGTCTCGGTCGAGACCGAACTGACCGACCTCAACCAGGTCCCGGATGAGGTCGCCCATCTCTACCGGCTCCTGCAGGACGCGGTCGATGGCGAAATCCAGGCGACCGGCTTTGTCCCCGATGACGAATACGGATTGAAGAACACCCTCTCTCTTCCCTCCGGCAACGGAAGGAGCAACGGAGAGTCCAACGGCAACGGGCATCACCGTCTCAACGGCGGCAACGGCAGCCTCAAAGGCAACGGGAATGGATCCGGCCACGGAAGCAGCAACGGCCACGAGGTCCGCTGGTCCTGTTCCGATAAACAAAAGGAACTGATCCTGAAGCTCGTCAACGAGAATGCTCTCGACCGCGGCACCGTGGAAGAGATCTCCCTCGATCGCTTCGGCGTCGGAGTGAGAATGCTCAACAAGCTGCAAGCCTCCGGGCTCATCGCCGAACTCTTCGAGATC
>JAGPCC010000110.1:0-13008 GCA_018058245.1 Verrucomicrobiales bacterium
GGTCACCCTCACGCAGTTGGCTTCTGGTAGTTCTTTTCATTTTTCAATGTTCATTCTATAAACAGGGCGACCGGGCAACGAATGCTTGAACCCCTTTTGGTTTCAGCCCATGATGGGCGTACACAAGGCGGCGATGGACAACCCGATCCCGTCCTGAGTTGATTGACTTTCCTGACCCAAAACTCTACCCTGCATTTGCAGGGGCGCTCCCCGGATCGGGTGCCATGCCTATACGTTAGCCTAAAATAATGAATTCTTCCATCGAGCCTATGAGAGTTGGCGCTGTAATTTTCCCGAATTTCGAACTCCTCGATATCTACGGTCCTCTCGAACTACTCGGCACACTCCATGACCGCGTTTCCATCACTATGCTTGCGGAAGAAACGGGGGCCGTGAAAAGCAATCAAGGGCCACAAGGATTTGCAGACGAGTCGATCTATAAAGCTACACGCATCAATATACTTCTCGTTCCTGGAGGACTCGGAACTAGAGCCTTGATACAGAACGCTCTCTTCCTAGATGCGTTACGGACTCATGCCGCGAATGCTCAGTTCATTGCGAGCGTTTGCACAGGAAGTGCTCTGCTTGCGAAGGCCGGCATTCTAGATGGAAAGAATGCGACGTCGAACAAGCTGGCGTTCGATTGGGTTGCGACCCAAGGACCAAATGTCAATTGGATCAGGGAAGCCCGTTGGGTCGAAGACGGCAACATTTTTACTTCATCGGGTGTTTCTGCGGGCATGGACATGACACTCAGTCTTATACAACATATATTTGGCGGAGATATGAGCGTAGAGGTCGCGCGACAGGCCGAGTATATTTGGAATGACGACATGACTGTCGACCCGTTCTACAATCCCACTCAAACAGATGCAAATCCAGGCTAACAATAAAGGGTGTAGCCAAGTCGAGGAACGAGACCTTGGACTGCCGAAAGGTCGGCCCCGACCCGTAGTTGAACACCCGAAGGGATCGTGCATGGCACGATAACCCCGGACTGCTGAGCAAAAATGTCCTTATGCGGTCTGTGTTTTCGGTTCTGTTAGAACTGATCGTGAAGTTTCACCGCAACTGCATTTGCCCGCCGGAAAATCCATCGTGAAATTCATCGTCCGACTGCAATCACGGCCCCGCAAACGATCATCCACCCGGAAAACCGGAACCCACCGAGAGACGGGCCCAAAGGGATCTGATCCCGGCGGCGTGCCGCCGGGAAGTGTCTTTCTGGAATGGATCTGAGAACGGATCATACGGGAACAGGAGGGCCTCGCCACGAAGGGCGCTGAATCGTGGCGAGTCGTTTCTTGGGGACTTGGCAGCAGGAACCGGCGGAGCACTTCGATGACCGTATCGGCCATCGACGTTTAGTGCGGCAGGTCGCGGGAGAGCGCCTCGACGAGTTGCAAGGTGTTCTGCTCGCTATGATGCGTGAGATGCAGGGCGGGTGAGAACCAGAGGCAACTCGTCGTGGTCCTTGGTTTTGATCTGGGAAAAGACTTTCCAGTCCTCGTGACCGATCACACTGACGAAAACCAAATCACCTCGCCGCAAAGCGGCTTAGCCTGCGTGGCGTCACCCATCATTTCATTCCTGCCCCTGCCCCATCCTTCCTACCTGGTTCCCCCCGCAGAACGTTTCCCGGCGGCCTCTGGGCTCAGATTCCGGATAGCGGAATCGCGCCTGCTCCTTCATTGACAGGATTCGAGAAGAATGATGAAATCTCTTCGCACCATGAAGCCTCTCCTTTCCCCCTTCCTCCTGATCGCTCTCTCTGTCCTTCCCCTGCGAGCCGAAAGCCCGGCGGAACCGATGAACCTCCTCTCTCTCGACGCCTGGACAGATGTCGGCGAATGGGCGATGGCGGAATCGGTGGAAGGCAGCAGCCAGGAAAACAAGTGGAAGGCGATCAAGCCTGGTAGCGGGGTCCTCTACAACGGGGCTGCGGGAAAAGGAATTAATATGACCTCGAAAGGCGACCACGGAGATTGTGAGATCGAGGTGGAGTTCATGATCCCGAAGGGTTCCAATTCGGGCATCTATCTGATGGGTCGCTACGAACTCCAGATTCTCGATAGCTACGGCAAGTCCGACGGGGAACTCACTTGTCACGATGGCGGTGGAGTCTATGAGAGATGGGACACGAGTAAACCGAAGGGGCAGGAAGGGTATGAGGGCACCGCCCCGTCTACCAATGGGGCCTCGGCTCCAGGAACCTGGCAGAAATTTTTGATTCATTTTCGGGCGCCACGCTTTGATGCGGCCGGTAAAAAGACGGAGAATGCACGCTTTGTTCGGGTCGAGCTCAACGGTGTCGTGATTCACGAAAACGTCGAAGTGACTGGCCCCACGCGGGGTGCCAGTGAGAGTCCCGAAACTCCGCGCGGACCGATCATCGTTCAGGGAGACCACGGCCCGGTCGCCTTTCGCAAGCTGCTCGTGCGCCACCATGCTTTCCCGTGAGGCGCTCGCGGCGCTTTCGGTGATTGGTTGATCGAGTCTCGATCGGGCGCGGTTTCCCGTCTTCCTGAAGCGGAAGTCAAAGAGCAAGGACTCTGTCCACGAGAGATCGGGAAATCGCAGACCCAACTTGGTCAGGCCTGCGACGATACTCGGTTTGCTCGGTTCACTCGCCCTGGATATCAGGGAAGCGGGAAGCGCTCGTTCAGCGCGAGCACTTGGAGACGGATGGACTCCAATTTTGCGGCGTCACTGCGGCTTTCAATCGCGGCATGGATGAGATCTCCGACGGTCACCATATCGGCCTCTTTCATGCCCCGGGTGGTGACGGCGGGAGTTCCGATACGAATTCCTCCCCCTTTGAAGGGACTTTCGGTGTCGAAGGGAATGGAATTTTTGTTCACGGTGATCCCTGCCTTGTCGAGGGTCTCTTGGACGAGCTTGCCATTGAGTCCCTGGGGACGCAGGTCGACCATAAAGAGGTGGTTGTGGGTTCCGCCGGAAATGATGCGATATCCGAGCCCGCCGAGATGATTGGCCAGGGTTGAGGCGTTTTTGACGACTTGTTCCTGGTATCCTTTGAATCCGGGCTGGAGGGCTTCGTGAAAGCAGACGGCCTTGGCGGCGATGACGTGCATGAGCGGCCCGCCCTGGATGCCGGGGAAGACCATGGAGTCGATCTTTTTGGCGAGATCCTCGTCGTTGGTGAGAATGAGACCTCCCCGCGGCCCGCGAAGGCTCTTGTGAGTGGTCGTGGTCACGAAGTGAGCGTGCTCCAGCGGCGACGGGTGGACGCCGGCGGCAACGAGGCCGGCGATGTGGGCCATGTCGACAAAGAGATAAGCGCCGACAGAGTCAGCGATTTCCCGCATCCTCGGAAAGTCGATGACCTGCGAGTAGGCGGAGGCACCAGCGGTGATCATTTTCGGCTGATATTCTTTTGCGATGATGGCGAGCTTGTCGTAGTCGATCGTCTCGGTCTCTTCGGATACTCCGTAGTGTTTCACTTCGTAGAGTTTTCCGGAAAAGTTCGCAAAATGCCCGTGTGTGAGGTGCCCTCCGTGGGAAAGGTCCATCGTCAGGATCTTATCACCCGGCTCGAGCACGCTGAAGTAGACGGCGGCGTTGGCCTGAGAACCGCTGTGGGGCTGTACGTTCGCAAATTTGGCGGCAAAAAGTTCTTTCGCCCGCTCGATCGCGAGGGTTTCGACTTTGTCGACGTTTTCGCATCCGCCATACCAACGACGACCGGGATATCCCTCGGCGTATTTGTTGGTGAGACAGCTGCCCTGCGCCTGCTGGACTGCTTTGGAGGCGAAGTTCTCGGATGCAATGAGTTCGATATTCCCGCTCTGACGAGCGGCTTCCTCTTCGATGACGTGGAAGATCGCTGGATCGGTCACGGCGACATTCGGGGCGCTCACCGGCACACTACAGGAGTTCATCTTGTTGACGCGGCGTTCATGACGGCCGCCTGCGTCGAATTCCGCCCCGAGCCACGCGTCCACAATCGCGGCCCCTTCCTCTGCGGTGGTGAAGTCCCCGGCAAGGCAGAGAACGTTGGTATTGTTGTGGACCCGCGTTTTTGCAGCGAGCTCGACATTGGTAACTACTGCCGCCTGAATCCCGGAAAAGCGGTTGGCGGCCACGGACATCCCAATTCCGGTGGTGCAGCAAAGGATCCCGAGATTCTTTCTCCCAGTCGCAACCGCACTGGCCACGACGGTGGCGTAATCGGGATAGTCGACGGGGTCTTTGGAGAAACATCCCACGTCTTCGACATCATAACCGCAGCCCTTGAGATGGCGGACGACGGCTTCTTTCAGTTCAAAACCACCGTGATCGGTGCCGATGATGAGAGTGGGTTTCTCCATGTTTTCTGTAGGTAAAGGAATGATGCGTTCACAGGGGAACTACGCTCCGTTTCCTAGATCGGGAGAGAGCGATTGTCAAAATAAGATCATCGGAACCTTCCCGTTGTCCGATTTTACCGGAAAGGTTACTTGCCTGCTTCCGCTGGATCTCCCGTGCAGACGAACCGCAGGATGGAGGGCATCGCCTCTTTGATCAGGTTCCGAGCGACGCGATATTCGTCGAGATCGCCACCGATGGGATCCGCCACTTCCTGGTCGAATCCTGCCTCGGCGATGAATTCGCGCAGCACAAAGGTCTTTTCCTGCGCTTCGGGAAAGTAGCTGCGAATGGTATCCACATGACTGGACCCAAGTCCAAAAATATGGGTGTACTCCTCCACCATTTCCGGGGTGAGCTGGCGACTCAGTTGACGGGAGATGTCGATCCCCTCCTCTCGCATCGCGATGATGGAATTCCGACTCGGAGTCATATCGTCCATCGCCCCGAGTCCGGCGGAACCGACTTCGATGTCCGAGTTGTTCGCTTTCGCCATTTCGCGAAGAAATCCCTCAGCCATGGGGCTGCGGCAGACGTTTCCGGTGCAGATAAAAAGTACTCGAGCGCTCATTCAATTTGGGGCATGAACCGGTTCCAATGGAGCGCCGAACCGCAGAATGTAAAGCGTCAACCCCGAAAAACTGCCTTGATCCCCCGCCAGCCGTGCTTATGCTCGCGGTCCCGTTCGAATCCCCTTCTCTCCCTTTTTCATGACTCTCGCAGATCTCCTGACTTCCGAGTGCGTGATTGCAGAAATGCAGTCCGACGAGCATCTCCCGGCCATCGTAGAACTCGTCACCCATCTCGTCTCGGTAGGGGCTCTCCCTGCAGAGAAAGAGAATGAGGCCCTCGAAGCGCTCAAAGGCCGAGAGGAGAAACGCAGCACCGGTATCGGAGGCGGCATCGCGATCCCTCACTGTTTTCTCGCGGGGATCGACTCCGTCGTCGCGATCTTTGGTCGCTCCCGCGCCGGGATCGAGTTCTGCTCTCTGGATCGGGCCCTGGTACACTTTGTGGTCCTTTTTATCGTCCCGGAATCACAGCATTCCCTCCATTTGAAAACTCTCGCAGCAATCGCGAAGATCCTCAATAGTGCGGAAACACGCAGTCGTCTCGCCGATGCGATCAACGAGTCCGAGATCCTCGAAGTCCTTTCGCAAAAATCGGCGACGGTGTAACTGCTGTGTTTCCACTGCCTTCATCCTAGTTTCTACTTTTTCATGGCCCCTACTTTCTCCGCGCAGATCACGACCCTCCTCAACGACGCGCTACTTCGTACTCCTTTTGCCGGGGACTTGCCGGAAGGGTTCATCGCCAAAGTCGATCAATCACAAAACCGGCAGTTCGGCGACTACCAATCGAATGCGGCGATGATTCTCGCAAAGGAACTCCGCCGGAATCCGCGAGAGGTCGCTACGGCGATCACAGAAGCGTTCGACGGTGGCGGTCTCTGTGAAAAACCGGAAATCGCCGGACCGGGATTCGTGAACTTCCGCCTCACGACTGCGGCACTGACGGAGCGACTGGATGATCTCCTCTCGGACGAGGAACGGCTCGGCGTTGCTCTCAGCGATCAACCGAAGACCATCGTAAGTGATTTTTCCGCGCCGAACGTGGCAAAACCCATGCACGTCGGGCACATCCGCAGCACCATCATCGGTGACAGTCTCACTCGCATCGCGCGATTCCTCGGGCATCGCGTCATTGCCGACAATCACATCGGCGACTGGGGAACGCAGTTCGGCATGATCCTCTGGGGTTGGAAAAATCTCCTCGATGAGGTAGCTCTGGAGACGGACCCCATTCCGGAACTGCTCCGCGTGTATCGCGAGGTCAACGCTCTCACAAAGGAGGATGAATCCCTGCGCGATGTCTGCAAAGCTGAGCTCGTCTCGTTGCAAAACGGTGATGCAGAAAACCTCGCGATCTGGGAACGTTGCATCGAGCTTTCCAAACTAGGACTACAGAAAATCTACGACCGGCTGAATGTCTCCTTCGACTACTGGCTCGGCGAGAGCTACTACAACGACCAACTCGCCCCCCTCGTCGATGACCTGATCGCAAACGGCATCGCCGAAGAATCAGAGGGAGCGATCTGCGTCTTTTTCCGGGACGACGAAAAACTCGCCGACAAACCCGCTTTGATCCGGAAGTCCGACGGGGGCTTTTTATATGCCACGACTGATCTCGCGACGATAGACTACCGGATTTCTGCGCTCGGGGCCGATGCGATCTGGTATGTCGTGGGCGCTCCGCAGCAACTGCATTTTGACCAAATTTTCTCTATTTCCGCAAAGCGCGGACAAACGGCGGACCTGCAATTCATAGCCTTCGGGAGTATCCTCGGAAAAGATCGCAAGATGCTGCGAACCCGCTCGGGTGAAACGGTGCAACTCGCTGACGTGCTCGCCGAAGCAGTGGACCGGGCCAAACTGATCATTGAAGAGAAGAATCCGGAACTGCCAGAAACGGAAAAGAACGAAATCGCAGAGGTGATCGGGATCGGGTCGGTGAAATACGCCGAACTGAGCCAGTTCCGGATGACGGATTACATCTTCGACTGGGACACGATGCTCAGCCTCAAGGGAAACACCGCTCCGTATCTCCTCAACGCCTACGTGCGGACGAGGGCGATTTTCCGCAAGCTCGGAACCCCTTTTGTAAAGGACGGCACTATCGTCCTGACCGAGGAGGCGGAGAAGGACCTCCTCCTGAAACTGGCGCAGTTTGCTGAAATCGTGCCCATGGTGCTCGTCGATTTCCGGCCCAATGCACTTGCCGCCTACCTCTACGAAGTCGCGACGACTTACCACAAATTCTGGGAAGCCTGCCCGGTCCTCCGCGAGGAGGGAGATGTGCGGAATACTCGTCTCGCGATCTGCGAACTAACCGGCCGTGTCCTACGCTGCGGCCTTGGTCTTCTCGGAATCCGGACCACCGAAAGAATGTAATCGTGGACCCGTCGCTCCAAGCTCTCCACGATCATCTGAACGGCTCGGTCCTCGGGGCGGAGCGCGCCACCTACGAGATCATCGCAGCACTGCTCGCCGGGGGGCACGTTCTCATCGAAGGGCCACCCGGAGTGGGGAAAACGACTCTCGCAAAAACGCTCGCACAATCGATTTCCGGAACGTTCAAACGAGTTCAATTCACTCCCGATCTACTCCCGGCCGATCTCGTGGGATATTCGATCTATCGCCAGGATCGGAATGAATTTGAATTCATCGAAGGTCCCGTTTTCACGAATCTGCTCCTCGCAGATGAAATCAATCGCACCAGTCCGCGCATCCAAAGTGCGCTGCTGGAGTGCATGAACGAAAGCCAGGTCACCGTGGATGGTCAGACGAGACCGTTGCCGACGGTATTTCAGGTCATCGCAACGAGAAACAATCGTCACCGAGCAGGAACTTTTCCGCTACCAGCTCCGCAGCTGGACCGCTTTCTCATTTCCATCGAAATGACGCTGCCTGACAGCGCTACACGAAGCGGGATTTTGAAATATCATGCCACAAAACACCCGCCGGGCGAAGCGGAACGTGGGCACTCCCTCAGTCTCGAGGCGATCACCGCATGGCAGGCGCAGGTGAGCATGATCCCGGCGTCGGACGCGGTTTTTCACTACGTCATCCGACTCTGCGACGCGATCCGAAACCATAGCGAACTCGACAGCACGATCAGCAATCGCGGAGCTCTCGCTCTGATGCAGGCCGCTCGCTCGGTCGCTTTTCTGGAAGGTCACGAGGCGGTCTATCCCGACGATGTGAAACGGGCCTTCATTCCGGCGGTTTTGCATCGGATCGACCGGGGGGAAAGTGACTTCGAGTCCGAGAGTTCGTCTGGTCGCCGCGCTGCGGTGCGATTACTTCTCGAGGAGTTGCTAGAGACGGTCCCGGTGGAGTAGACTTCGTCTCCTCATGGACACCTCTCCGACAGTACTGCGACTCCGCCCCCCCGGACTTGTCGCAATCCTTTTCGCCAGCATGGCTCTCGGTGTCGGTTTGTTCCACTTCTCCGGCCCACTTCTCGCGATCGGACTCCTCGGTGGTCTCCTCCTCTTCCTGAGCCAGCGACTCGCGGCCCGACAATTTACCGGGATCACCGTCCGCCGCTCTCTTCCCCGTCGTGTCACGGCTGGCGAGAGCTTTGCGGTCAGCACGACTATCGAACATGCCCGATGCCCCTCCGATCGCCTTTGTGGCACCTTCAAGGATCCGCTCTTTTCCGGTCGCCACACAAAAGCGGTCATTTTGACTGCGACAAAACCAACATCGCTCCCCTACCCCGGCAAAGTGATGCGACGGGGATGGCTTGTCCCAAAACCGTGGATGCTGCACTCCACCTGGCCACTGGGCTTGTTCGAAGCGGAAACGAAAGGTGATTTTCGAGAGATGCACCCCGTTCTCGTTCGCCCGTCTCCCTTTCTCCCGACACGACTGCAATCGCACCTGAACGACCTCACGCAAAGTCGCGCCACCGCCACGCTCGATCCTGCGGAGGCCTCAGCCGACTTCCGCTACCTTCGCGAATTCCGCTCCGGGGATCCGGTGCGCAGTATCCAGTGGCCAGCAAGTCTGCGTTCGGGGCGAATGCAGGTCGCCGAACTCGAACCTCCCCATCCGGGGCCGCAACGGTATGGCATCCTCATCCACTCCTACACGATTCCGGGTCAGATCCTGAAACCGGAGGAATTTGAAATGATCCTCAGAATCGCGACCGGACTCCTCACACGATTCCTTCGGGAGGAGATCGCTCTGACCTTTTGTCATTTCCCGAATCCGGTCAGCCGCCTCGACCATCGGACCGAAATCCACCGGGAACTGGACCACCTCGCACTCTTCCGCCGAATCCCAATCGCGTCCTTCGCCCCGATTCTGGAGGCTGCTCCCCGCTTTGTCGATTGCGACGAGGTATTCATTCTCAGTGACGGCCCGAGACGGGAATGGGAAGACACCGTGCGCACAGTCTTCCCAAAATCCGTCTGCATCGACCCGACCTCTCTGACGAAAGCCGCTCGCCCGATCCTGAAAACCAAACCGATCTCTGCCGGATGAAATCGTATCCTACCTTATTCGCCGCGCCTTTTGTCGCCGCTCTGGTCGGATGGATGATCTCGGGTTCACCGGTTCCGATGGTTTTCAGTTTGGGCCTTTTTGCACTGTCCTCACTCACGCATCTCTCCACGCGCCGATTTCAGCAGGATCCCCAAAGGCAAGTCCGGTGCATTTTGCCCGTGCTCTTTGCGGGAGGATTGACCGCATGGGAAATCCAGTTGTTCCAGACGGGTGATGCTCTGGCCCTACGCGCGGAATTACCTCTCGTCTTTCATCTGGCCATGGGAGCGCTCTGGTGGGTTTCGTCGGATTCGCTCGTCCACCAGTCCGGCCACCCCAGAGACCACGGATCGGCGGGACGTGATCTGACAGGGATCGTCGCCGGTTTTCTCCTGCTCTACGCTTCCGCTTCGACGGTACTGTACGACTTCGGCCCGTGGATCGTTTTTCCCCTCGCCTCGTTCCCACTTGCGACATTTTCCACCGCCGCTCTGCTTCCTCGATGGGCGGTGGAAAAACGAATCCTCTTCGCCACCCTTCCCGCTACAATGCTCATTACGGGAACAATCCTTTCCACCGGAATCCTCGCGGCACGAGCGAGTAACTGGCTCGACAAACAGGATACGGATTCCACGGAACTTTCTGACACCCCGTCTTCGCGCACCTCCAGCGGGAATGGGCCACTCGACGGCGCCGCTCACCAGCTGCCGCGCAATTCAGATGTGGCCTTTACCCACCAGATTCAGGTGAGCATCCGGGCATATTCTTCCCGCTTGTTTCATTCGTGGAGAAATTCACCGCTCTACCTGCGAACTTCGACTCTCGCGGTTTTTGAAAGTGACGAAATCCTCTCGCCAATCCGCAGTGGTCGATGGCTCTACGATATCGACGACGGCAACGAGGATAATTCCATCTCCCTGCAGCACCCCGCAGGAACAAACAACGAGGTTTACTCCCTCTACATCCCGAGGGCCGCCGTCGGCCATCTTCCTCTGCTGAGCGATACGGAGATCTTCTTCGGCAGCGCGGTCTACGAGTTCGCGGATGACTGGTTTCAACTCTCTCCTGCCCAGGAAATCCAGAATCTCCGCTACACCGCCACGACGTCTCTTTCTGTTTTCCCCGCTGCCGATCACCTCCCGGACATTCAAACACTACGAGGACAAGAAATCCCCGAAATCTATCTGAACCTGCCCCCTTCTCCGCTCGTCGGTAGGTTGCGCTCTCTCACCGCTCAGTTTGATCGACACGATCCTCTCCGGGCAATTCAAGATTTTCTCGCCCAACAGGCCAGATATTCCCTCCACTTCAGTACCCCCGACGATTCCAGTCCGATTGAGGACTTCCTCTTTGGGACCGGGCAGGGTCATTGTGAGCACTATGCTTCGGCCACCGTCATGATGCTGCGGACGCTCGGTGTGCCCTCACGGGTGGCTTATGGATACGCGGGCGGTTCGGCCGACCCGATCCAGAAACTCATTTCGTTTCGTGACAGCGATTTCCACGCCTGGGCCGAGATCCTGACGCCACCCGACAACCAATGGGTGATCTTTGATACCACCCCGCACGTTCCCGGTGCCGCGCCCGGAACCCCGGCGATCGGTTCCCTCCCCTTCGTCGATGAACTGAACTACAAAGACTTTTCGGAATTTGCTCCCGGTGCCTTCCGGTCGAGAGGTCGGTTCAGCGAGATTTTCGCCGAATGGATCGCCTTCCTCTCCCGACATTTCCTCCTCTTCACGGGAGTTGGCCTTTCCCTCCTCGGCGTAATCTGGTTTCAAATGACCCGTAGACAAGGTCTGGATCGAAAACCAGAGTTGGCCACGAATCGATTTTCCCCGGTTTCAAGCATTCCTGATTTTTTGCAGGAACTGGAAAAACTCGTAACGAGTTCTGGAATCGCCAAACTACCCGGTCATACATGGCGGGAAGTCCTGCAACGACTAAACAACGGCGGAGGAGTGCCCGATTTTGTCCGTGTCGCGGTCGACTATCACTACAGCGTCCGTTATGGAATGAAACCGAAAAACGAGAATCTCGAGTCTGATCTCCTCCGGCAGATTCAGCAATGGAAATCTGGGACTCCGGGCAATTGACAAGCCGGCAGATCGCGGCCTCATTTACGACTTCTATGGACGAACCCTACTGGCTCGACAAAACCCGCGGCTACATCGACCTCGAAATGTTCGAGGAAGCCTTGCGTGAACTCGATCATCTCCCGCCGGACAAACGCGACAGTCCTGAAGCGAGTGAAATGCGGATCATCATTCGGCTCGATCAGGGTGATCTTGACGGTGCCCTCGCCCTGAGCAAGGCTCTTTGTCAGAATCACCCCGGGAATCACGCCGGATTCATTCAGGGTGCCTACTGCTTTCACGCAAAAGGCAAGACTCAGGAAGCGATCGATCATCTCCAGTCCGGCCCGGAAACACTGCTCGACGAACCCGTCTATTTTTACAATCTCGCCTGCTACGAAGCCGCGCAAGGCAAGACACAGACCGCTCTCACGTGGCTGAGGCAGTCTGTCGAACTCGACAAAAGCTATCGTACCAAAGCGATCACCGATCCTGATCTGATCTTGATTCACGACGATATCTAACCCTATCAGGTCAGCGACTCAAGAGGGTATGAGGGAAACACTCGACGCGATTTTTCGCCGCAATTTCGAAGAACGAGGCGAACTGGGGGCTTCTCTTTCGGTATGGCAACACGGAGTCGAAATCTGTTCCCTTCACCGCGGATGGGCGAGACCGGACCGGGAAGAAGCATGGGGACAAGACACTCTCGCGCCCGTTTGGTCTGCGACAAAAGGCCCGGCGGCGATCGCATTCCTTCTCGCCCTCGATTCCGCTGGTGTCGCCGTCCACAGCGAAGTCTCGTCCGTCTGGCCGGAACTACGGGCCGCTCGCGGGACCGGCCTCACCTTTGCGCAGCTTCTTTCTCACCAATCAGGACTGGCCGCACTCTCTCCCGACAACCGCCCCTCGATTCTGAGCTACACAAGTGTCATCCGCGCTCTTGAGGAACAGGAGCCTTTCTGGACTCCCGGACGCGGGCACGGGTATCATCCACGGACGCTAGGATTTTTGCTTGATGAAGTCGTCCGCCGACTCACCGGCGGCAGCAGCCTCGGAGAGTTTTGGAACAACCGTGTCGCGATTCCCCTTCACCTCGACATTTGGATCGGAAATTTCCCGGTCCGTCTTCTCGATCGGATTGCGGTGATGGTGCCGCCGAAGCAACTCCGCCCGTCGGAACTGGAGATTCCCTTTTACCGGTCCCTCGCGCAGGCAGACTCCCTTCCCCTCGCAGCATTTTCCTCGCCCGGCGGCATGCGTGCACTGAGCGATATCAACAAACTGGAATTTCTCCAAGCTGGTCTCCCCGCCCTCGGCGGGATCGCCTCGGCTCGGGCTCTCGCCCGATTCTACCAGATCTTCGCCAACAACGGATTCCTCGACGGGATCGCTGTGCTGCCCGCCGAAGTGGTGCGACTCGCCCGCAGTCTCCAGACCTCGGGAGATGACCAGACCCTCATGCTACCAACCGCCTTCACCGCCGGGTTCATGCAGGATCCTCTCACGGAAAC
>JAGPCC010000110.1:13108-14865 GCA_018058245.1 Verrucomicrobiales bacterium
CTTTCTTACCTGATTTTCGTTTCCAACTTGTGCAACTTTCCGAGATGCCTTACGAGGCGATCCGAGGAACTCCGGCGGGCATCTTACTGATGCGAGTGATGAAAGCAGAACGGTGCAACCAATTGCTCGACGATGCGGTCTGGGACGAATCCCTGATGAGCCAGATTCCGGAGGGGATTTTTGAAATGGTGATCCGCTATCTCCTCAATGCGGAAATTGACAGCGAGGGCTTCGAGAGTAGGTTGAGGATGGTTTCACAGTCGAATCTCAAAGAGTCCGCAATGACCTTGGCCCAACAACTCACTCAAAAAGGCATTGATAGAGGCCGCCAGGAAGGCCGCCAGGAAGGTCTTCAAGAAGCGATTCTAGAAACGCTTTCGATTCGCTTTGGTGCCACACCCAGACAAATTTCGGAGAAGGTCAGGCAGGTCTATGAGGAGGAGCGACTTCGAGGCCTTCATCAGGCATCGCTGCGGGTAAAAACACTCGACGAATTCATCAGCATCCTTTGAGATTCTGGTTTGAACGGTGAACCTGGACGGCGGCATTCCAAGAGCGTCGCCGCCTCAAAAAGCGCTCCTTTCATTGTTCACAGGATTCCGCAGTGGGGCCGGATCAGCCCGAAAGACGCCTAGGGGGGGGGGCTTGCGATTTCAACACCACAGATACGCAGAATCGTTCGACTCGACGCCTCTTGCGATTGCGGAACGGGCGAATCTCTCTAGGTTGGGGCACGAATATGAAGTGTGTTTTTGGGAAGTTTGTACTGCTTATAACGATGTTGCTCTGCCTGAGTACTTTTGTGGGGGCGCAAACGGGTTTCTTTGGCCGGGAGGGCCGTGATCCCCATGCTGCGATTTATCGAAAGGCAAAGCAGTACAATCTCGTTTCGGTGGAACGAGCTGTTCCGGGAGTGTTCATCGATCTGCGATACAAGGTCACCTCGGCAGCAAGACGCCCGCTCTATCGGACGGATATGCCCTGCCTCGTTCACGCCTCAACGGCGGAAAAACTGGATAAAGTGAATCGGAAACTGCGGGCAGACGGGTACTCGCTGAAAATTTGGGACGCGTGGCGTCCGCCGGAGGCACATCAGGCCTTGTGGGATGCGGTGCAGGATCCCAATTATGTGGTTCCCCCTAGCAAAGGGCTCTCGTGGCATTGCTACGGGATCTCGGTAGATCTCACTCTCGTGACGCTGGACGGAAAACCGGTCGAGATGCCATCGAAATTCGATGAGTTCTCCTCCCGCGCAGCTTCGAACTACACCGGGGGAAACCCAGAAATCGCGAAACGGGTGATCCTGCTACAGACTCTCATGCGCGAGGCGGGATTCCGGGTGATCGAGTCGGAGTGGTGGCACTTTGATGATATGAAGGCCCGTGGCGGAATCCGAAACGTCACCGCAGCAGACCTCGGGATACGAATGCCGTAACTTGCTCCATGGAAAACGCAGCCCTCACCATAGTCAAAACACTGCAGACAACCGGGTACGAAGCTTATTACGCAGGCGGTTGTGTCCGGGACCGGTTGCGCGGGGTGGAACCGAAGGACTTTGACATCGCCACGAGCGCCCGGCCCGACGAGATTCTGAAACTGTATCCCAAAGGCGACCGGATCGGTGAACACTTCGGGGTGATCCTCGTGCGGCACCGTGGGATTCATTTTGAAATCGCAACCTTCCGGGAGGACGGCGTCTACCGGGATGGTCGTCATCCGGACTCGGTGACGTATTCCACGAGCGAAGTGGATGCGAG
>JAGPCC010000111.1 GCA_018058245.1 Verrucomicrobiales bacterium
CCCTCGCAGTGAACCGAGACAACAGTTACACGCTTTCGAACACAATCAGCGGCAGTGGAGCCTTTGAGCAGAATGGGACAGGCACCACGATTCTGACCGGGACAAATTCCTACACGGGTACCACCGATGTCAACACAGGGGCTCTTTACATCAATGGCGACCAATCGACGGCAACCGGGGCAGTCACCGTCGCCGTCGGGGCTACCCTGGCAAGCGACAATGGTCAGATTGGCGGAGACACCACGATCCAGGGAACTCTCGATGCTGGCGCGGCTCCCTTGGGGGTCGGAGTGATCCACTTTACCGGGGCGACCACCGATCTCACCCTGGCTGCCGGGAGCACCTGGCTGATCGACATTGTGCAGGGAGGCATCGACATGTCAGACACCGTGAACGTCGGGGGTGCACTCACGATCGGGGCGATGGATCCGACGTTTCGGTTTAGCGGAACCTACACTGTCGGGACAAAATACACCATTGCGACCTACGGGAGCCTGAGTGGTGCCTTTTCCTCCTATGCGGACAATACGGTTTACACTTTAGGGGGGAGCGGGGAATATCTCTTCAATTACAATGATGGAGGAGCGATCACTTTGACGGCCGTTCCGGAGCCGGGGACCCTCGGATTCCTGGGTGTGGCACTGGGTGGGTTTTTTGTCCGTCGCTTGCGTCGGCGTCGAAAGATCGTGGCGGGATAACGCCGACGGGCTCCTGGGTTCGCGTCCTCCTATCACTCCAGTCACCCTACTAAACCCTCTATGGTTATGCACCTAACAGGGTTTCCCCGACAGGATCAGAGGGGATACTTTTCTGAATTTAGGTTAAAAATAGGGATTTTACCGTATTCTATTTTAATTTGGTGCCCCCTTCGTGCGGGATATTTGAGTTGAATGAGGAAAGTTCGAAAATTTACCAGAAAGCTGATCGCGTTCGCCGTAGTCCTGAGCCTTGTTCTTGGTGGGCTCTGGTTCGCGCGTCATCGCATCCTTTCTGAGATCACGGAATGGCGCTCTTCTTCCCTTGTGGGCAAGGCGGAGAAAGCCCTCGAAACGGGGAGCGACCGCGATGCGGTTCAGTTTGCAACCGCAGCCTGGCAGTTGGGGCCGAAAGATCTCGAAACGCTCCGTCGTCTCATGACGCATGGGCGAAAGGTGCGGTTACAGGACTTGTCACCCATCACCTTGCTTGTCTTTTTTCACGAGGAAAGTTTGCCTGAGGACAAGACTGACATCTTGAAGTGGGTCCTGGAGGCGGGAGATACGAATTTTTTCGATCAACTGTATCCGAATCTGGAGGAGAAAACGAAGCTAGATCCAAATGTTCGGCTGCTTTATGCGAGAAAGCTCGGGATGCAGGGGCGTCTTCTCGATGCGATCGAAGAAGCACGAGGATTGGAAAAAGTGGAATCCGTAGGGGCAGAGGTATCGTTGCTGCTTGCCACGATCCTGCCGCGGTTGAATGGAAATCAAGTGGCACTACGAGAAGCTTCGGGGCGAATCCGTGAGTTATTAAAGGATGAGAACGATGAAATCGCCTTGAGTGCTTGGCGGTTGCTCCTGCATTTGCCGGTGGGGGAGCGGGATCCCGGTCCTGATTTTGAACCAGAGGTCTGGGTAGCGGGGCGGAAGTCCGCCACGGCAATGGACCGGGTGCTCGCACGGCGGATTCTCGTGGAACGACTCCCGGCAGCAGAGCAATCCGCTGCGATGGCCGCAATAACCGGTGGCCTCCTCGATGATCCCGAAGCGGTCTCGTGGATCGTGCGATGGTATCTGGAGACTGGCCATGGGGAGGATCTCCTCCGTTTGCCGGAGGCTCCTTTTCTCAGGGACAATGCGGTTTTTAGTTCCCGACTCCAAGTGTTGCTGGAAGCCGGGAAATTTGAGGAAGCGAAGAGTTGGCTGAAAAAGGCCCCGGTCGGATTCCCCGAGAGCGTCGCATTCAGTCTTGAAGCAGTCTTTTCTCGGAGGGCGGGCCGCGACAGTGAGGCTCTCTCTCACTGGCGAAAAGTGATCGAGCGCGCTGCGTCCCTACAATTGTATGGAGATTGCCTTTCCGTATTGCGCATTGCGGAAAGGTTTGGGGAACAAAAAGCAGCGGCGGAGATCGTCGATGTGATTGTCTCCTTTCCCTCGAATCGACTTCCTCCGAGTGAGCACTTGGAATATCTTGAGGGATACTTTACGGAGCGGACAGAGAATTGGCTGGCCTTCTGGAGGGGGCTCCTGCGGAGTCGCCCTGGTGATGGGTTTGCCTCGGAAGAGGTAGCGTTTCTGGAGCTGAATCAACCAGAACTCGTCGACGGAGAAATCGCCGTGAACCGCACCGGAGATCTCATCAAACGGTTTCCTTCGGCGCAGCGATTCCGGGCCACTCACGCCTTTTGGCTACAGGAGGAAGGTCGAAATAGCGAGGCGATCGAAGTTCTCCGCAGCGGCGACATCAACTGGGGAGACGCGGAACCCTCGGCTCTCGTCGCCTACATCATTGCCCTGTATCGGTCCGGAGCCGGTGGGGAAGCCGCCGCGCTGGAATCCCGAATCCGCTGGGACCTCCTCGGACCGATTCGGCGAACCATGCTGACTAGTCGCTTGAAAGGGCAAAAAGACGCAGATCCCACATGAGTAGAATCTCTTTTCGATCTTTTTCCCGGGCAATCACCTTCGTCCTGATTGGAATCGCTGCTCAAGGTGGCGTAATCAAGGCGCAGGATGCCCCGGCAAATCTTCCGAAGGGGATCGCTTTGGGACGTCCTCTCAAGGCAGCAGCGGAGACGTCGGCAGAGACCCCTGTTTCCTCTGGAAATGCAAAAGAGGAAGCGATCAGTCTTGTCACCTCGCTCGCCATGAAGACGAACGGGGGCGATGAGGCGGCAGCGAAGGCGCTGGCAGACCGGCTCTTCGCAGGAGACTCGGTGGCAGTGGAAGACGCTTTTCGAAAGGAAGTTGCGGATGCCACTCCAGTAGATGCCGCACGGATTTTGGGCCTTACAATTCTGCGTGTGGGAAATGAGTCGCTACGAGCCGAGGGCATGACCTTTCTCCGCTCTGCGGTGGAGGGAGGTTCGGTGAAGGCCATGGAGGCGCTCGCCTCGATCTTGTTGGACGGCCAGTTCAGTCAGGCGAAAGACCTCGAGGCAGCAGTCGAGCTCTTGAAAAAGGCTCGGCAACTACCGGGTTCCGGGGAAGCGCACTTTTTACTGGGACAACTTTCGATGAATGGTACGGGTCTACCAAAGGATCTCGTTCTTGCGGTGGAATATTTCCGGCGGGGCGCTGAGGCTGGTTCCGTCTCGTGTCAGCTGGCGCTCCATCGACTCTATCGGACAGACGATTCCGTTCCGAAAGATCTGCTAGAGTCCGAGAAATACGGGCGGAATGCGATGCAACAAGGCAGCGTGGAGGCTGCTGCGGAAATGGGGTTGTTCTATGAACAATTTGTCGAAAATGCACCCAACTGGCTCCTGGCGATGGAGTGCTATCGTGCGGCGGCAAAAGGGGGGCTGGCAACGGCGGGAACCAAGCTTGCGAAACTGATGCTCGCGGGCAATACGGGAGCCATCGATGGTCCCGGAGCGGTTGCGATCCTCCGAACCTCGGCGGGTCAAGGAGATGGCGAAGCCTGTTTCCTCCTCGGCGAACTGTATCAGAAAGGGGAGTATCTCCCGCTCGATCCGGTGGCGTCTACCGCATGGGTGCGGATCGCTGCGGGATTTGCCTACTCCCGTGCGGAGAATGAATATGGGCTGCGATTGATCACTGGGTATGGTGTCGCTTCCGATCCGGTGGAAGCAGTCAGTTGGTTCCAACGTGCTACGGAGCAGGAACTCCCCGAAGCGATGTTGAATCTCGGGGCGCTCTATGAGGAAGGGATCGGCGTCGAAAAGAAACGGGGCGAGGCCGCGCGTTGGTATGCGAGAGCGGCCAAAGCGGGTCTCCGTTCGGCAGGGGAGAGGCTCGGGAAACTGCGTTCGCAGCTGACTCCCGAGGAATTGCAGGAACTTGAACCGATTCAATAGTGTTTCTTCCCGTTCCTTGTATGTGTGCCTCCGTCTTCTTCCTCCTCAGTCCCTTTCATGAGCTGGCCGTTTTCCTCCTGACTCTCGTCGTAGGTGTCTTGACGATCTTGCTACTGCTCCGCTTTTGGAAATGGAATCGAGGAGCGGATGCGGGAGATGGAATTCGGAAAATGCAGGCAGAGCCGGTCTTGCGAGTTGGTGGGATCGCAATCTACCTTGTCTTTGTGCTCGCGGTCTTCTTCGCGGGCCAAGTAAGAGAGGAGGGGAGTGCCGCTCTCCTCGGGATGCCTTTCCTTTTACTGGGAACTGCCATGTTTTTTCTCGGTCTTTACGATGATCTCTTTGGATCTTCCGCCCTCGTCCGTTTGCTCGTTCAGATCGCAGTCGGGGTTACTGCTTATCTTTATGGGATGCGAATTGACACCATCAGCTACCCTGTTCGGGGGAGCGGGTTCGAAACTGGGGGGTTTTCGCTGATTCTAACGGTGATTTGGTTTGTCTCGATTCCGAATCTGATCAACCTCGTCGATGGGATGGACGGTCTCGCCGGCGGAATTGCGATGTTTCTGTGCATTACTCTCGGGACGATGGGGATTCTCTCTGGAGATCAGGAATTATTGGTTTTGAATGTCGCGCTGGTTGGTGGGGTCATTGCCTTTCTTGCCTTTAACCTTCCCCCCGCGAAAATCTACATGGGTGATGGAGGCGCTTACCTTCTCGGATTTGTCATTGCCGGTTCCTCTCTCCTGACCTCGAACAAGGGATCTGTCTTCGGCTCACTCCTCGTTGTCATGATCGTGCTAGGGTTTCCCATTCTCGATACCGCTCTAGCGATGATCCGGCGGGCTCTATCCGGCCTCCCTCTGATGAAGGGCGATGCGCTGCACCTCCACCACCGTCTCCTTACTCTTGGATTCTCGAAAAGGAACATCCTCCTTGTCCTCTACGGGATTTTTGCGGGGCTCTCGATTTTGGCTCTTAGCGTGTTTTTGTCGGCCGGTTATTCGCTCCCCATCGTGGGCATGGTCGCGACGATCGGGGTGATTCAAGGGCTGCGGTATCTGGGCTTACCTCATAATCTGAGCCAAGCAAGGCGGGTGATCGGTGACCTCATCGCTGCCCGCAAAGACATCCGATACGCCTTTGCTATCTCTCAAGTGTTGGAGCACGATCTGGATCGGATGCCAAGTGCGAGGGTCTTTTGGGATGCGTTTTCTCCTTTTCTGGAGCGCCTCCGGTTTTGCCCCTATCTCTCGCAGGACTCTTCTGAACCCGAGCGAGTGGTCATTACAAAGCTGGATGCCACGACCTTGTGGGTTCTCGTCAGCGAAGAGGAATCCGGGGTTCCGCGGCACTGGGAACGAGTCGCAAGATGTTTTGTTCCAGTGGTTTACCACGCTAGAACCGTGTGGGGACGAGATCTCCCGCAGGAGTTGGGGTTCATCGAGTTCGCCACAGAGGGGGAGTTAAGAGCGTTTGAACGAAGCCTGAAACCTGGATCTTTTGTTGCCATTCGAGATCCCGCCGGTGCCTGAATCCAGACGGGTTCCTAGGATGGATTGAATCTCATCATTGAAAAAAAACTCGAATATTAGAGGACACCCCTTGACTATTCCCCTTGAATATCGTTCATATCAAAACTCCTTCTCCTTGAAAGCAATTCCTTACAAACTCGCAGCACTTTTGCTGACGGCAATTTTCGCATCAAGCTCCCTCGTGGAAGCGCAGGTTGAGATGCGTGTTGGAGACCCCTTACTTTCAGAGGAGGTTCCAGTGGCGGAGGATGGAGCGGTGGAATATGCTCCAAGCGAACTTCCCGAAGCGGATAACTTCGATATCGGAGCAACCCTGCTGGGTGGTTACCAGATCGATCTTTACGCGGGCAGTTCTTTCATTTACGACTCCAACACCACGCAGACACCAGTCGCGCAGAGTGCTTCGCTCTTTGCGTTTTCCTATGGCGTCGATGTGCAGCACGGTGAAGAGGATTCGAAAGGTGGTTATTACGGCTTTAACTACGACGGGCAGGCTTTTGTCTACGAGGACGAGGCTGACGAATTTGGCCGCGATCCCTTCGAGCACAGTGTCGGCACCTATATTGGATTGAACGGGGCGGTTACGAGAATTCGTTTCGATCTGGATTACCATCGCACCAACGGAAACGCCATTGAGTTTGATCGTATCGAGCGGGAAACGCGTCGAGCTGCCAGCAATGATTACAATTTTAATCTCAGCATCGTGCGTGAGATCTCCCGTGTCTCGCTCGAAGCGGCGACAGGATACATACTGCGCGACTTTGATGACGGGACTGGGTTGGGTCGCGGTGAGAGCACCTTTGGTGACATCGCTGCGTTTGTCACTCCATCCTTTGCCCCCAAAACGAACATTGGAGGAGGGTTCCGGTTTGGAAATGATCACTTTGATTCTACGAATGATCAAGACTTCTTCATTCCTTCGTTCCGCTGGCGTTATCGATACTCCGGTAAAACATCCATCTACAGCAATCTCGGTTATGAATTCCGTTCGACCGACGGAATTGGGAGAGATGACTCCGGGAACCTCGTTTACACCGGTGGTGTGGACTATGCGGCTACCTCCAAGACGAGCTTTGGCCTGGATATCTATCGTCGGGTAACCCCGTCGTTTTATCTCGCCGGGGAAGATTCGGCACTCACTGGTGCCAATTTCCGAATTAGCAACGATCTCCCGGGGCAGTTTCGCCTTGCGACTCGGTTGGGATATGAGGATGCCGACTATTTTACCACCAATGGCGCTGCGGGTACCGGGCGCGAAGATCAGTTTTTCCGCTTAAGTCTTGATTTGAGTCATCCTCTCCGCCTTACCGAGAAACTGCTTGGAGAATGGAGTATCTTCTACAATCACAACGAGAATGACTCCACGCTCACCACTTATGGATTTGAGCAGAATGTGGTGGGTGCCAGGGTAGTGCTCGTTTATTGATTCCCTTTTTCTTTTGAATAAATCTTCGATGAATCTCTCGAAAATTGCCTGGCTGTCCCTTTTGTTCGCGGTCGGTTTCCCTCTGACGGTTGGTTACTCCCAATCACCAGCGGTTACGGAGATCGCGGGCACCGTGTTCATCGATAAGAATGAAAATGGTAAGTTGGATGAGGACGAGATCTCACGCAGTACCGCTACAGTGTGGCTCTACCAGGTTCAGTCCAACGGGTTGCGGAAGAAAATCGAAAAGGTAGTGACAAGTCCGGACGGCGAATACCGTTTCCCTGCACAGGAACCGGGGAATTATGAGATTGTGGTGCGTTTTGATGACAGTTTTTTTGTTGGTCGCAGGACGTTTGCCCTCGGTGGTGCTCCTCTGGAGACACTGGATATTCCGTACATGACGAAACAAACTGCGGGCATTTATGGCGCATTCAACTGGACGGGAAACCCGGCAAACGTAGAAGGGGAGAACCCCGTTTCGCCGTTCGCGCCTTGACGTTTGTTCGCACCTCATTCTCCCGTCGCGAGGCAGAGAGTGGATTTTTTTCAGAGGAATTCTCCTCTTGAGGACGAGAACAGTTTTCGACTTGGAAAGCTGTGGTATCGTAAGCCATCTGAATCCACCCCAGGCTTGATTTCCGCATGACTGAATCGTTCCACATGAAATCTTTTGGAGATCGGCTTGTATTTGCGCTGACTTTTCTCGCAGGATTCTGCCTCCTGGGATGTCATTCTGGCACTGCACAGGAAACCCCGGCAAAGGATCCCGAAAAGAATGCTACCCCGATTGTAAGAAGTTCCGAGCCGCGGGCCAATCTCCTCCTCAAACCTGGCGACATCATTTCAGTGAATGTCTTCGGGGAACCCTCCCTGACCGGAGCGTTTCCCGTCGGTCCTGGTGGAGATATCGTATTTCCCTTGTTGGGTGGAATTCCAGCTTCGGGAGTGACTGCGGAGAATTTGGGGAGTGACATCAAAACGAGACTCGAGGCGGACTATATCCGGAGCGCCCAAGTCTCTGTTGCGATCACGCAGGAGGCAGCCCTCGCCCCGAACAGTGTCACGGTCATTGGCCAAGTCATGCGGCCAGGCCAAGTCGGGTTCGAACAGGGCGTAAACATGGATCTCTTCACGGCAATTGCCACCGCCGGAGGACTTACCGAGAGAGCGGATCGCTACCGGATCGAGCTGAAGCGTCGTGACGGGGGCAATCTTCGTACTCAGGTTCTTAGTCTGGAAGGCGATCGGGTGATGAAACTGGAAGACAAAGATACGCTCATTGTCTTTGCCCTGCCGGAGAAAGTCATCGCTGAAGAGATCGTGAATACCGTCACGGTCATCGGCGAAGTGAAGACCCCCGGCCAAGTTCCCATGAAGAAGGATCATCCCCTCGATATTATCACGGCAATCGCTATGGCGGGTGGATTCACGGATGTGGCGCGGCCTTCAAGAGTATTCATTCGGCGTTCAGTCGATGGGGAAGTGAAGACCTTCGAATTGAATGTTTCGAAGATGCAAAAGGATAATTCCGCTCCGTTTCTCCTTGTCCCGAACGACACCGTGACGGTCCCTCAGAGCGTTTTTTAATGGGATCTCTGCACCTGAAATTCACTCTCCAGTTCGATCACTTTGATCGACTTCGTCTCTCATGACTCAGAATTACCAATCGGAAGCGGGCTCGTCAGATGAGGCGGCGTCTCGCAGTTTGAACGACTATTTTCGGTGGTTTCTGCGGCGTTTTTGGATATTCCTGATCACACTTTCGGGTGGATATCTTCTCGGCCTCTACATGTATTCGATTACTCCGGCGAGCTACCAGTCGTTTGCGACGATTGAGATTCTTCGGGTGAAACGGGACGCCGCCGACATCGCGGAGGATGAAAAAATCCGTATGAGTGGAGCAGCGGAGATGCTTTCTGCCTCCGAACGATTGAGGCTTCCGCAGATCTACACTGAGGCAGCGAAGACGCAGCTATTCGCTAATCGGGAGAATCTCGTTCCGCTGCAACGTGATTTTCCGTGGACAGAACACAAAGTATTCAAAAGCGCGGATCTCACTCCCGAAATGATCGGAGCGATGCTTGGCAAGTGGGTCACGATACGGTGGCGGACCGATACTGCGCTGCTGGATCTTTATGCGACACATACCGATCCGACACTCGCCCGGGATTCTCTTGTCTCTGTGATCGATGCCTATAAATCGGTTTCCGAAAATCGAGTGGCCGGTTCCTCGGAGTACGTTCTCGAGTACATCATGGACAGTTCCAACGAGGTCAAGGAACGTCTTCTCAAGCTCGATGGTGCGCTTCGGCTCTATCAGCGCTGCTCGGATCTGAACAAGGAGGTCGACGATGCCGGGCGTCAGGTTTCGGAGATGGAGAAGCGTTATCTCCCCAAGTGGCCGGCCTTGGTGGAGGCGAAAGAGTTGCAGCGGATTCTCCGTGCACAGTTTTCCTCCGAAGTGGATCAAGTCATTCGCATTTCGGAAGAGGAGAAGGCCTTTTGGACGGAACGACTCACTTCTCTCGGTAGTTTGAATCCGGAGGAATTGATCGACGCAAAGATTCAAATTGTGTCCACTCGGGCAAGCGTCTTGCAACGGGATTTGGACGCGGAAAAGCAAATTTACGACAATCTTATTCTCCAGCTCAAAGAAGGCAACGTGACTCAGGGGTTTGCCAGTCGACAGTTCGAGGTGGTGCAGCCACCGACTCTTCCGGGATTTCCGGCGGGACCCGTGAAGAGCCGTATGCTTCTTCAATATGCCGGAACAGGAGCCGCCCTTGGCATTAGTCTTATCATGCTCCTCGGTTTTCTGGATCCCACGGTTCGAACGGTTTCCGAATTAGAACAGCTTGCTGGTGTGCCGGTGATCGCGGCAATGCCGTCGTTTAAGAAAAAAGAAAGTCGAGGGGAGACTCTCGAACTTCTCAAAGACGGGGATTCCCAGACGTCCGAGGCCATCCGCACGCTGCGCGCTGGGCTCACTTTTTTGGGCACGATGGAGGAGCGTTGTACGTTTCTAGTGACCAGTTCCATTCCCGGTGAAGGGAAGAGCTGGGTCGCCTCGAACCTTGCTCTCGCCTTCGCCGTTCAAGGGAATCGCACCCTTTTGATTGATGCGGATCTGCGTCGCCCGGTACAGGCGGAAATATTTGGATATGAAAAGGAGGCAAAGGGACTTTCCGATCAACTTTCCCTGGGTGCTTCTCTCAAGGACATTCTCATTCGGACGGAAGCATCGGAAAACCTCTTTATTATTCCGGCGGGGAGTCGCTCGGCGAACCCGTCCGAGTTGCTTTCCAGTAAATCTCTCCGCCCGCTCCTCGAAAAACTCTCCGAGTACTTCGATCGTATCGTGATCGACTCGGCACCTTTGATTCCCGTCAGTGATACGATTCCGATCGCCAAGCTCGTCCAGTCCACCGTTCTTGTCACCCGCATGGGGAAAACTCCGAAAGGAGCGATCAAACGATCCGTTCGTATTCTCAGCGACAACGCAGTTCCCCCGGTTGGCATTGTGGCAAATGCTATGCCGAAAACCCGTACCGCGGGGGGCCACGGTTACTATTATTCCTATGCTTCCGGCGGAGGTTATTCGAGCTACTCTCAGGAGGGGCGATGAGAGACTTCAGATGAAAGGGCTCTCCGTGTGAGCGAAGTCATTCCAGAGGGCCAATTGAGTGTGCCTATCAAATGAAGTCAGGTTCCCGTGTGATTCCATTTGGCGTCTGGTTGCTTGTCCTAGCACCTCTCCTTGTTGCCTTTTTCTGGGGGCCGCTTGCATTTGGAGGGACGACTCCAGGAGGCGTTCAGGTCATCGATCTGCTCTTCACCGCTTCTTTTGTTCTCTGGTTATTCCTTCTTCTCTTTGAGCAGCGACTCCCTCGTTTCTCCCTCCTATGCTTCGGTGGGGTCTTTCTTCTTGTGATCTTGGGAGCGGCTCAGTATTTGAATCCCCGCTCTCGTTATGACCCGGAGGACATCACATTTTTGGCGAATGAGAGCACGATCCGGTGGTTGCCCGGCAGTGTTGATCGAGCTTCTTCGCTTCCGATTCTCCTGCATCTCGGATCGCTCCTGCTCGGAGGGCTGGTACTTCAGGACGCTGTCTCGCGCTCTAGCGCCCTTCGCTGGCTCGTGATGCGGACAGTTGTCGCGGCCGCCCTTGTCATCGCCGTAGTGGGACTCTATCAGAAGGCCTCTGGTGCAGAAGCGATGCTTTGGACGACTCGTGAGAATTCAGGATCCGCTTTTTTCGCTGCGTTCCGTTATCATGCCAATGCCGCTTCGTTTCTGAATCTCAGTTGGCCAGCGGCTTTAGCAGTTTATCTACGGAGTCGCTGGAGGAGGGGGGGCAACCTTGTGACCTCGCTCGATCTCTCCGTTTTCTTTTTTGTGTTTGCGGGCGTTTTGGTGAATTCGTCGAAGGCCGGGCAGGTAATCGGTCTTGTCGGCGCTGTTTTTGCGGCGTGGCGTTTTCGAGGGGAGCTGTTTCGTCAGAATATTTCCCGAGTTACCGCCGTCATTCTAGGATTAGTGCTACTTCTCGCTCTTGCAGTTCTGGTTCTCCCTGGAGTGGTCTTGAGCCATAGCAAATGGAGCGAATTGGTGGACACCGGAGGCAGCATCAAGGGGCGCCTGATCGTTTCCGAAGTCTGTCTACGCGCTCTGCCGGAATCCGGATTTTTTGGCACCGGTGCCGGAACTTTCCGACATGTTTTTCCCTTTTATACCTCCTACCTGGAGGAAGGGATCGAAGGGTTTTGGTACCATGCCCATCAGGATTGGTTACAGTGTCTCCTGGAGTGGGGGTTCCTGGGGTTTGCTGCGTGGGGTGTTCTATTCGGCGGTGCGATCGTACGTCTAGGGAGACGAAGTCGCAGGGCGATCTTGGAGGGCCGGGAGGAGCTCACATCGAGTATCGCGCTTCTTTCACTTGCCCTTGTACTGCTACACGCGCTCGTCGATTTCCCTCTTCAGATTCCTGCGATTCAATCGCTTGTGGTTTTTTACCTCGCGATTGCTTGGAGTGAACCTCGAAAACGTCGTCAGTCCGAAGGCGACCGTCAGGCCGCGAGAGGCGACTGAGAAGGACGATGGAGGAGCCAGCCGACCGCTCCGATCAAAACAAAGGTCATTGTTAGGGAGACGTAGCCAGTGAAATCGTGGACCCGCTCCAAGTTGGCACCCGGATGCGTGACCGCGTGATGAACCAGATAAATGACACGGAAACTGTTCATTAGGAAGGCGATTCCGAGGCTGCTTACGACGAGGAAGATCCTAGAGATAACGGAGAGGCGCAGGAATTCGCCGAGCACGAAACCTGCAAATACCCCACTCTGAAACGAGCGAATTCCGCTGCAACCGTCACTCACATGGAGAGGGATGCCGTTTGCGAAAATCGTTTCTCCCGTGCTGGCGAGAGGCAGACCCATCATGCGGTGGAAAAACAGGGAAAACTCGACGACCCCCGATGTGAGATGCGAGATCAGAGATCGTTCCAAGTTCGATTGCAGAGGAATCGCGAGCAAAACAAGGACAAAACACGGCCAATAGGTGAGAGCGGATCGTCCCTGAATGCGGAAAAGGATCACCGCCGTGATCCCTAGCACCAGCAGTGCATGGAGATAGAGTGGCGCACGCCAACTCGAGTCCGATCCCTGAATGAGCCGGAGAAAGGTGATCCCTGTGATGACGAGGATCACTAGCAGAATCATCACAGGAGAACTTGCGAGTCGTCGCAGAGACGTTTCGAGTGTTTCGCAATCAGGACCCCGTTCTGCCCATCGGGCCATGAAAAAAACGGGGAGAAGAAATGGGACCAGGAAACCATAGTCATAGTAAGTGCCGTCCGACCAAGTCGGCAAGAGCGCGAGGGCGAGTTGTCCGTAGAGGAGCGACAGAAAGAGCCAGAAGGAAAAAGTCTTTCCCCTTGTCAGGATAAGAATCTGGTCAAGGCCTCCCGGCCGGGGAACTGTCGGTTGACTGCGGTCCATCTTTCCAAGCATCGCTGCTTCGGCGAAGAGATTCAAAGAAAGAAATCATCGAGTCCATCGGGCGAGATCGACACAAAAAAACACCGACGGGCGTGTCGGTGTTGCGGCGCTTCGGTGCCGGAACTACGGAGAGTTGGCGATGGATTCGAAATGATCCGCCAATGCGGTGATGGCACGACTCCGCTCCGATTCGATGCGTTTCCAAATCCTCGTCGGATCCGGGCGGGGGCGATCAGGTTTTTGTGAAAGGAGTAATTTTATAGCCTCCGCAAGAGCAACGGATTCCCCCGGCGAGAACGACAGGTGGCCGTCGGTTTGCAAATCTTGAGCGATGCCTCCCTCCGTCTCGCCGACCCAGACGATAGGCCGTTCGAGCAAACGAACGAGAGCCAGTTTGCTCGGCCAGAGGCAACCACTCGTTTCTGGACGTTGAGTCACAAGGAGACAGTCTGCCGCGAGTAAAGTGGGAAGTAGTTCCTTCTCCCCCGCGTAGGGATGCCAGCGGCAGCGGGTTAGACCGAGGTCTTCCGCGTATTGCCTTGCCTTCGCAGTTTCGGTTCCACCTCCCTGAAAGATCAGATCGATTGGAAGTTTCGCCGCTTCCAAGAGAACTTGTGCATCGAGCAGCGTTTTCCATTCATGTGCCCGCCCCAGATTGCCCGAGTAGAGCCAGACAAAAGGGCTTTTGGAAATGGCTGCTTCACTTCTAGGGTTCGGGATCAATTTTCTTTCGGTAAGGAGGGGCGCAGGCGGCCACGGCGGCAGGACGGTACTCTCCGCACCGTGGACGGCGATCCGTTCCTGCATTGCTCCATCGAGGACGACGATGTCGTCGCAGCGACGGTAGAAGTTGGTCATCAGGGCCGAAGTGATACGGTGGAGGAGAGATCCTGCACGGACCTCTCCTACTGCCACGGCAACCTCCGGATAGAGATCCATCGCCCAATGGATCAGTTTTGCCCGGCGATGGCGAAGACGAGCCCAACCTGCAACCACCGGAATGAGGGGAGGGGATGTCAGGCAGATGATGGCATCGGTGCGCTTTGCAAAAAGGGTCCGAATGAAAAGACGCGTCAGGGAGAGTGCCTCGCGGAGAGCACGGCTGCCCAGGAGAGTCTTCCCGCCGCGATAGTTCGCCCCGTCACTCACGAAGGTGATCTCATGGCCGCGGGCGAGCAGTGCTTCCGCCACTTCCCCGGAGAGACGCGCTGTCGGAGCCGGATCGGGCGGCGCGAATTGATTGAGGAAAAGAAAATTCATGGGATTGCGAAGAGGGTGCGCGAATGCCGTTCCCCCGGTTTTCCGCCGGTTTTCCGCCGGTTTTCCGCCGGGATTCCGCCGGGATTCCGCCGGGATTCCGCCGGGATTCCGCCGGGATTCGTGTCCATTCGTGTCCATTCGTGTCCATTCGTGTCCATTCGTGTCCATTCGTGTCCATTCGTGTCCATTCGTGCCCATTCGTGGTCAAATACTTCCGTTAGTCATCTTGATCTCATGAATCGTGAACGAGATAGGACCTCGAATGAACACGAATTTTCACGAATGGAAGACATGCGGACGGGAGTCTTCCTCATCGAAGACCGGGCGTAGATCTTTCCAAGTTCAATCAGGGCGGGGTGATCTTCAAATGACTCACGAGCAGTTTTTCGTAGGCGCTCCAGGCCTCGTCAAGACTTCCATAGCCCATTGCCCCCGCGAGGAGAACCCGGGCGGGTGGTTTTGGATTTCCGAAGAGCCCCGTTTTCACCTTTTCCTCCCGCATTGTGTAGGTGCTTTCGTAGGGCTTGAATGGAGCGCTTTCCGGCAGCCAGGTGAAGCGGAAGAACCAGAGCGGTGACGTGGAAACGGGAGAGACAAACTCAAGCACTTTGACTGGCATAGTA
>JAGPCC010000112.1 GCA_018058245.1 Verrucomicrobiales bacterium
GGATTGAGGTGATACCCATGGCGTAGGCCATCCGGTTTTGTGATCGCATCGCCCTGGCCGGCGAGGTATCCGATTGCTCTCCGGATCCGGTCTTCCGGTTCACCGAGCGCTTCCGCCGATTCCGAGATCGTGAACCGTTGCCAAATTCGATATTTTTTCCCCGTCTCAAAAAGGCGAGTGAGGAAGACCTGTCTCTCCGCGGAATGGCCGGAAAGGACGTCTTTGAGCGGCCGCAAGAGCTGCACTTGATACCCGCCGTAAAATGGTCCTTCGGGGACGATCACTCCATCGAGTTCCAGGTAGGTGAGCGCGGTCGATACGACCGACGGCCTCATGTCTCGGGAAATCGAGAGGTCGTAGCGGGAGATCGAGAACTGATCCCCCTGCAGGAGGACATGCTCGACGAGAGACTTGACCGCCGTGGCGGACGGCGTGTCCCCGTAGATGAAATTTTCCAACACCGTGAGGTCGTCCGCACACGCGAGAATCTCGCAGGTGGAGACCGCACCGTCACGACCTGCGCGCCCGGACTCCTGGACATAATTCTCGAGAGATTTCGGGAGATTGTAATGATAGACGTGACGAATGTCCGCCTTGTCGACCCCCATGCCAAAGGCAATCGTCGCAACGACTACGGCGATGTTCCCGCCCATGAAGCCATCCTGCACCTCGGCCCGATGTTCGTCCCGCATACCCGCGTGGTAGGCTCGTGCGTCGATGCCTGCCCGACTCAGGACCCCCGCGACTCTCTCGGCAGTCTGCTGGAGGGTGACGTAGACAATCGCGGGACCGTTGCACTCCTTTGTGATTCGCTCCACGAGGAGATGATCTCGTTCCCGGTTGGTGCAGGGATGGATACGGAAATGGAGGTTGGGGCGAGAAAAGCCTGTTTGGACATGATGTTCTCTCGCGATTTCGAAGCGATCCCGAATCTGCTCTGCGACCCGTGGCGTCGCCGTCGCAGTGAGAGCGAGGACTCGCTCGACCCGGAGCTCCTTTGCCATCTGTGCGAGCTTCAGATAGTCGGGACGGAAATTGTGCCCCCACTCCGAAATGCAGTGGGCTTCATCGACCGCGAGCAAAGAAATGCGACATTTCCGAAGCCGTCGGAGAAATCCTTCATTCGCGAGGCGCTCGGGCGCTACGTAGAGGAGTTTCAGGGATCCGTCCTGCATTTTGTCGTAGATGGCCTCGATCTCCTGCCTCTCCAGAGTCGAGTCCAGTCTGGCCGCTGCCACTCCCTTTTTATGGAGCGCCTCGACCTGGTCCTTCATCAGAGCAATGAGCGGCGAGACAACGAGGGTCAAATGTTCAAAGAGCAGAGCCGGTAATTGATAACAGAGGCTTTTCCCGGCCCCGGTTGGGAAGAGCGCGAGCGACGAATGGCCTGCTAGGAGGAGATCGATGACCTGCTCCTGACCGGGGCGGAATTGAGAGTGGCCGAACCACTGTTGCAGGGCAGATTGCTTGTCCATGGGAAGATCGAGACTCCGGATTCTCGATGGCAGATCTATAGTACTTGAAGCATTTTTCAATCAATCATACACTGACGACCTTATGAATCTCCTTCGTCTCTTTGTCTTTACTTTTCTGACGTTGCCTTTCCTGTCGAGCTCTGTGGTAGCCGAAGACCGCTCGTGGACGAATCGAGGCGGGAAACAGATCGTCGGCGAACTCATCGAAATCAGGGAGGGAACGGCGGTTCTCAGTGTCGGAGGGAAAAACTTTGAAGTCCCCATCGCAAGCCTTTCCCCGGCGGATCAGGAATTTATCGGAAGTTGGAAAAAGAGCGAGATGACGGACTCCTCCAAGGACGGGGCGATCAAACCGAATTGGGATGGTCCCTGGCCCAAAATCGTATCTGCTGACGTCAGTCAGGAAATCGAAATCGTAAAAGAGAACTCCGCCGAAAATGAGTACATCTACGCGAGCAAGCACTACGAGTTCATTTGCGACGTCAAACTCAACACCTCGGTGGTGAAACGATTTTCCCTGCTCTTTGAGGCGACAAATCAGGTCTGTCGGGAACTCCCACTCGGGATGGTGAAACCTTTTCGGGAAGAGCGACATAAGATCCACCTGTTTGAAACTCGGGAAGGATACGCCGAAAAAGGAGGCCCCGAGGGGTCGGCTGGTGTTTACATCAGCAGTGGCGGAGAAGGCGATGTCCTCGTCCCACTCACCAGTCTCGGCGTGAAAAAAGTCGGGAGCAACTACAGCGTCGACTACGACAGGGAGAACACTACCTTGTCTCACGAGATCACGCATCAGCTCACCGACATGCAGTACTACGAAGAAGGATCGCGCGGTTGGTTCACCGAGGGACTTGCTGAATACATTGCCAACAGCGGATACCGATCCGGCAAGTTCGATATCAATGATCTGCAAAAACTCATCGCCCGAGTCACTGCCTACGGCGACAACGGACAGGGCGGGCGGGCCCTCGGGGAATCGATCCGCGCACCAGACCTTCAGGCGTTTTTTGTCCAAAGTTACGAGTCATTCCTCAGTGATCCTCAAAAGAGCTACGGACTCGCCGGACTTTACGTTTACTACTTTTTTCACATGGACGGGAACAAGGACGCCGCAAATGTGAAGGGGTTTCTGAAGGCATTAAAAGAGGACAAAAAACCGCCCGAACTTTTCGAGCCGCTCCTCGCGGGTCGGACGTGGGATCAAATGGAAGCCGATATCACACAGGGCTGGAGATCACGTGGCGTAAAAATCGATTTTCAGTAAACAGGGTATCGTCATCAACGGAACCCTCTTCCTTCACTATGAACAACGAACACTGCCGATGGGGCATCCTCGGGACCGCCGGGATTGCGAGAAAAAACTGGCAGGCGATCCGCCATAGTGGAAACGGACGACTCGTCGCCGTGGCCAGCCGCATCGCGGAACGAGCTGCCGAGTACATCGCCGAGAACCAGGCCCAAGTGCCGCATCATCCCGCACCGAGGGCGATTGCGGGGTACGAAGAGATGATCGCGGCAAAGGACATTGATGCTCTCTACATTCCCCTCCCGACTGGTTTGCGAAAGGACTACATCCTCGCCGCAGTGGCCGCCGGAAAACATGTGCTCTGTGAGAAACCTTGCGGGGTGAACGCTGCAGAACTGCGCGAGATCATCGACGCCTGTGCTGCGGCTGGGGTGCAGTTCATGGATGGCGTCATGTTCATGCACAGTGACCGACTCCCCGCGCTGAGACGCGAGCTCGATGGAGGTCATGCCGTCGGGGAAATCAAGCGGCTCACATCGCAGTTCAGCTTCTTGGCTCCGGAGAGCTTTTTTACCGAAAATATTCGCATGAAATCGGAGCTGGAGCCCCTCGGGAGCCTCGGAGATCTCGGTTGGTACTGTGTGAGAATGTCGTTGTGGACGATGGCATACGAGATGCCCACAACGGTCCGCGCACACATGATTCGGGAGGCGCAAGTGCCGATTTCGTTATCCGCAGAAATGGATTTTGCCGAGGGAACTACTGCAGCGTTCTATTGCAGCTTCGAAGCGGAGCATCAGCAATCGTTCACCATCGCGGGCACAAAGGGGCACATTGTGATGCGCGACTTTGTGCTGCCCTATCACAGTCCGGAAGTCAGTTTTGAAATCGAGCAGGCAAACTTTGCGGTTGATGTCTGCCAGTTCCAGATGCAGCGCCATTCCCGAAAGGTATCGGTGGAAGAGCACTCTGACAGTCACCCCACTTCCCAGGAGACAAAACTATTCCAGAATTTTGGAAAACTGGTACTGGGCGGTATTCCCGATCCACACTGGCCGGAAATCGCCTTGAAAACGCAAATTCTTGTCGATGCCTGTCTTGCCTCCGCCCAGTCCGCAGGCCAGGAAATCTCGGTTCCCGGTTTCCGATAGGAGACAAGGGCGGTGCGGTCTCGACAGGATATCGCACGGTCTGGGCGATCGGAAGGCGAAAGTGACTTTCTCAATTCCGCTTTCGCGGCATATTGTGTACGGTGAATGACACGGACTTCCTAAAAAACCTCGGATTCATCATTTCTGCGGCCGCTTTTTTCCTAGCCGCGGGTCGCTTGCTCCGGCTGCCGTCGATTGTTTCCTTCCTTCTCGCCGGGCTCTTCCTCGGACCATTCGCGGGAATCATTGAGGAGTCGGAATCGCTCGACACTCTCTCCGAAGCGGGAATCGTGCTGTTGCTCTTTCTCGTCGGTCTTGAGTTGACAGTGGATCGGATCCGCGACGTAGGCACCGTTGCGCTCCTCGCGGGGACGGCTCAGATTGTGATCACCTGTATCCTCGGATTTGGGATTTCCTATGCGATGGGGTTCAATTTCCTCCTCTCGGTTCTCATTGCTGCGTCCCTTACGATCAGCAGTACGGTTGTTGTGGTCACGATTCTGGTGAAACGCGAGGAATCTTCGTCCGGTCACGGACAGGCTGCGATCGGCATCCTTCTGGTTCAGGATATTTTTGTAATTCTGCTCCTCACGGTCGTGACCGGTTTCGGGGGCGGTGAGGAGGCAGATGCGGCGGCGATCGGGTGGAGTCTTGCAAAGGCCTTCGGTGGCATCATTGCTCTCATGGGGATCATGGTAGTGGTCTCCCGGTATATTCTCCCGCAGCCGTTTGCCTGGGCGGGGCGGTCGCGCGAGACGATATTCATCTGGAGTCTTTCGTGGTGTTTTCTGGTCGTTATGGGCGGTCATTACCTGCACCTCTCACATGAGATCGGGGCGTTTTTGGCGGGTGTCAGTCTCGCCCAGTTTCCTCACAGCCACGACTTACAGCGACGCGTTCGGCCTCTCATGAACTTTTTTGTGGCGGTTTTTTTCGTCACTCTCGGCATTGGGATGAAAGTGGACGTTTCTGCGTCGGTATGGGGCCAGGCACTCCTATTTTCCCTCTTTGTTCTCGTCGGGAAATTTCTGATCATTCTTTTCATCGCGGCTCGACTTCGCTTCGATGCAAAACGGGCTTTTTTTACGGCCCTGCTTCTCACACAGATCAGTGAATTTTCGTTTATCCTAGCGTCCGTGGCACGGAATTCGGGACTACCGGTCGAGGAAGCGGGGCCACTTCTCGGACTCGTGGGGATGATTACTATTTCCCTCTCTTCCTTCCTCATCGGGTCTGCTGATCTACTCTTCCGCCTCGCGATGCGATGGAATCTCCTCCGGAAATTTCCGCCGTCGGAGACGGCATCGTCCGGCGGGGAGACACTTTCCGGGCACATCATCATTGTGGGAATGAATACAATGGGACGCGATTTGGCGAAACGCCTCTCGGGTCTGGGAGAAACCGTTGTCGCGGTTGATACCGATCCCTACAAACTGCGGAATCTGCCCGCGAAGACGATCCAAGGGGATGCGGAAGCACCGGCGGTGCTGAAGGAAGCGGGCCTTTCAAAAGCGAAGTTGCTGATATCGACGATGCACATCGAACCGACCAATGATCTCCTCGCCTTCCGGTGTCGGGTGGAGGGGATTCCAGCGGCGATTCACGCAGTGAACCTGAATGATGTCGCAAATCTTCTGGAGATGGAAGTCGCCTTCATGATTTCGGCACGGGTCGACGGGATCCAACTACAAAATGCCGAATTGAAAGCGAGAGGGATGATTCAGGCATGACTGGTTTGGCTATCCTTCTCCTTTCTTCCGCGATCAGTTTTGCGCTGGCGCAGCGCTTCCGCTTGCCCGCGATTCCCTTGCTCATCCTTGTGGGTTTCGGGGTGAGTCGTGTCGGGCCCGATCTCGACCGGGAGACTCTCGATCACGCACTCGATCTGGGATTGGCGTTCCTCGTGTTTTCCGCAGGGATTGAGCTGAATCCTTCACGTTTTTCTGGCAGGGCGGGTGCCATTCTCTGGATTGCGTTCGCGCAGTTCCTCGTCGCGGGAATACTTGGCTTTTTCCTGGCGAGAGCGATCGGTTTTCCATCGATGACTTCGCTCTACCTCGCGGCAGGCCTTTCGACCAGTTCGACCCTAGTCGCAGTTCAGCAGATCTTCCGGTCTCCTGGATCGCTCCGCACCTACGGTCGCATCGTTCTTTCCGTCCTGCTGGTGCAGGATGTTCTGATCATCGTCCTCATCGTCCTGCTTCCTAGGGTCCCTGGCGGAATCTCTGCGATGATCCCGGGAATCATTGCCCTTCTTGTGATCGCGGTCGTTGCGGTTTTTTGTCAGCGCTTCCTCCCCCGGTTGATCCGCCGTAGTCGGCTTCCCGAAGAGGAGACCATGCTGCTCTCCTCGCTCACCCTGCTTTTCCTTTTTTCTGGATTCGCTCACTGGATGGGGATTCATTTTATCGCGGGGGGGTTCGCCGCTGGATTCGCACTTTCTGGGTTCCCCGTGAGCGGGGAAGCCCGCAGTGTTCTGCGGTCGCTCAACACATTCTTCCTCGCAATCTTCTTCAGTGCGCTGGGGGCCCAAGTAGAATTGCCAGATATCGGAACTTTCGCGAGAGCCCTCGGGTTTTCGGCCATTGTGGTCATCGCGACTCCGATTGTGGTAGCGGTCTTCTCGGAATGGAAAGGTCGCCTCTCGGCTCGGAATGCGATCACGGCGGGGTTACTCCTTGCCCAAACGAGCGAGTTTTCAGTCGTTCTGGCCGTGCACGGCGAGAGTATCGGGCAGGTCAGTCATGACGCCGTGACGATCATTGCGCTCGTAGCGGTCGTAACGATGGGGCTCACTCCCTTTCTTGCGACGGATCGCATCGCGCGATGGCTCCTTGCCTTCCATCCCTTACGAAGGTTCATGAAAACGGAATCGGAGTTAAAAGATCACGTCGTCGTTTTGGGCTACGGTGCCTCGGGCCGTTGGGTGATCCGCCCCTTGGTGCAGAGCGGTCTTCGAATGGTGATCGTGGACCAGGATGCGGTGATCATCGCGAAGCTACAGAGCGAAGGCCACGAATGCATCCGTGGAGATGCTTCAGATGAAAAGATCCTGCAACTGGCAGGCGCGGATCGAGCTCGATTTATTCTCGTCTCTCTGGATCAGGTAGGGGAGGTTGTAAAAGTCATCGAGCACGTCGGAGGAAAAGTTCCCGTCTTTGCCCGGACCTTCGAAATCGCTGCCGCAGAAAAAATCGAAGCGGCGGGTGGCATTCCGATTCTCAATTCATCAGCGGCGGCAGATCGTTTCATGAACTGGTTTCAGATACACCACGCAGGGCGAGACGCAGGGCGAGACGCACGGAACGACGAGGGGGCGCGATAAAGGCGGCAGGAAGAGAATTTTTTGTTGGTAAAAAGTCTCCGACAACATTCAAAGTTCCCCTTTTCTTGCTTCTGTCCCTTCCTGAAAAATGAGTCATTCGAAAACCCAGCCTCGCGGGGCCTACACCGCTCTCCTTGCTGCCTTCCTCGGTTGGCTTTTCGACGGTTTCGAGATGGGTCTTTTCCCTCTGATTGGCAAACCAGCGCTTCAAGATCTGCTCCCTGGATCCACTGCGGCGGTGCAAGGGCAGTGGTTCTCGGTCATCATTGCGGTCTTTCTCGTCGGTGCTGCAACAGGGGGCGTTCTTTTTGGTTGGCTCGGGGACAAGCTCGGTCGAGTCAGGGCCATGACCTTTGCAATCCTGACTTTTGCGGTCTTCACAGGGCTTTGTGCCTTTGTGACCGAAGCGTGGCAGTTCGCGGCTCTTCGCTTTGTTGCTTCGCTTGGGATGGGCGGGGAATGGGCTCTCGGTGTTGCCCTGGTGAATGAAATATGGGGCGGTAAAGGACGGGCGTGGACTGCGGGAATGATCGGTGCCGCGTCGAATATCGGATTCCTCCTCACGGGAGTTCTCAGTCTTTACTTGAATGCCAGTCTCGATACCGTATCCGGCTGGATCGGTGCCATCGGACTCAGTCAAGAGACGACCGATTTTCTTTTGCACAATCGAGGATGGAGATTGCTCGCGGTGATCGGTACTCTGCCCGCGCTGATTGTGTTTTTCATCCGACTCTTTGTCCCGGAGTCGGAACGATGGGAGGAGGAGAAAAAATCGGGAAATACGTCTCACTGGGCTACCAAAGATCTTCTCGCGGTGTTACTCGCTGCTGTCCTCGTGCTTGGAATCATCGCGGTGTGGACTCCGCAAATTTTCGCCCGCATCGGAAACGTGGTGGCGCTTCCGGTGACTTTGATCGGGCTTGTTCTCGTGCTGTGGGGGTTCCTCCATCCGGTGAGGCGCTACATGGCCCGAGCCAGTATGTCGGGAAGCCTCTTTCCTGGGGAGAAAGCGGTCATCATGCGGAATCTTCTCATTGGGGCCGGTCTTGCTGCCGTTTCGCTGATGGGAACCTGGGGTTCCACGCAGCAAGCGGCAAAGTGGGCTTCCTTTCTTTCCCGTGAGGGCACCGGATCGAATGTGATCGAGTATGTCGTCATCGCGCTTGCTCTCGGGGCGATCCTGATGACGGTGATCGCTCCCCTCGTCGCGGATCGTCTCGGACGACGCCTCACCTACTTCCTGCTTTGTGTTCTGGCGCTTGCCTCGGCTCTTGTCTTTTTCAAAACAAATACCTCCTACGACGGAAACGGTGTTCCGGTACGGTTGTTCGTCACCGCGTTTTTTCTCGGGGGATGCACTGCGACATTCTATGGATTCTTTCCTCTGTATTTCCCGGAACTATTTCCCACCAGCGTGAGAGCGACGGGACAGGGATTTTGCTTTAATTTTGGTCGTATCATCGCCGCGATCGGTTCACTCCAGTTTGTGAATCTCATGGGATTTTTTGGTTCCGAGAAGATCGCGCAACTGGAGGGAGAAACTCGTCGCCTCATGCAGCTCGAAGTGGAGGCGAATGCGTTCACGGTACTCTCCAGCATCTACCTCGTGGGAATGATCCTGATCTGGTTTGCCCCGGAGACAAAAGGTCAGGCCCTCAAGTAGCCACGATATCCGTCGCTTTCGGTTTTTTCCCAAGCCAGGGAACCATCAAGACGGAGACTATGATGATCGCGGCACCGGCATAAAATCCAGAGGTCATCTTTTCGGTCGCTCCGAAGAGGAGAGCGGCGAGGAGGATGCCGTAGAGTGGTTCGAGGTTGTAGATCACATTGATCGTGAAGATCGACATCTTCCGCAGCACGTGGACAAAACCGGCGTAGGGCAGGACAGTGCAACCAAGGGAGAGGATGAGAAGCCAGCCGAAATCAATCGCTCCCGGCACCGCAGGAAGGATGCGACCGTTCACAAGAGGCAAAAGACACCAGCTCACGGCACAGGCTCCCGCCATTTGATAAAAACACATCGGAGCGAAGTGGAATCGATGCACGAGCTGTTTGTTGCTCACGGAGAATAAGGCGGCAAAGAGCGCGGAAAGGAGACCGACAGAAAAACCGAACCAGTAGCGCAGTTCGACCGAGTAGATCAGCCAGACGGCACCGATAGTGACGACGCCCACGAGGAGTTCAGTCCTGCTCCAGCGACGTGATCCATTGACAAGTGGCTCGATCAACGAGCACCAGATCATCAATGTCGGGAGTGCTGCGAGTGAGATCGAGGCGGTAGAGAGCCTCGCGGAGAAGAAAAATAAGACCCAGTGCAAACCAAGAAGAACCCCAATCCCAAAAAGAGCAAGTTGGTCGCGGAAGGGGATTTTCACTGAGGCTCCCATGGCAAGGGAAACGAATAAAAATCCGGTTCCCGCAAGTCCGGTCCGCCACACTACCATGTCTACCGGTGGGATCGAGATCAGCTTACCGAGGATCGCCGTGAATGCCCACGCGAGGATGACTAGATGAATGGTGAGGAGTGGCGGCACGAGAGGAAGATGAACGATCCGAAGATTTTCACAAGGGCCTTGAAAGTAGCGGAACGAAGGAGATGCTTTTACATTCCGCGAACCTGAAAAATTGCAGTCTTTCCAGCCCGGGCCGAACCGAAAGCCGCTTCCATTCTGTCATGATCGTTCTACTATAGTGACCATCATTCAGGTATGCGTTGCACCCTTCACCAATTGGAATTATTCGAGCCATTCCACATCGCTCACGGAAGCTCAAGCTCACGACAGGTTCTGAGAATTTGCGAGGGAGGGAGCATTGCGGAGGCCCCGTTTGTTCCCTACTACGGAGAAATCCCGGAAGACACCCTCGCTGTCCTGACTCAGGAGACGCTGCCGGGAACTCTCCCGAGGACCGCCGCCCTTGCGCTCAATTTGTTACATCACGATCTCGCCTGTCACCAGACAAACGAGGCGCTCGGGAGCCTTGCCGAAGCGATTCTAGGACCGCCCCAACATGCGATTCCCCCTGGGTGTCGGTCTTTTGGCATACCAGCGGACTTGGATGTCTTTGCGGAAAAAATTCGGGAGATTTCGCAGCAATTTCGAGTTCTAAAACTCAAACTCGGTTCAGGCGACCTCGGGTATGATCTTGCGATTGTCGCCGTGGCCCGGCGTGTTGCCCCACAGGTGGACCTGCTCCTCGATGTGAATGGCGGATGGGATCCGTCGGAGGCTCCACTGATGATTCAGAAGTTGATGGACTATGGCCCTGCTCTGATCGAGCAACCGATCCATCATCGCCATGGAGTCGATGTGTGGCAGGAGATGAGGGCAGAACTGCCCGCGAACTGTCCTCCGATCTATGCGGATGAAAGCATTCAAACCACGGCGGACCTTCCCGCGCTGGCACCGTGGATCGATGGAGTGAATATCAAATTGTTGAAGTGCGGCAGTTTTGAGGAAGCCATTTCTCTGATGAAAATGGCTCGGGAATTTCATCTCAGCATTCTCATTGGTTGCATGATCGAATCGAGTCTCGGGACGACTGCGGCGGCCCATTTGGCACCTTGGGCCGACTGGATCGATCTGGATGGTCACTTTTATGTTTCGAATGATGATTTCAGCGGGCTCTCCTATGGAGTCGGCGGAGAAATGATCATGCCTCAGCGTCCCGGAATTGGAGCGGTGGCCCTATGAAAGTGACGGATCTTCAAGACTGTGCGGCGAAGCACTTGCCCGAGGCAGTGGATTTTCTTCGTCGATTAGTTTCGGTAAACAGTTTTACGGCCAACTCTGCCGGGGTAGATGCGGTCGTGGAACTGACTGCGGCGGCATTCCTTCCTCTGGGATTCCGGGCCAATCGGGTTCCCTGCGCGACGCTTGGGACAGGCCACCATCTTTTTCTTTCCCGAAAAGGGCACGGCGGTCCACCGGTGATACTCGTGACCCATTCCGATACGGTCTTTCCGGTAGAGGAAGAAATCCGAAATGCCTTCCAGTGGGAGGAGTCTCCCGAGGAGGGCCGGACCTATGGCCCCGGAACCGTCGATAACAAAGGTGGCACCGCATTGATCTGGCTCATTTTGAAAATTCTGAGCGAAATCGAGCCAGACTATTTCGAGCGCACCGATTGGCTCATCGCGTCCAATGCAGCCGAAGAAATCACCGGGGATGATTTCGGGATCGCAACTTCGGAGCAATGCGGGGGGAAAGCCCGCGCCGTTCTTGTCTTTGAAGGCGGGCCTGTCGATGAGAATGGCTGGCATCTCGTGACTTCACGAAAAGGGCGAAGCACCTGGATTCTCACTGCGGCAGGTCGGGCCGCGCACGCCGGGAGTCGCCACTTCGACGGGATCAATGCGATCGACGCGATCGTCGGTGTCCTCCCAAAGATCGCGGCAAAAACGCAGGAAGGCGGCAGTCTCACGGTGAACATCGGGCGCATTGACGGTGGTACCGTGGTGAATCGGGTTCCTCACGAGGCGTTCGCCGAATGGGAGTGCCGTGCGGAGACGCCCGCGTCGCTTGCAGAAGCCGATGCCTTTTTTGCGACTCTGAGCGGTCTCGCCCCGAATGGTGCGGAATTGGTGACGAAACGAACCGGACATACCTCCCCTTGGCCGGGAAACAAGAATTCTTCGGAACTGTATCGCCTCTGGGAAGCAGCAGCGACGGAGGCGGGATACACGACCATTTCGGTTCCTCGCGGCGGTTTGAGTGATGCGAATCATCTCTGGCAGTTGGGACCGACTCTCGATGGGCTGGGTCCGTTCGGAGGAAATGCCCATTGTTCGGAGCGCAGTGCGGACGGACGGAAAGTACCAGAATTCATCGAGGTAGGGTCGTTTCTACCAAAGGCGGTGATGAATGCCTTGGGACTGCTTGCCCTTGCGGACGGGGTTTCTCCAACCGACCGGGCCCGAAACTTTCCAGCTGAGTAAGGCAATTCCGAAACCCGAATGGGATATCGGTCGGTCCGAGGAAGTGACAAGAGACAAAAAAAGCGGAACAAGATTTCTCTGTTCCGCCTTGGTTTCGTAAAGGGTTCTTTTGTGAGATTAGTCACATCCGCAGCCACCGCTGCTGCAACAACCGCCGGCGAGGTCTTCTGGCTCAGGGAGGCGACCTAGTTCAAGAGCCTTTCCTACCATACGGGAAACTTGTTGTGCGATCCCGTTAAACGTTTCTTCTGCTGACATGAACTCGGCGGTGACGGAGTTCGTCTTCAGGGCGGCGAGTTCTGCATCATATCCCGCGATGTCTTCTTCCGTGAGCTCACCGGCGTGCTGCTTCTGATGAAGAGTCTCTCCGAGCTTTGAAAAATTCCGGTAGGCTTTTTGCGCTTCTTTGTCGTTAAAGAAGGTTTCGATCTTGGCAAAATTCTCTTGGTACTCACCGGACTGCAGGATGAGTGAACAGAGCTCACGAGTTTTGTCGAGGATGGCTGAATTAGGGGACAGGATTTCCATACGATACAAATACGGTACCTTTCAAGCCTTCACAACCCGCGATTCAGTGCACGGCTGCGGAGCCCGGCAGACGCCTAATATTCGAACCGAGCCAAGGTAGCAGTAAATCGTATCCACGTTTTGTGACTGATCGGCGGGATAGGTCGGGCCGTTGACCCTTGCTGGTGCGGCGAGAATTCTTTCTGAAGGGCCAACGGCCCGCGCTATCGTTGCGGAGCCGTACCGCAGTTCCTCAGTGACGAAGAAACCTCTGTCATTCCCCCCGCGCGCTCGCTCCTCTCAATTTGGCTGAGTGGGGCGCACTTCTACTGGGATCGTTTTTGCGCGAGCCTCTGGTTTCGCCTCGGAAATGTTTACCGGTTTCCCGGTTTTTCCGATGGCGATGAGGTCTTGCAGAATCCGGAGCGTCTCGCGTGCATAGGGATCGAGCTTGTGAGGATATTCGAGCAACTTGTCATCAGGGTCTTCCTCTTCTTCTGTGGCCCCTTTGGTCATTCCACTGAGATCCTCTTCGCTAAGGCTGTCACGGAGGACAAGTTTTTCATCGATCACATTGTCCTGTGTCAGCTTGTAGATCGTGAAAAGACCTTTCTCGGACTCACGGAGTGAATTGAAAAGGGCGATTCGATCTTTTTTGCGTTCATTTCGCTCTGCCTCGGCAGTGGCATTTTCGTCTTTCCGCTTCTGCATGTTCAGCGAAATCGTATTCCGCTCGATGCGCTGTTTTTCCTCGTTTATGTCTTTGAGGATGTATTTGAAATCCGTGCCCGAGGCGATTCGAGGTTCCGAAGAACGTTGGAGAGATTCAAAATCAATCGGCTTGTTGAAGAAGGGAAGATATTTACTGGGTTCGATGGGATCGACCACGAGTGCGTTCGGGAGCGATGCTTCGCCGATTTCGGCGATGTCGAGCATGGAGGGAAGACGCACTTCCGGGACCACTCCGTGGCGCTGGGTCGAGTGACCATTGATCCGGTAAAAAGTCTGGATGGTGAGTTTGAGCGCTCCCTCCTGTTTTGTCTCGCGGTTGAAGGGGAGAACGATGCGATTCGAGAGGACGGGGCGAAGTTGCTGGACCGTTCCTTTTCCGAAGGTGGATTCACCGCCGACGATGACCGCGCGACCGTAATCCTGGAGTGCCGCCGCAAAAATCTCGGAGGCGGAGGCGCTCGCCCGGTTGATCAGGACGATCATGGGTCCGCCGTAGACCGCTTCTCCGTTGCGAGAAAATTTCTGATCGCGTTCGCCACGCCAGTCGATGGACTGCACGACAGGGCCTTTGCGAATGAAGAGTCCCGTCATGTTGATGGCTTCTTCCAGAGAACCACCACCATTGTCCCGGAGATCCACGATCAGCCCGGAAATGCCCTCGATGGAAAGTCGGGTAAGGAGGCGGCGCACATCTGCAGTGGTGCTGGTTTGGCCGCCGTCCATGTCCGCATAAAAGGACGGGAGAGTGATCCAACCCAGTTTCTCCTCTTTGCCCTCAGGGTCTTTTGTGATGATCAAGTCCGCCGTCGCGAGACTGTCCTTCAGATCGATCTGTTCGCGAGTGATGTCCACAAACTCAATTTCATCAGTCTTGTTCGCAGGGATGATCTTCAAACGAACCATGGAACCGATCTCTCCACGAATGAGATCCACGATATCGGAAAGTTTCATATCAACCGTATCCACGAACTCACCGTCAGGGCCTTGCGCCACCCCGATGACACGGTCTTTTACCCCGAGTTTTCCTGCCTTGAACGCCGGCCCCCCCACGACGAGTCCTTCGATCGTTGCGCCGCCTTGATCTTCATCCTTCTGCAGCATCGCACCGATTCCGGTGAGCGATTTATTCATGCTGATGCGGAAGTTGTCGTACTGTTGCTGAGAGAAATACTCAGAATGCGGATCATAGGCTGCCGCGACTGCTTTCAAGAAAAGAGTTGCGACATCCTCGGTCGTATTTTCTTTGATGCGCTTGAGGCTCCGGTCATATCGATCCGAGACTTTTTCGTAAATCGATTTTTTCGATTCTGCGTCCTCTTTTTCCTTCTTTGGGGCGAGTCCTGCCTTGGCACGTTTATCCGCATCCTCTTTCTTCTTTTTCGCGACTGCTTCGACGATTTGCATCTCCCGGATCAGGTCTCCCTCGATGAGATTGCGCCAGAGT
>JAGPCC010000113.1 GCA_018058245.1 Verrucomicrobiales bacterium
GTGTTCCGGAATAGAGAGGGCCAAGTTTGATGTGGAACGGCGGGATAGGGCGGGCTTTCAGCCCTTTTGGCCGGGTGGACGTTTTGTCCCGGGGCGTTGCCCCGGTCTGGTATGGAGTCGGGCCTTTGGCCCTTGCTGGTGGGGTGGTATATTCCCTGAAGGGCCAAAGGCCCGCCGCTATACCAGCCTGGGGCAACGCCCCAGTCACGATTCGAAAATAATTTGTGAAGGGCCAAAGGCCCGCGCTATCGTTGATGGGGAATAACGCATCGACGTCCGCTGGTGCGGAAGGTTCTTCCCCCTCTCAAACCAGGTTCTCCGCCGAGCCGTGCGGTATGTCGGTCTACCCCATCGGCTCACCAGGGACGATTCGCCCTCCCTTTTTGACTCGAGGAGGGGTTGGGATTCGTGGAGGGAGGAAGGTCGGACCTCGGCGAATCTCGGCGTTTGCGTTTGCTCGGTGGCTACCTGAAGGGGGGGCATCAGTTGGGCCCAGGCCGGTCACGACCCCAATGAAACCTCAGGGGACGGGCAGGACGGGGGCGGGCAAGGTGACGCGATAGAGGAGGGTGAGCTTTGATCGCTGGCGGGTAGCGATGAGGGTAGTCCCGTCCTGCACTTCAAATACGTCTGGGGTGGAGGTGAAGTCGGGGGTCACGTCTACGACGGCGGATTGGAGGACGGCGCGTTCTTTTGCGACGGCGCTCGCCTCTCCGGCGGCGGATTTGCTCTCGAATTCTTTGAGGAGCCGCTCTTTGTACTGGGTGGAGTGCCACTTCAGGAACTCGGGGTCGCGGTACATCTTGGCGAGGTCTGCGAGGTAGCGCTCTTGATCTTTGGCGGCGATGGTGGCTTTGAGGTTTCCGCCGGTTTCGTATTGTTCCCAGGTCCCTTCGAGCAGGCGCAATTCGTAGATCCCGGAGAATGTAAGGATGAGTCCTCCGGGGTCGCTAAAGGCGGGGGAGCCGCTCTCGATTTTTGCAAAGTAGGTCTCTCCGTTGCGGAGCAGTTTGATGCTGGAGTCGGCAAAAGGAATGGAGTGTTCTTCTCCGGCTCCGGGGGCTTGAACAAATTTCCCATTTGGTCCGATCTGCCATCCGGAGGAGAGTCGGGCGACGGATTCGGTCTCCAGAAACCGGCTGCCCGCGTTTTCTTTTTGGTATTTGCTGACCATGGTGTCGAAGTCAATGCTGAAGGTGACGGGCTTGAAGGCAAAGCCGATCGGGACGCCTTTCCGGGCGGGCGCGTTCCCTCCCACTTGGGCGGAGGCGGGGGCGGCTGAAAGGAGGAGGAGGCACCCGGTCAGGAGCGGGGCGATCCAGCCGACCTGGCGAGAGAGGTGGTGAGGGGGAGGAATGGTCATGGTCGGGGGCGCGGGGTGTAAGGCAATGGTAGGCGGATGGCCGGGGAGATGAAAGAAGGAACCTGGGTAGCTCTTTAGCTTGTAGCTGTTTGGCTTTTTAGCTGGTTGATGACAGACGGGGGCGGGATCGATAGTGGGTTTTTTGGTGGAAATCGGCTCGCGACGCCGCTAGCCTTGGTATCATGGCAGCAACAGTGTTCGAAATGGAGGACGTGAGCGTCTCACGGAACGGTCGCAAAATCCTGAACGGGATCAATCTGACGGTCGAACGAGGTCAGCATTGGGTGATTCTCGGCGGGAACGGGTCGGGCAAGACTTCTCTTCTCAATGTGCTGATGGGGTATCTCACGCCGACAACGGGGGAGGTCCAGATGCGGGGCCGGGAGGATGCGGTGAACTCGGCCTCGGGGAACTGGGATGACTGGCGCAAGCGGATCGGTTTTGTGAGCAGTAGCATTTCTCAGCTGATCGATCCTTCGGAGACGGGGGTGGAGATTGTGATCTCGGGCCGTCATGCGATGGTGAATTACTGGCAGAAGTCGGACGATCCGAATGAGCTGAAGGCTGCCGAAAAAACTCTCGATAAGGTGAACTGTGGTTACCTGCGCGATCAGCCGTGGACGACGATGTCGCAGGGGGAGCGCCAGCGCATCCTGATCGGGCGGGCGCTCATGGCGCAGCGCATGGAGGTGCTCGTCCTCGACGAACCGTGTGCGGGGCTGGACCCGGTGGCGCGGGAGCATTTTCTGAATTTCATCCAAGAGTTAACGGAGAAAGGCTCGTTCCGCTCGCTCCTCCTCGTGACGCACCATGTCGAGGAGATCATCCCGGCGATCACTCACGCGCTGGTCTTAAAAGATGGGGAGGCGATCGCGCAGGGCGAGAAGCGGCGTAGTTTGAACTCGTTCAGTCTCTCTCATGCGTTCGGAGCGGAGGTGAAGCTGCGTTCGCGTCTCGGTCGATACCGGCTCTACTATGACGATGAGTTGGTCCCCGAGGGCGGTCAGATCGTGTAAGGGGTCGCAGTCGGGAGGGGCTCGGTTCTTTCCTCACCGCTGCCAGTGCTTCCGTGCAGCGCGTTCGTATTTGCGATGGTCGCGGACTCGTTTTTCGAGGCGCTTGCGGAGTTGGGTTTGGGAACTGTCCCCGGATTTCCGTGAGGCCATCCGGAGGGTTGTCGCGGTGATGAGTTTCACGAGATTCTTCACGTCCGGGAGGGAGACGAACTCTTCTGCGATGCCGGTTTCGGGCGGGCAGTTGTGGTAGTTGCCGAGGAGGACGGAGATCCCGGCGGCGGGGATGCCGTAGAGGTTCATCGCGGTGGCTTCACAGGATCCACCATCGAGGAGGGCTCGTTGATGAACGATTTCCCCCTCCGTAGCGGCATCGAGAAGCTCGGCGGTGACTCCGTCATGGAAAATGCTGATGCGGTCTCCCACGCGAATGACGGGGCCTTTGCCCTGCTCGGCTCCGCCGCGGGGTGCGCTGGTCTCGAGGGAGACAAAACAGACGCCGACGGGGAGGGGCCAGGCTTTTGCGAGCTCGACGGCACCGACAAATCCGACTTCTTCGGCGCGGGTAAAGAGTCCGTAGACGGTCGCGTGGGCGTTTTGTTCCTCAAGTTCGAGGAACATCGCGAGGATCGCGGCGCACCCGACGAGGTCGTCGCAGACGCGGGAGTGGATGAGTCCGTCGCGAAGCTCGAACGGTTGTAATGCCCACATCCCGAAGTCACCAAACCACTCGACGGGGTGTGAATCGAGGCGATCGGCGGGGACGCCGCCGAGGAATTCTTCCTTCCCCTGGAATCGAACCCATCCGGGATGGTCCATGTGTGCTCCGAAGGCCAGGGTGGGCTTTTTCCGGCCCCGACGGTAGGTCGCGATGAGGTTCCCGTAGTGGTCTTCCGCGACGGTGACGTATTCGAGCGGGGCGAGGATCTTCCGAATCTGTGCGGCGACTTCGTATTCGTGAAACGGGGCGGTGGGGGTGGAGAGGATCGTGCGAAAGAGGGAGAGAAAGGTGCGGTGATGCATGTCTGGCGGGCTTTCTCACTGATTCCCGAAAACCGGGACGGCGGCAAGTTCGACCTTGCCCGGTTCGTCGGGAGAGATGACGGTCCCCTCCATGTCTCTTTGGAAAAAAGTCCGGTATCGGATCGAGTGGTTCGCGCTGCAGTCACTGTATTTTTCCGTCCCGCTGTTGCCGCGCAAAATGGCCCATTTGCTGAGCAAGGGGCTCGGGAGTCTCGCTTTTCTCGCGGACAAGAGGGGCCGGACGACCGCGATCGAGAATCTGACTTTGATCTTCGGGGCGGAGAGGGACCCAAAAGCGATCCGACTTCTCGCGAGGGATTCCTATCGCTGTTTTGCGCAGACGGTGATCGATCAATTCTGGAGTAGTCGATTGAATGCGGGGAATTATGAGCAGTTCTGCACGCTCGTGGTGGACGATCCCGAGGCGGTCGAGAAGGCGCTCAAGTCGGGGGCGATGTGGGTGACTCCGCACTACAGCAATTTTGAATGGATCGCGCTGATGATGGGGTTTCGGGGCTACAAGTTCACGATAGTGGCGCAGGATTTCCGAAATCCGAGCCTTACGGAGACCTACAAAAAGAACCGCGAGGTCTCCGGTCACGAGGTCATTCCCCAGCGGGGCGCGATCATGCGATTGCTGAGAAACCTGAAACGCGGCGGCCACGCGGCTTTCCTCACGGACCTCACGATCCGCCCTTCGAAGCCGGCCACGATCATCGAATGCTTCGGTTACAAAACCTGCGTCACGGCGATCCATGCGGAGCTGATGAAGCGGACCGGTCTGCCCGTCATCCCGGGGATTTGCATCCCGCAACCGGACGGAAACTATCTCCTGCGCGGTTTCAAGGCTCTCGAGTTCGGGCCGGAGGATACGGAGCACTCGATCGCGCAGGCCTGTTGGGATGTGTTCGAGCCCATCATCCGGGAGAATCCGGCGCCCTGGCTCTGGATGTACAAACACTGGCGCTTCCTCCCCCAGGATCACCCCAACGGCAAAGAGGGCCGATATCCTTCCTACGCTCGTCCCCATGCCGGATTTGACGAAGTCCTCGTCCGTGTCCAATCCACCAAAGTGTGAGATTGTCGTCGGCTCGCTCGCGTGTATGCTGCGAGACATCGTCAGGAGGAAAAAAGAAGACACGGGTTTCATTCATGAACATCATCATCGTAGGGGCTGGTGAAATCGGCACTCATATCGCGCTCAGTTTGGCGGCGGAGAATCACTCCATCGTGGTGATCGACGCAGACGAAGTCGTCGCCGCGCTCCTGAATAATCGCATCGATGCCCGGGTCATCGTGGCGGACGGGGCTGCGATCTCGGTTCTGATCGACGCCGGAACGGCGGAGTGTGATCTTTTTCTAACCCTCACGAGCGACAACAATATCAATCTGGTGTCGGCCTCGATCGCCAAGCGTCTCGGTGCCAAGAAAACGATCTGTCGGGTCCATCCCGGTGTGCAGCGGGAAAGTCTCTTTCTCGACTACGGCGAGCATTTCGGGATCGACTATCTCTTCAGCCCGGAACGTCTCGCCGCCGTCGAACTCGTCAAGTATGTCCGGAATCCCCAGTCGACCATGGTCGAGGAGATCGCCCGTGGATACGTAGAGGTTCAGGAGGCTGTGGTTGAGTCCGGAAGCAAACTGTGCGGGATCCCTTTGAAGGATGTGGATTTCCCGACACGGGTTCGGGTCGGGGTCATCAATCGGGGCAAAGAAGCGATCGTGCCCAGCGCGGATGACATGCTTTTGCCCGGAGATGTCGTAACGCTCTTTGGGGAGCCTTCGAAGCTGTACGATTTTATCCCGAATCTGCACTACAAGACCGGGAAGGACAGGGAGAGTAATATCGTGATCTTCGGAGGAGGGGAATACGGCTTTTCCCTCGCCCAATCCCTGGAAAGCTGGAACTGCCGCATCCGGATTTTTGAAGAGGACACCGCCCGATGTGCCGAATTGGCGGATCAGCTCACCAATGTCACGATCCTGAATGCCGATGCCACCTCGATCATGGAAATGAAAGAGGAGCAGATCGGGGAAGCCGATTTTTTCTTTGCGGTGACGAGTGTCGACGAGGACAACGTGATGACCTGTCTCCAGGCGCACAGCCTCGGGACGAAATATTGTCTCCCGCTGATCCATCGCGCGGACTATGCCGAAGCGATGACGAGTTTCGGTCAAAAGCTGGGGATCCTCGCTGCGGTGAGTCCCCGCGAGGCGACACGGAAGGATCTCTCCCGCTACATCACCTCGGATCGTTTTCACCTGCTCCAGAAACTGGAAGGGATCGAACTGATCGAGGCGGCGGTCTATGAGAAGTCCATCATTGTGGGGAAAATGGTGCGTGAGATCAACTGGCCGACCGACTGCGTCCTCGTGGCGCTCCTCACGAGTGCCCGAGGTCAGGTCCCTGCTGCGGACGACGTGATCGGGGAGGGAGACAGTCTCTACGCGCTGGTAAAACCGAAGGCGAAACGCGAATTCCTAAAGCTCGTAGCGCATCGATGAATTTCCGACTGGTCGCCAGAATGCTCGGGGCGCTCGCTATCCTGGTCGGGCTGACCATGGCGATCTGCTGGCTCTACGCTTACATCGAGGGGCTATACGGGAAGGAAGCCCACACCGCCCATGCCGCATCCTGGGCGCTCGGAGTCTCCACTCTCATCACTCTCGGGGTTGGCCTCGTCCTCTACCTATCCGGATGGCGGAGTTCGAAGGAAATCCTGCGGCGGGAAGCCATCGTGATCGTGGGCTTGAGCTGGATTCTCACCGGGATTCTCGGCGGGCTTCCCTATTACTTTTGCGATCCGGGCCTCGATTTTATCGGATCGGTCTTTGAATCGGTTTCGGGATTTACGACGACCGGCTCCAGTGTGATGACGGACATTGAGGCCTTTCCCCGCCCTATCCTGATGTGGCGCTCAGTGACCCAGTGGCTCGGGGGCATCGGAATCCTGGTGGTGTTTGTCGCCGTCCTTTCCTTCCTCGGGGTGGGGAGTCGCTCCCTCGTGCAACAGGAGTCGAGTGTCAACATCTCGGACGCGGGAGCGTCCCGAATTCGGGATCTCGCGGCAAGTCTGCTCAAGGTCTACCTCGTATTGACCTTGCTCTGCATGGTAGGGTTGCTCGCTTTCGGTATGAATCTCTTCGAGTCGATCTGCCATGCCATGACTACGATCGCGACCGGCGGATTCAGTCCAAAAAATCGGAGCGTGGCGCACTACGGAGATCCGCGCGTGGAGATCTGGCTGGGTATTTTCATGTTTCTCTCGGCTCTCAGTTTCATGTTCTACGTCTTCCTCGCGAACCGACGCTGGAGCCGTCTCAAAGCGGAGGAGGAGGCGAGATACTATTTTTACATGATCGCCTCTTTCACCGTCTTCATCGCGGTGAACCTCGTTCTGGTGGAACCCGAGCGGAACTTCGTCGATGCGTTGCGAGAGTCGTTTTTCAACGTGACATCGATCAGTTCCACGACGGGGTTCGGGATGACGGACTACGATCAATGGCCGCTCTTTTCCCGGATGTTACTCATGGCGCTGATGCTCATCGGCGGCTGTGCCGGCTCCACTGCGGGCGGCCTCAAGATGACCCGGATCATTCTGTTCATTAAGATTTCCCACCGGGAACTGGTGCGTGCCTTCCGCCCTACGATGGTGTTCCGGATCCGGCTGAACGGGGTCGCTTCGGATGACCGTGTTTTTGTCACGGTCCTGTTCCTCATCGCACTGGGATTCTCCATCGCCGGGCTTTCCGTCCTCGCGATTTCCCTCCTCGAACCCGCGATCGATCTGCGGACCGCTCTCGGTGCGGTCTTTGCGACACTTTGGAATGTCGGGCCGGGATTCGAAGCGGTGGGTCCGACCGATAATTTCGCCTTTCTCCATCCCGCCACGCTCGTCCTCCTGAGCTTCCTCATGATTCTGGGTCGACTGGAGTTTTTCGCCCTCCTTGTTCTTTTTATTCCGTCTCTTTGGAAAAAATACTGATCCGCCGGGATGACAACACCGATGTGGAATCTGGAGACGAAGCTGGAAGAGAGCGGGCTAATACGTCTCGACAAAAAGTCTCGCGAAGGGTTCTCGAAACTGGGACTCGAAACGGTCGGGGATGCGCTCTCCCACTATCCGCGGCGTCATGAAGATCGTTCCCACTTTGACCGATTCCCCGAAAATGCGATGGAACGTGCCGTGTGTCTGCACGTGATGGTTACGGATTGCCGCACTCTTTTTGGAAAAGGGAAAAGGCGAGGCGGCTTTGAGGTGACGGTGGAACCCCCGGGTGGCGATATCCTCGGGAATCGCATCATCCTGCGATGGTTCAATATGCCCTATCTTCAGAAGGTGCTCACGGTCGGGCACGAGCTCGTGCTCTACGGGCAGCCGAAAGAGAGCGGGCGCCGTGTCGTGATCGATCATCCGGATTTTGAAATCATCGAGAGCGGCGAAGCCGCGAGCGAGGCGCACATGGGTCGTATCGTCCCGATCTATCCCCTGAGTTCGGGGGTGAATCAAAAGGCCCTGCGGGGATTGATCTATGAACTTCTCCAGATCGTTCCTGACAGTTTGTTGCCCGACTGGCTACCGCCCGGAAATGGGGAAGACTATCAGACACGGGCCGCTGCGATCCGGACGATCCATTATCCAGACACGATGGAGGGGCTGGAAACGGCACGTCGGTACCTCGCACTCGAAGAATTCGCCCGCCTCCAACTGATCCTGCAACAGCGTCGCGCTGCCCATCGAAAGCGGGGGGGAATCCCCCATGCCGGTCCCGGCGAGATGCTGAGGCAGTTTCTCGCGCAGCTTCCCTTTTCCCCCACCCGTGCTCAGGAGCGCACCATCGGAGAGATCCACGCAGATCTCGCCTCGCCTTTTGCGATGTCACGTCTCTTGCAGGGGGATGTCGGAGCCGGAAAGACCCTCGTCGCCGCCGCTGCGATTCTCCTGACGGTGGAGGCCGGTTATGATGCGGCGCTCATGGCTCCGACACAGATCCTCGCGGAGCAGCATTTTCAGACCTTTCGGGGCTGGCTCGAACCGCTCGGAGTAAACGTCAAACTGCTCACCGGGACGAGGGACGAATCCGGGGAGCTTCCGCTTTTTGCTTTCCCGACTTTACAGAAAAACACCGGCTCGCTTACCATCGGAACGCATGCCCTTCTTCACGGCCGAGCCGAGTTCGAGAAGGGTCTCGGACTCGCGGTGATCGACGAGCAGCACAAATTCGGAGTCGCCCAGCGGGAAGCGCTCATCGCGCAGGGGGATTCGACGGATGTCCTCGTCATGACTGCCACGCCGATTCCGCGCACCCTCACTCTTGCGTTTTACGGAGATCTTGACGTATCCATTCTCGACGAACTCCCCGCAGGCCGCGGCAAAATCATCACCGGAATCCGCCTCACCACCCAAACCAGCGATGCGGCCAAGTTTGTGAAGGATCAGCTCGCCGAGGGCAGGCAAGCCTATCTGGTCTATCCCCTGATCGATGAATCCGAAACGCTCACCGTCGGAGCTGCTTCGATCGAATTCGAAGAATGGAAAAAGCGCCTTCCGGAGTACGAGGTCGAACTTCTCCATGGCCGTATGGGAGCCGAGGAGAAAGATCGTGTCATGGAGCGCTTCCGCAGCGGCAAGGCCGAAGTCCTCGTCTCGACCACCGTCATTGAAGTTGGGGTTGATGTTCCGAATGCGAACGTCATGCTAATTTACAATGCAGAGCGCTTTGGGCTTGCGCAGCTCCATCAATTGCGCGGGCGGATCGGTCGGGGCGCGCACAAGAGTTTCTGCGTGCTCATGATCCCGCCGGATCAGGTCGAGGCGCGAACTCGTCTGAAAATCCTCGAAGATACTCGGGATGGCTTCCGCATCGCCGACGAAGACCTACGCCTCCGAGGTCCCGGCGAAGTCCTCGGGACGCAGCAGAGTGGTCTTCCCGACCTGAAGTTTGCTTCTTTTTTAGGTGACGCGCGCCTCGTCGAAGAAGCGCGCGCCATCGCCACAGAAATGATGGTGAACGAGTCGTCGCCTTAACCGAGGGTCTTGACGACACGGACGAGATTTTTTGCCGTCATGCCGAGTTCCTCCATGACGATGTCGCCGGGAGCACTGATTCCAAAACGGTCGATGCCAACGACGGCTCCTTCGGTGCCGACATACTTCCACCAAAGACCACTCACCCCGGCTTCCATAGCCACTCGCTTGCGGCAGGCAGATGGGAGCACCGACTCCCGATATTCCGCCGACTGACGGTCAAAACGTTCCATACAAGGCATCGATACCACACGGACTCCGTCCCCGAGCTCCTCTGCTACCTTCATGGCGTGCTGAACTTCGCTACCGCTTCCGATCAGGATCGTAGTGAGAGCGCCGGTCTCTTTTTTCGCGATATATCCGCCGAGGAAGACGCCCTCACGGCGCACTTTTACCGGAATGGAGGCGAGATGGGTTACGTTCTGACGCGTCAGGAACAAGGCCGTCGGGCCGTCCGTGCGCTCGAGCATCGCAACAAAAGCTCCCGCCGTTTCTTCACCATCGGCAGGGCGGATCACATCCACGTTCGGGATGACACGGAGACCACTCACCGTTTCCACCGGTTGGTGTGTGGGTCCGTCTTCGCCTACCCCGACGGAATCGTGGGTGAGGATGTATCCTACCGGCAGCTTGGCGAGGCCAGCGAGTCGGATCGAGGGGCGGAGGTAATCGGCAAACACCGCAAAGGTCGCTCCGGTGGCGCGGAAAAGTCCGTCGTAGGCCACACCGTTGCAGATCGCGCCCATGGCGTGCTCACGGATCCCAAACCAGACATTCCGGCCAGACGTATTGGAGCGATCGTAGTCGCCACCGCCCTTGATGTAATTCTTTGTCGAACCGTAGAGATCCGCGCTTCCGGTGATCAGGGATGGGACTGCTGCCGCAAGGGCTTGCATCACTTCTCCGCCTGCTCCACGCGTCGCATTTTTGTAATCGACGGGAAACTCCGGGACGAGATCGAGGAGGTTTTCCGGGAGTTCCCCCTGGACACAGACCTCGAGCGCTTTTGCGAGGTCCGGATGGGCCACTTTCCAAGACTGGAAGACATCCTCCCAAGTGTGATAGGCGGAAAGGAGATTCTTCTTGTGACCTGCAAAATAGCTTTTTGTCGTCTCCGATACGTAAAAATGCTCTTCGGGAAGACCGAGCCCCTTTCGCGCTGCTTCGGCAAATTTGGCACCTCCCTCTCCATGACCGGCCGCAGTCCCCGCCACTTCCGGGATTCCCTTTCCGATCAGCGTTTTCGCTTCAATCAAGGTGGGTCTTCCGTTGCGATTTTGTTTTGCATCGGAGATCGCGGCGTGCACGGCATCGAGATCGTGTCCATCGACCCGCACGGCATCCCAGCCGAACGCCTCGAAGCGTTTGCAGGCATCATAGCTCTGCGTCACCTCGGCCATGGCGTCGAGCGTGACGTCGTTGGAATCATAGATCAGGACAAGGTTGTCCAGTCCCTCATGACCAGCAAAAGCGATCGCTTCTGCGGCAACTCCTTCCTGGAGGCATCCGTCACCGGCGAGACAAAAGATCGTCTGGTCAAAGATCGTGTGGTCTGTCGTATTAAATTTCGCGGCGGCCATTTTCGCCGACATCGCATATCCGACCGCATTGCCGATGCCCTGTCCGAGAGGACCGGTCGTTGCCTCGACCCCATCTGTCTCCTCAAATTCCGGATGTCCGGGAGTCTTGCTGTGCAGTTGGCGGAAATTTTTTACCTCCTCGAGCGAGAGATCGTATCCGGCGAGGTGGAGCCATGCATAGAGGAACATGCTCCCGTGGCCGGCGGAGAGGATAAAACGGTCACGATTCAGCCATTTTGGTTCATTCGGATTATACCGTAGTTCACTCCCGAAAAGAACCGCACCGATGTCAGCAGCCCCCAGCGGGAGACCGAGATGGCCCGAACTACAGGCGTGGACGGCGTCGATGGCGAGACCGCGGGCTTCCGCAGCGGCTCGGGAAAGGGCTTCGTGATTCAATTCGCTCATAGTATTTCTCGGTTCGTTGGTTCGAATACTTGGCTCATTTAAATGAGGTGGCAAGTGGTCATTAGTCATCCACTGCATGAAAACCTACATGACAGACGCCCTTTTCGCTGCAAAGTAGGCCCTAACATGGCTGACACGACAGACAACATCCTCAAAATCGGCTTACCGAAAGGGAGTCTTTTTGAGCCCACTTTGGACCTTTTTGAAAAGGCTGGTTACAATATTCATGGTGCCGATCGCTCCTATCGTCCCTCGATTGACGACAAGGAGTTGCAGATTCGGTTGATCCGTGCGCAGGAGATCGGACGCTACGTCGATCACGGATTCCTCGATTGCGGCATCACCGGAATGGACTGGATCGCAGAAAACGGAGCGGACGTTCATGTGGTGTGCGATCTCCAGTACAGCCGAGCTACCTCAAACCCGACTCGCTGGGTGCTCGTGGTCCCGAATGATTCCCCCATTCAGTCGGTCAAAGACCTCGAAGGAAAGAGAATCGCAGCCGAGGCGGTCGGAATCGTGGAGCGTTATCTGGAAAAACACGGCGTAAAAGCCGAGGTGGAATTCAGCTGGGGTGCCACCGAAGTGAAGGTCCCCGAACTCGTCGATGCCATCGTCGATATTACGGAAACCGGTTCCTCCTTGCGGGCGAACAATCTCCGCATCGTAGATGTTCTCATGGAGAGCTACCCGCAGTTCATTGCAAAAAAGGAGTCGTGGGAAGACCCGTGGAAACGTTCTAAGATTGAACGACTTGCCATTCTTTTGAAGGGTGCCCTGATGGCCCGCGACATGGTGGGATTGAAGTTAAATCTCCAGGATTCGGCGCTCAGTGCGGTGCTGGAATTGCTTCCTTCCCTGCGCACCCCGACGATCTCCCGCCTCGCCCAGGACGGCTGGGTTGCTCTCGAAGTGGTCCTTACAGAACTTCAAGGACGAGAGCTGATTCCGCAGCTCAAGGAACTCGGAGCAGAAGGAATCATCGAATACCCCTTGAATAAAGTCATCGAGTAACCGATAGTCCAGACCCGCCCGGTTCGAACTGGGGTTCGAGGCGGCTTAAACCAATAGAATTTGCGATTATGGGATCCCTTAAAAAAAGAAGGAAGACCAAGATCAACAAGCACAAGCGACGTAAGCGCATGAAGGCTAACCGCCATAAGAAGCGTTTGCGTTACAAGAGCTAATCATTGATCTTGGCAAAATGAAAGCAGTGCAGCAAGGTGGTCCGGAAACGTCGATTCACCGCTGCATTGTTGCGTACGGTTTTCTTGTTTTCCTCCTTTGTAGCGGCATTCCCCCTCTTTCTGCGGAAACCGAGAAGGATTACGGGGATTTTGCGGAGATCTACATTGATCAGTACTTCCCGCCTGGAAAGGAACTCGTTCTCTCGGAAGCCTCCCAGAAAAAGAGCCGGGCACTGGCCCACTATGCTCTGGGGCGTAGCCTGGAGTCGCAGGGAAAGTTGCAAGAAGCGATTGCCGCCTACACCGAGGTTCTGCAAAATCAGCCGGACCAGTTTTTCCTCGCACGGAAGACGGCCTATCTCCTCGCTCGATCCGGGCAGCAGGAAGATGCCTTGAAATTACTCGAGGACAGCCTCAGCAACAATCCGAACGAGCCCTACGCTCACATCTCGCTTTCCGAATATCTCGCGACCTACCAATCCAACGATCCGGAAAGCCGTCAGAAGGCTTTTGAGGTGATCGAAAAGGCCATCGTCCAGTTCCCCGACGAACCGGCGGTGTATGAGCATCTCGTGAAGCTCTATCTGTCTGCGGATCGGAGAGAGGAAGCCCGCCAGATCGTCGCGACAGCTGCCAGTCGTGAAAACAAAAATCCCACCTACTGGGTACGATTGGGAAGGCTGGCGATCCAGACAAGGCCACCCCGGAAAGGCGAAGAGATTGCAGAGACCGACCTCATCAACAGCATCTACGCAAAAGCGTTGGAGTATTCCGGGCAAAACATGGACGTCATCGAGCATGTCGGTGATTTTTACCATGCAAGCAGTCAGTTCGACCGGGCCATCAACACCTACGCCCGCGTGATCATGGCGGAGCCGGACCGACTGGACGTCCGAATGAAACTCGCCCGCGCCTATGGCGGAAAAGGAGATCAGGAAAAAGTGCTCGAAACTTTGAAAGAGATCGCCCAAATCGACTCTCAAAATGCCGATGTTCACAAGCAGATCGCCGGCATTCTCATGCGAACCGAGCGATTTAAGGAAGCCATCCCTCATTTGCAAAGCGCTCTCTCGATCACCAAGGGGAGTGTCACTGAATATGGCGCTCTCGGTCGCATGATGATCGAGTCTGATGAAAACGAGGTTGCGATCCAGTTCCTGAAAGATGCCGCCGGTCTTTTCCCCGAGTCACCCGATTTCCCGTTTCTGCTCACCTTCCCGCTCGCGCGACTCGAGCAGTGGGAGGATTCGATCGTTCAATTTGAGGCTGCTCTCAAGCTCGCCAAAGACACCCAACCCGAACTTCTGAATGAGGGATTCTATTTCCGTTTTGCCGCAGCACACGAGCGTTTGAAGCATTTTGACAAAGCCGAGGAGCTTTTCCGCAAGACGATCGAGATGATTGCTCGCAATGATCCCAATGATGACAACCGGAAGTTTTCCGCGACGGTTTACAACTACCTCGGTTACATGTGGATCGAGAACGACATGAAGATTGATGAGGCGGGCGAGCTCATCAAAACCGCAGTTGATCTCGATCCGGAAAGTGGTGCCATCGCTGATAGTCTCGGCTGGTTCTATTTCAAAAAGGGGAATTTTGTGGCTGCCCATGAAGAGCTGATGCGGGCCGAGCAGTCCATCGAAGAGCTCGATCCCGTGATCCTAGATCATATCGGTCAGACTCTCTACCAATTGGGAGAAACCGAAAAAGCGATCGGGTACCTGCAACGGGCCGTCGAAATGGGCCCCGAAAACGAGGAATACGCAAAGCGTCTCAAGGCCTTCCGGGATGGTACCGAAAAGCGTATCACGCCTGTTTCAGAATCGCCGGATTCTCCTGCAAAGGCAGACCCAAAGTCAGACCCAAAGACCGGTAGCGAAACACCTCCAGCGCCAGCACCGGTTGCTGCTCCGAAGGCGGCGGCCCCAAAAGGTGCCTGATCTCGGTTATGAGTGATTTGCGCGCTCAGATGCAGCGCGATCTGCAATGGCTGTGCGATTGTCCAGATCTCATGATGGCGGAATCCGGAACGGGAACCGCAACGGAATCCGGAACGGGAACCGGAACGGAATCCGGAACGGGAACCGGAACGGGAACCGGAACCGTCTTACCGTCGCCCACGATTCCTTCGTTGGACGATCCTTTGTGGGGAACCGTGGAAG
>JAGPCC010000364.1 GCA_018058245.1 Verrucomicrobiales bacterium
CGCCAACGTCGTCCGCCTTTATCGTGGCGAAAAGCCGGAATTCGGGGACGGATCGGAGGAAAAGATCGGCGAGGTTTTCCCGAAGGACGCCTATCGCGATGTCCCCGGTCTCTGCAAGGCGGCGACCCGCGCCGAGATCGAGGCGCAGGGCTGGTCGCTCAATCCCGGTCGCTACGTCGGTGTCGCCAAGGGAGAGGACCTGAGCGATGAGGATTTCAAGGGCCGGTTGGAGGCGTTGAACGAGGAACTCGAAGTGCTCAATGGCGAGGCGCGGGAGTTGGAGGAGCGGATTGCGGAGAATGTGGCGGAGATTTTGGAGACGGTATGAAGAGTGAAATAATTCAAACACTAACGACGACGTTCGAAGCTCACGCGCAGCAGCTTGAAAATGGGGTCGAGTTCTGGCTCGCACGGGATATTCAGCACCTGCTGGAGTATTCGAAATGGGAGAACTTCGTCACCGTCATCGCAAAAGCGAAAACGGCCTGTGAGGTCTCAGGACACGATATTGAACACCATTTTCCTGACGTCAGGAAAATGGTCGATTTAGGATCCGGTGCGACGCGTGAGGTTCCGGACATCATGCTGACGAGATATGCCTGTTACCTCATTGCCCAAAACGGTGACCCCCGGAAGGAAGCCATCGCCTTTGCCCAAACCTACTTCGCGATTCAGACCCGCAAAGCCGAACTGATCGAGCAACGGTTTCTGGAGGCCGAAAGGATTCAGGCACGCCAAAAGCTGACCTCGACGGAAAAGGAACTCTCGTCTGTGATTTTCGAACAGACCGGCGGCAACAAGAACTTCGGCATCATCCGCAGCAAGGGAGATCAGGCACTGTTCGGCAAGAGCACCGAGGCCATGAAAGCCCATTGGAAGGTCCCGGCAAAGCGACCGCTCGCGGACTTTGCTCCGACCATTGTTTTGAAAGCCAAGGACTTCGCCACGGAAATCACGATCCACAACGCCCGCCAGCACCGCATGACTTCCGAGACGAAAATTTCCAACGAGCACATCACCAACAACAAGGCGGTGAGAAAGACACTCCTTGAACGCGGCATCCGACCGGAATCGCTCCCGCCGGAGGAAGACGTGAAGAAGGTCGAGCGCCGTCTGACCTCGGAAGAAAAGAAATCACTGAAAAATCCAGACACTCTCGAATGAATGGTTCAACCTGGCGACCCACCCAACCTTTCTGCATGAGGGAGTTAAAAAAGCAAATCGCGGAGAATGTGGCTGAAATTCTGGAGATGGCATGATCACGAATGGGAAATGGATCACGGTTCCGATCAAGGAACTTTATGAAGGTCTCTACGATGGGCCTCACGCAACTCCGAAACCGTCGGATGCAGGTCCTGTCTTTCTTGGAATCAAGAACGTAACCGATGATGGCCGACTTGATCTCAATGATATTCGGCACATCAACGAGAACGAATTTGCACGATGGACGAAACGGGTAGCTCCACGACAAGGCGACATCGTGTTCACTTACGAGGCGACGCTGAATCGGTATGCCATCGTTCCCGATGGGTTCCGGGGTTGCCTCGGGCGTCGGATGGCTCTCATTCGACCAAATCCGGAAAAGGTGGATACCCGATTTCTCCACTATTACTTTTTCTGCAAGGCGTGGAGGGACGTGATCCGAAACAACATGTTGACCGGTGCCACTGTGGACAGAATTCCACTGACGACGTTCCCAAGTTTCCCAGTCACACTCCCCGACCTCCCCACCCAACGCAAGATCGCGGGGATCCTCTCGGCCTACGACGACCTGATCGAGAACAACCTGCGCCGGATCCAGATCCTGGAGGAGATGGCGCAATCCCTCTACCGCGAGTGGTTCGTCCACTTCCGCTTCCCCGGCCACGAATCCACCCCCATGGTCGATTCCCCCCTCGGCCCCATTCCGGAGGGGTGGGAGCGAAAGCCTCTAGAAGAAATTGCTAATTTCCGCCTCGGTAAGATGCTCGATCAGAACAAGAACAAGGGCGAATTGATGCCCTATCTTGCGAACATCAACGTCCGATGGGGCAAACTCAAATTGGACGAATTGCGAACAATGCGATTCAAGCACGATGAGCTCGAAATATACGGACTGAAGTTTGGCGACATCGTGATGTGCGAAGGCGGCGAGCCTGGCCGGTGTGCCGTCTGGAAGGAGCAAATACCCGGAACGATGCTCCAGAAAGCGCTCCATCGTATTCGCAGCCGACCGAACATGAATTACCCCTTTCTCTACTACAGTTTGCGCCATCTTGGCGAAAGCGGGCATCTGGCTTCATTTTTCACCGGGGCAACGATCAAGCATTTGCCGCGTGAACAACTAGCCAAGGTGACGGTTCTAGTTCCGCCATCACACAATTTGAATAAGTTCGCTAATTTTGTTGAGCCAATTGAAAACAAGATAGGCGCTTTGGATACGTCGATCAGCAACCTCCGCCAAACCCGCAACCTCCTTCTCCCGAAACTCCTCTCCGGACAGATGGCCCTCAACGTGGCCGAATCGGACGCAGCGGAAACTGTCGAGGGCCCCGCGCCCACCCGCCCCGCCTTTCGCGCTTCTTCCCCCAACGCGATCACCACCACCCAGCAGCGGACCGTCACCGCCGCCCCGCCGAAATCCGCGCCGCCAAAACCGGCCCAGGCCGCCGCTCCGAAAACCGATTCCCCGCCGCCTATCGACGAGATCGACCGGACCGAGGTGCTCTGCGCCATCCGCAAATTGTTCAACGACGGCGGGTGGCGCGACCGCGACACGACTCTGAAGGAACTCTCCGCCACCCTCGGCTATGGCCGTCTCGGTTCCCACATCCGGGAGGTGCTCTCGACCGATCTCCTCACCGCCGTCCGCCGCGGCATCCTCACCAGCGAGGCCGGCGAATACGCCCTCGCCTTCCGCTCCGTCACCGAACTGCCCCGCGATACGCTCAAGGACCGCTTCCTCACCGCCATCGGCCGCCCCTGGATCACCCGCGACGACGCGATCCGCGCCTTCGCCCGCTCCCTCGGCTACGCCCGCACCGGAGAACAGATCGACCGCACCGCCCGCTCCCTCATCAACGGCCTCCTCCGCGAGGGGCGGTTGGAGAGCGACGGGGAGTTTGTTCGGAGGAGTTGATCGATCGGAATTTTCTACGCTTCTTCAAGATGCCCTACAACCGCCCCTTGATGTCCTTCGCCGATCAGTTGCAGCAACTGGTCGATCGGGGCTTGGAAGTGACCGATTCCGCCTCGGCAATTTCCTACCTGGACCGGATCGGCTACTATCGATTGGGTGGTTACTGGTATCCCTTTCGCCAAAACGGTCCCGAACCGGATCTCGTCAAATCGGACGACTTCGTCGCGGGCACCCATTTTTCCGATGCCTTGAACCTCTATGTGTTCGACAAAAAGTTGCGCCTACTCGTTCTCGATGCCCTGGAACGCATCGAAGTCGCGATTCGGGTCGACTTGGCCCACATTCTCGGCCAGCGCGATACTTTTGCCTACACGGATTCCCAGTGGTTCGATGGGAGATTCACTCGTCCGAGAGGTCGCCAAGGGAAGAGCGACCACGATCAGTGGCTGGAGCGATACGACCGCCTGGTGAGCCGGTCCAAGGAAACCTTCATCCGGCATTACAAGAACAAGTATGGCCCCCCCTCCCGTTCTGGGTCGCGATCGAGATCTGGGATTTCGGCACGATGTCGATTCTTTTCGCCGGGATGAAGGGCAACGATCGCAACCGAGTCGGCGCAAAGTATGAAGTTGCCGACGGGCACGTCTTCGGGAGTTGGCTCCGTTCCCTGAACTACATCCGCAACGTTTGCGCCCATCATAGTCGGTTGTGGAACCGCAACGTAGTGGAACAGGCAAAACTGCCGACGGCCGCGGACTCCCGCGAACTGGCCACCTTCATCGGACAACCCGACCTGATCGCCCGCCCCTTTTTCTACTTTTGCATCCTTCAGTGGCTGATGCGGGAGATCTGCCCGAACAGCCACTGGCACGTGCGCTTTAAAGAACACCTGCTTAACTTTCCGGGAGATTCGAATCAAATCTGTTCCCTCGCTCAAATGGGATGTCCACCGGGATGGGAGAACTGGAATCTCTGGCAATGATCCCACAGGATCTAGCAATCGGGGCAAGAAAAAAAACCCGCGTTCCCGAGGGAAGAGACGGAGGCCGTGTTAAGCGGATTAAACCGCAAATTATGCAAAAATGCAATAACTTAATAGTAAGTTAC
>JAGPCC010000365.1 GCA_018058245.1 Verrucomicrobiales bacterium
CTACATGAACAAGCTGAAGGCCGTTCAAAAGACGTTCCTCACTTCGCAGCAACTGGAAGCTGCCAATGCCGTCCAATCGGAGATCGAGCAGGTAGAGGGACGGGTGAAGCTGTTCCTAAAAGGGGGGGACCTGGTGGTGCCGGGATTGCTTCCTACCGACGAATCTTCGGAAGACCAAAACAAGGAGTCCCCCACTATCATCAGATCGGAAGAAGCAAAGGCACTTCACGGTGAATTCCTCGATCGTCTCCGGAGGGGCGTGACGGCGATCAACGAGCTCTATTACACGAAGTCCACCGAGGCTCAAAAAGTCAAAATGGCGGAATCTGATTTGACGAGTGCCAATACTCTCGAAGCGCTCAAGTCCGAGTTGAAGGCGGAATTGGATGCGATCGCCGGAAAACCTCGGCTGCCCGGTGCTGAAATGAGTGCAAAACCCGGAAAAGGCGATGACCTGCTATCCGAGCAGTTCCGCAAGCGCTGGATTGAGGAATCGGGCAAGTGGGATTTCATTGACGGCTCTCTTGTAGGGTCGGGGAAATCTGAGATCAAGTATAAGTCCAAAATTCGAGCACCGTTCGTGCTCACATTCGACTTTAGGGTTAAAAAAGGAATGCGTCCGCGAATCTACGTGGGCGGGAAGGATCTAAGAATTGCCAACGAAGGATACAAGAATCAGATCGGTCTTTATCCTCTCGCAGGAAAGGAGGAACCTGTGCCCTACGAGATCGGGAAAAAGTATTCGGTGAAATTTGTAGCGAACCGGAGGTATCTGGAGCTCTACCTTGACGATCAACTGGTCACTAAACGGGACTCCGGCCTCGATGAAGAAATCGAGTTTATTGGATTTTTCGGCGGGGACGGCTTTTCGCCGGGCACAACCGAGTTCTCGAATATCCGTCTTGAATAGGTTGTATATCTCAATCCCACGGTGATTCAGGAACGGCAGGATCATTATTCGGAGGGAGGTAACAAATAGGGGCCTTGCATTCCTTATTGGATGAAAGCAATTCGCTTCCTTCCGAAAGTGATTTCCCCACTAACAACAGAGAAGCGCCTCAACAGAAAGTCTGCGGGGACATGGTTCGAAATGAATTCAGGCGGATAGACTCCTGAAAAGCGCCAGAACCGGACGCGATAGGAAAGTCATCGGGGCCGAAACATCCATTTTTCAAGTTTCCTTTGCTCCGCCTTCCGTCCTCCGTTCTCACCTCCCTTAAAGCAGACACTCCCCCACTCCCCCCCTCACCCATTCATCATCTCCCCGCCATAGGTAGGGAGGACTTGCCCGGTCACGTAAAGGGAAGCGGCGCTGGCGAGGAAGGCATAGGATTCGGCGCATTCCCCGGGCTGACCGGCCCGACCGGGCGGCACATCACTCCCAAAGGTCGCTACCTCGTCGGGAGGGAAGGTCGCGGAGTCTTTGCGGCGGCGCGTTGTGAGGTCAGGGTCATCATCCTTTCGACGAGGGCTTCCCGAACTCGCCCTTTCCCCTTGTCGCCTTTCAGACGCTCATCGCCACCTGCGACGCCTCCCAGCTCCCCGGCCTCGCGGCACACGGCCGGACTCTTTGATGGTGGCAGGGCGTTGCTCATTGGTCTCCCACCGGGTGCGCTTTTTAGGCTTGCCCGCGACGGCGCTGGAAGGCACAGTTCAAGGGCCGAGCGGGAGCAACGAGTTGATTCGGGTTCATTTCTGAAAAGACGCCCGCTCGAGTTTCTTTTACCCCCTACTTCCCCCGATTTCCAAACGGAGTAGCGAAGAAGCGTAGAGAAAGCCATGATTTTACCAAACAAGCTCAACATTACCGACCAAGCCTCCCTCGCCAGAGCGGAGGAGGAAATCAGCAAGCGCAAAGCCAAGCAGCTTTACGACTCCGGGGACATCCGCAAGGCCGAGATCGGCACCTATGCCGGACTGGCCTTCATCCACGAATATCTCTTTGGGGAGATCTATCCCTTCGCGGGTAAAGCAAGGGAGCTGAACATCGCGAAGGACAATTTCCGCTTCGCCTCCGTCATGTTCCTGCAGCCCAGCCTGAAGCACATTGATCAAATGCCGCAGAGCACCTTTGACCAGATCGTCGAGAAATATGTGGAGATGAACGTCGCCCATCCTTTTTTGGAGGGCAATGGCCGCGCCACCCGAATCTGGCTCGACCTCATCTTCAAACAAGAACTCCAGCAAGTGGTGGACTGGAACCAGATCGATAAGGAAGACTACCTCATGGCGATGCAGCGCAGCGTGGTCAAAGACATCGAGATCAAGCACCTGCTGAAGAATGCCCTCTCCTCACGGATTGATGACCGGGAAGTCTACCTCAAAGGCATCGATGCCAGTTACTACTACGAGGGTTATACCACCTTTAAGGCGGAGGAACTGTGATGAGCGGGAAAACGTAGTCGGGGTCTTTGAGAAGTACCCTTGACCCGCACTTGATCTTCATGGGTGGCGTCGCGATAGGCTTCGACGTGTCCGGCGGTGTTTCCCGGTCCCCGACCTTCCCACCCCCCCACTCCCCCCTCACCCATTCACAATCTCCCCGCCATTGGGATGGAGGACTTGCCCGGTCATGTAGGTGGAAGCGGCGCTGGCGAGAAAGACATAAGATTCGGCGCATTCCCAGGGCTGTCCGGCGCGGCCGAGCGGCACATCGCTCCCAAAGGTCGCTACCTCGTCGGGAGGGAAGGTCGCGGGGATGAGGGGCGTCCAGATCGGACCGGGGGCAACGGCATTTACCCGGATGCCCTCTTCGGCGAGGTTCCCGGCGAGGGACCGGGTGAAGCTGACGATGGCCCCCTTTGTCGCGGAGTAGTCGAGGAGATGAGGACTGCCCCGGTAGGCGGTCACGGAGGTGGTATTAATGATGGTGCCCGCGCCGGATTCTTTTAAATGGGGCAGAGCGGCTTTGGTAAAGTAGAAGAGCGGAAAGACATTGGTGGCGAAGGTCTTTTTCAGCTGTTTCTCGGTGATGCCGGTAAGGGTGTCGCGGAGATGTTGCTCGGCGGCGTTGTTCACGAGGATGTCGAGCCTGCCGAACTTTTTCACCGTTTCCCGGACGGCCCGTTTGCACTGCTTCTTGTCAGAGATGTCACCGCGGATCTGGAGACAGGTGCGTCCTTTTTGCGCAACCAGATCCGCGGTGTAGGCTGCATCGTGCTCCTCCTCAAGGTAGACGATGGCGACGTCCGCCCCTTCCCGGGCAAACGCGACAGCCACGGCCCGGCCAATGCCGGAGTCGCCGCCGGTGATGAGAGCCACTTTCCCCTCGAGTCGACCGCTGCCCTTGAGGTCCGGATTTTCATATTCGGGCGGCGGACACATTTCACTCTCGCGGCCCGGTTGCCGCGCCTGTGTCTGTGGCGGGCGCTGCTCTTCGCTGGATTCTTTTTGCGATTGATTGGGCATGATGCAAAGGGTGGGATTGAAAATTCAGATTTGGGATCACTCGTCTCTCTCGAGGTCGACTTTCCAGCGCTCCAGATAGCGAAGGATGAAGAAGGTAGCGACACTGGTGAGAAGGGCGATTTCGTAGCAGGCGTTCCCCACCGCAGTACCAATGGCCCCGACCATGAGAATGCTCGCGGCGGACGCGGTTCCCCGAACGGATTCATCGTTTTTCAGGATGGCCCCTCCGCCGAGGAATCCGATGCCGGTGATCACTCCCTGAATGATGCGGGCCCGGGCATTGGCATCCTCCACCGCGCTGAAACTGAGACCGATGAGCATAAAGGCACAACTCCCGATCGCGACGAGTGGATAGGTACGCATCCCCATGATGCGGGTTTTGCGTTCCCGGTTCCAGGCCACCGGAAGGGAGAGCAGGCCAGCGACGAAAATCTGGAAGGCCTGCTCTCCCAACACTTGGAACTGGAACACTTCGTTCGGCATGGCTTCCAATGGTGTGATGCCCCGTTCCAGTAACTTCTGTGCGTCAGATTGCTTTCTGGTTGAGTCGCCCCTCGGCGAGATCGTCGAGATGCTGATCGGCTTTGTACTCTTCGTCGAGGGTGCGCTGGAGTATTTCGGCGATGTCATTATGACCCAGTTCTTTCGCGAATCGCACGGCGGTCCCGTAACCGGAGATTTCGTAGTGTTCGACTCGCTGTGCCGCAGCGATCAACCCGGCATCTTTGACGGAGGCAGGGGCGGTTTCTTTGATCATATCCTCGCCCTCGCGAATCAATCCCT
>JAGPCC010000366.1 GCA_018058245.1 Verrucomicrobiales bacterium
TGCGCCCAGGAAACATGATTCTCGGCATGGACCGCACTCCCAAAGGTCGACTCTGGGCCGCCTGGGTGGGCAACGGAGATTCGCCGAATGGTTTCTTCCTCCTCGCGACGAGCGACGATGACGGCAAGACATGGTCACCGCCGAAAGTGGTGATCGATCCGCAGGACGGGCAACAAAATGGCGTGCCGTATGAGCGCCGTTCGCTCGTGGGCAATCTCTGGACTGACCCGCTAGGCCGCTTGTGGTGTTTCTTTGACCAAAGTCTCGGATACTTTGATGGCCGTGGCGGTGATTGGTACATCCGCTGCGACGATCCCGATGCAGCGGCCCCCGAGTGGACTGACCCGGTGCGTTTTGCGGATGGCTGCACCTTGAATAAACCCACGGTGCTCAGCAATGGGGACTGGCTCTTGCCGGTTTCCCTCTGGACTCGTGATCGTATCGGCGGGATCGGCGTGGACAAGGAGGGACACAAAGACCTCGATTCCCTCCGCATGGCGAACGTCTTTGGGAGTAGCGATCAGGGAAAAACCTGGAAGCGGCGCGGCGGGGTGGCCTTTCCCCAGACCGACTTCGATGAACACATGATCGTCGAGCGCAAGGACGGCAGTCTTTGGATGCTCGCAAGAACGAAGCAGGGAATCAGCGAGAGCACCTCCCTCGACCACGGTATCACCTGGAGCGATCCCCAACCGAGCACCATTCAGAATGTCAGTGCTCGCTTTTTTATCCGCCGCCTGGCTTCGGGTAAACTCCTCCTCGTCAAAAACGGTCCCATCAACGTGCGATTGCCGAACCGATCGAATTTGAAGGCTTTTCTGTCTGATGACGATGGGAAAACGTGGAGCAAGGGCCTGCTCATTGATGATCGCGCTTCGGTCTCCTATCCCGATGGTTTCCAATCCGAAAACGGCGACATCCACCTTCTCTATGACTGGAATCGGCACAGCGACGCCGAGATCCTCCACGTGAAGTTCACCGAAGCAGACTTTGCTCCGCGCCAGACACCCGCACCGACTCCGATGGACCACGCCAAACCTCGTGCGACCAATGCGGCACCTGCCTGGACGCCCCAAAAGACGGTGGTCAACAAAGCTCGCGCGCCGAAGTTGCCGAAAACGATCCAGCCCGATCCGCAATGGACCGCGCAGGGACTGGAAGATGCCAAACAGGATTTCCAGAGCATCCCCTACGACGGGATCACCCCAAACAAAATGGTCTGCGACACGACCCTGCGGGAACTGCCCGACGGTTCCTGGATCTTGTTCCTCCTCGCCGGGGGAGACACCGAACCGTCGCCGTTGAACCACATTGGTGTTACGCGCAGCACGGACAAAGGCAAGACCTGGACTCCCCTGGAGGCATTCGATGTCGGTTTTCCACGGGAAGGCAAGACCATCGGCCAGGGTCCGACCGAACTCATGGTCCTCGGCGAGCGCTCGACCTTATTCTTCAGCACCCATTCGAAGCACTGGGCCAATGACTGGCGCTCGTGGTCTCTGACCAGCGACGATTCCTTCCAAACCTGGAGCAAACCCATGGAAATACCGGGGCGCTTGAAGGAACGAACCTTCCTCCGCAAGCACCTCGTTTGCAAAGACGGTCGTATCATGCTCCCCTTCCAGCACTACATCGGGCCGGATGATCAGAAGACCCGCCCCCCGCTCGAGCGCGACTTCACCAATCCCCGGAACGGTGTGCTCCTCAGCGAAGACGGCGGCAAAACCTGGAGCGAGCACGGCAACATCCGGCTCACGCCCAACAGTCGTTACTTTGGCTGGGCCGAGAACGATCTCTTCGAGCATCCCGATGGACGGATCACCATGATCATCCGCGCCGACGGACTCGGGGGACGACTCTACCGAGCCGAGTCAAAAGACGGAGGAAAGACCTGGCCAGAGTTCGCCACAGTCACCGACATCCCCAACCCCGGCAGCAAAGCGACCCTCTACCCTCTCGGGGGAGATACGGTTGCGATCCTGCACAATCCCAATAGCAAACATCGAAGCCCCATGGCTCTCTGGATCAGCTTTGATGGCATGAAGACCTGGCCCTATCAGAGAGTGCTACAACAGGAGTCTGTCGATGGCCCCAAAGGCCGCATGAACTACCCGGATGGCTTTGTGAGCAAGGACAGACAATGGCTCCACTTTGCCTTTGATGACAATCGCCACCGTGCCGTACACTACTCCGCGAAACTACCGCCGCTCGAGTAAACCGGAGGAGCAAGAAAGGACCTTGTCACAAGTGCGCAAGAGTGAACAGATTGACGAATTGACGATTATCGCCCCTTCCCCCGGTGGGATTTGAAACGGGAAAGGGTCTCCTCCCGCTCGGTTTTATGGTCGATGATCGGAGCGAAGTAGTCGCCACAGAGACGGGCACCGCCTTCTGGAGGAGCGGTAAAACGTTTTGGTTCCATCTTTCCCAATTCGGGAAGCCAGCGTTTGATGTAGCGACCGTCCGGGTCAAAGCGGGCCGTCTGCGTCCACGGGTTCTGAATGCGGAAATAGGGTGCGGCATCGGCACCGGTTCCAGCAGACCATTGCCAGCCGCCGTTGTTGTTGGCAATCTCGCCGTCGAGGAGATGTTGCAGGAAATGGGCCTCCCCCTCGCGCCAGTGAATGTGCAAATCTTTCGTCAAAAACATCGCGGTAATCATGCGCACCCGATTGTGCATGTAACCGGTCTCGAGGAGTTGTCTCATCCCGGCATCCACGATGGGAAAACCAGTTCTCCCCGTTTTCCATTTCTCGAAGTGGTCGTCCTGACTGGGGTCATCCCAGCGAAGTCCACGCCAGTCCTGGTTGAATTCGGTTTCCAGCACTTCGGGAAAATGATGCAGGATCGCCATAAAAAACTCTCTCCACGCGAGCTGTTTCTGAAAAGTCTGAATGGAGATCCGCTCCGAGCTCGATGCAGCGGTCGAGAGCAAGTCCTGCGATCGATGATACACCTCACGCACGGAAATCGTGCCATATCGCAGATCGGCACCGAGATGAGAGGTCGCGTCGATGGCGGGATCATTCCGCCTCTCTGCATAGGTCGAAAGCGCATCTTTCAGGGCCGCTTTGAGCCGTGCCCGAGCCGCCTTTTCCCCGGGTTCCCGCAGGAGTTGACCGGAAAACTGGATTCCCCAATGGCTCAGCGCTGGTGCCTGCCCGGCATCCAACTCGGTCGGAGTTCGCAGAATTCTCACGGTAGGAACCGGGGACGGTTTTTCCTGCGCAAACCAGGATTTCGAATAGGGTGTATAGACTTTGTAGGGATTTCCCGATCCGGTCAGGACCTCCCCGGCCTCGTGCAAGACGGCATCCTGAAAATCACAGTATTCGATCCCCTTTTCGCGGCAAAGCGATCGGACCTTCTTCTCCATTTCTTTTCCGTAGGGATCGGGATCTCGATTCAAAAAAAGGGCCTCGGCTCGGCTCTCCTCGATCAGTCGCCTCAGTTCTACAATCGGATCTCCGCTCCGGAAAAACAAGCGACCTCCGGCATGACATATATTCCCCGCGAGGGACTCGAGAGAACCACGGAGGAATGCCTGACGACCTGCCCCTGTCCAATGATGCGCCCCTTTCCAATCGCTCGCGAGATAGACGGGCACCACTTCTTCCGAAGCAACACTGGCCTGATACAAGGCCGTGTTGTCCGAGAGTCGCAGGTCGCGCCGGAACCAGTGAATGACCGTTTTGAAACGTAGCATGGGAGAAGAGATTCGGAAGGATACGATGCTCGGTTACATACGGAACTGACAATTTGGAACTGACAATTTCCTGTTTCCTGTTTCCCAATTCTCCGGATCGATCTCGCCTTCGATCTGAGCCAAATCGGCGGTAACTCGAGATAGAATTTCTCCGCTTTGCGTAAGTCTAATCTGGAACAGCGAAATAGGGCGGGCTTTCAGCCCTTTTGGCAGGGTAGACGTTTTATCCCGGGGCGTTGCCCCGGTCTGGTATAGGTCGGGCCTTTGGCCCTTCCTGTTTGCCCCGGTCCGGTATGGGTTCGTGCCTTTGGCCCTTGCCGTTTGGCCCTTGCCGTTTGGCCCCGATCTGGTCTGTGAGTCGTGCTTTTGGCCCTTGCTGGTGGGGTGGGTATATTTTCTGAAGGGCCAACGGCCCGCCACTATACCAGCCTGGGGCAACGCCCCAGGCGTACGATCCGAAAACAATTTGTGAAGGGCCAACGGC
>JAGPCC010000367.1 GCA_018058245.1 Verrucomicrobiales bacterium
AGGTCGCTTTCGGCAAGGGGAGTTTGTCGGGTTTTGTCTCGGTGGCGGCGTCGGCCTCATTTGAGGCGGGGTTTGCATTCTCTGGATTTGCCGGGGTCTTCTCACCTGCGGCTGCTTCGGCGAGGGATTGGCTTGCCTCGATGGCCGATTTTGCGGCTTCTGGAAGATCGCGTGCGCTGAGGTTTTCTGCGGTTTTTGCGGCCTCTTTGGTCGCTGCCGCGAGGGACTCCGCGGCGGATTCCGCTACGGATTCCGCTACGGCCTCTTTGGCCGCTTCCGTGGGCGTGGCAGGTTTTTCCGCCTTGGGCTGATTCCCCTCGGCCGGCTGGGGAGCACCTTGTTCCCCCGCCTGTGATGCCTTGAGGGCGTCTGCGGTCTCGGCTGCGAGTTTCGCTTGTTTTGCCTCGAGTTGTTTCAAAATGGCCTCCTTCAGAGCCGCCTGTGAGTCATCCTTTTTCTCCGCTGCCGCCTTGGTCGTCGCCTGGAGAGCCTCCTGATTCTCGGCGAGGGCTTCGGCCTGTTCGGCGAGTGTGGTGGCTTCTTTCCGCTGTTGCTCTAACACTTCAGAGAGGGCGGCGGCATTATCCTTCAGCATCTCGCCGAGCTGCTGCTCCACCCGATTTTGTTCGTTCTGAAATTGATCTCTTTCCCGCTTCTGCTGTTCATCGAATTGCTTTTGCGCAGCGGCAGCGGTTTCCGGTGCGGCTTCCTGCGGTGGCATTTCCGCCGCTTGCTGTTTCGCACGTTCCGCCCACTTTTCCGCGTTCATGGCGAGTTCCTGCTGACGGCTGGCGAGGGCACTGAGTTTGGAAATGGCCTCATACTTCTTCTGCGCCTCACGCAGGGAATTTGCGAGATTGTCGAGATCCTTAATGGCTCCTTCGACCTTCTCTCGCGCCTCCTTCGCCTCGGCGACTCGCTCTTTTTTTCCGTCCGTGACGGGGACGAGGTCCGCTTTCTCCTGCGCGGCGGCAAGGGTTTCATTCGCGAGCGTCTTTGCCTTTTTGGATTGCTCTCCAAAGAGCGGATTGTCGAGAGTCGCGGCGACTTCGTTCAGTTTTTCTCTTGCCGCCTTGTTGTGCTCGGAGAATTCGTTGAGACGTTCTGCCGCCTTGTCATTCATCTCCTCGGTGCGGTTTAGTTCTTGTTCCGTGCGGCGGATATCGTCTCGCGCTCGCTCCAGTTCCTGTTTTGCCTCGCGAAGTTTTTGGTCGACTTCCTGTTTCTGTTCTTCGATTGCCTGATCGGCGATTGATTTGGCATTCTGATCGAGGGTCACAAAAATCACCTCACTCAGTCCGATGCCGGGACCGTCGTAGTCGACCGGTCGATTGTCTCGCACCTGCACCTGCACCGCGAGGCGCACTTGCTCGGGCTGGAGTTTCAAGGTGGGGAGATTCAGGGTTGCGAGAGCGTGGTAGTTCCCTTCTCGATCGGTTTTTTCAGGGAGAGCTTGTGCGACTTCGATCGGGGCAACGGCACCGTCCGGAGTGATGAGTAGGGTCACATCGGTGAAGCCGAAATCTTCGATCACGGAAAGATCGATGGGAAGCCGCTCTGTCGGTTTCAAGCGGAGATCGCGTTGCGTTGGCCGGACAATTTGAACCGTAGGAGCTTTGTCAGGGAGCACCTCGATAGGATACGATACCGGATCGTTCGTGAACCCTTCTTCGTCGCTGAGTTGGATTTCCCAGCTCCCTCGCATTCCCCCCTTCAACTCGAAATTCCAAGTCACCTCGTTGTCCTGCACGACCGGTTTGGGCATTTCGCTTTTTTCATTGAGTAGCATTATTGCGGTCCATGGGGCGTTCTCAACTGTCGCTACGACAGTGGCTTGAGTGTGCGCGACAGCGCGGATCTCGCCGGTCTCACTACTGGATTCGCGGTCGGGTAAACCGGTGTATTCGGGGAAATGATAGTGAATCGAGAGACCCTCGACGATCGGCGGATTGATCGCTTTGACATCGTAGAACTCGCTCAGGGCTGAACCGGCACGGACGCGATAGTGGAAGTTCTCGTTGACCCCGGGAAAGGTCAGTGAAAAACGTTTCGTTCCATCCGGCTCTTCCGCGATCAGCGACATGCGTTCGACGGTCTCTGATCCATCGGGCATCTGCTTCCTGATCTCCGCTCGCTTGAGTCGTTTGTGTTTTACCGAAACCTGTATCGTGACCGGCTGTCCTTTTGCGACCCGGATATTCCCGGGATCAACAACGAGGGAATCGGCGTAGGCGTTTCCAATATCGAGAAAGGGAGCAAAAGCTCTGCTGACGAGAGTCCACGACTGCTTCGGCCAGACTGCAAACAAGAGCAGGATGATGCCAGTAGCGATTGCAGCGGCGAGAATGAATTTACGGGAGCGGACTGGTTTGAACTCCGTTTTCGGATCGACTGCGGCCACATCGATGACCGCAGAGTCCACCACTGCATTGATCAGCTCTTCCGATCCGCGGATCGAATCGGGATCGTCGCTGGAGAGCAACTCTACTGCCGTGGAGATTCGCTCCTGCAACTCCGGGTGCCTGATTTCTAGGATGCGCGCCATGTGTGTCAGCGTGAGCGGGCGGGAGAGCGGGCGATAGAGAAACCACCAGGCCGCGACTGTCGTCGCCCCGAGACCAACGAGGCTCAGGGCCCACCGTGCCGCCGTGGAAAAGAGAGTCACGGCGGCGTCGACCGACATGATCACGAGGAGCGCGATGAGGGCTACCGCGAGGGTGGCGCAGAGTCCCCGGAGGAAGAGGAGGCGGCGAATCCGCCGGATCATCGACTGTAGCTTGTCGAGGATAGGCTTCGGGAGTTTGGAGAGGGCGTCTTCTAAAGAACTCATGGGAGGGTCTCTTTCGTATAAGGTTAGACGAGTCCACTGCGTCGGCGCAAGATCCATTCACTCGTGAGAAGACCTAGGAACGTGAGAAGTACGGGCCACTTGTCCCACAAGGTGACATTGCGGCGCTCTTTTAAGATCTCTTTTGGTGCCCCGAAGGTTGAAGGGATTGCCGCGATGTCATTCATTTCAATGAGGCGTCCGCCCGTGGTGCTCGTGGCGCGATTCAGAAAATCCCGATCAGCGGTCAGTTCGGCGAGTTCGACGGGGTTCCGTGTCGTGACGACGAGCAGTTCGGTGGAAATTTCTTTTGGGCCATCGGGAAATTTGGTTATGGCAGAGTCCACTTCGTTCCCGACGAGTTTGAGTTGATACTCGCCCTCCTCGGAGAGTCCGGTGAGGCTTGTTTCATAGAGTCCGGATGAATCCGCTCGATAGCTGAGCTTTTGTTTGCGGATCCGCTCCCCCTCCTTCCATATTTCTACATCGATCATTGCATCGGTGACGGGTCGACGTTCGATGTCGAGGATTTTGGCTGTGACTTCGATGGAATCGTCCGGGAGGTAGCTGAGACGATCCGTTCCAAGCCGCACATATTCGTTGCCCGAGCGGAGATTCGGCCCGGCCCCCCAGCGGGTCACCTGTCCCCAGAAGCGGTGATGGTAGGTGTCGCCTACTCCGTAGCGAAAGCGCCAAGTCTGGTCAAAATGTAGCATGAGCACCTTTCCCAATCCGGCGCGAATCGTGGAAATAAGCGCATTCTCCGATTCGATCGTTTTCTGATTGGAAAGTTGATTGATGGCCGCTTCGATCGAGCCGGGTGACCCGTCGGGGGTAAAACTCGAAACCGGTCCCGGGGTGCCGAGGGGATGTGCATAGGCTAGGACTTCGGCGGTGTCCTTGAGTTTCGCTCCGGAATATCGCCATCGCATCGGTTGAAAATTTGACCAAATTTCCCCGTTGAGCGCTCGGCTGGTCGATTGCGAGGTCACGGGATGGTCGCGGCCGATCGCAGTGAGCTCGATCTGATAGGCTGGCTCTGGAGTATCAAATCGGGCCGCAGATGCCGGAGTGTAGGTGACGGGGAGGAGCCCTTGCAAAACCTCACTCGTTTGACTGTGCGGCATATAGCGCGGCCCGGCGACGCAGACGAGCATCGCACCGCGCAGGGTTACCGCCTCCCGGATCGCAGACCAGTCGCTCGGAGAGAGGGCGCTTGGAGGAATGTCACCGAGGATAATCACATCAAATTGCTGCCACTCCTGTGGGGAAGCGGGCAGTGCGGTTGCCTCGGGTTGTCCAAAAGGGCGCGAGGGCCTCGCCGGGATGGAGACCGGTTGTGGACCGTGGTA
>JAGPCC010000114.1 GCA_018058245.1 Verrucomicrobiales bacterium
GTGGTGAAAAGTTCCGACGTAGCCTTCCGTCCGGTCTACATCGCGAACGCTCCCGATGGATCTCTCCATGTTTCAGACATGTATGAGTATTACATCGCACATGGCCAGCACTATCAAAACCAGATCGACCCGACCACCGGGCGTATTTACCGGATCTCGGGGAAAGATCTCCCTTTGGAGAAAGATCTCGATCTTTCCAAAAAATCACCAGCGGAACTGGTCGCTCTGCTCGACCACCCGAACAAATGGCATCGCGTGACAGCGGTTCGCTTGCTGGGCGAGAGCGGGGATGCGTCCGTTTTTCCCGCGTTGCGAGAATTGATCCAAAAAGGTCATGGAGCGGGAGCACTGGGGGCCTTGTGGGCACTCCATCAGGGGGCTTCCCTCGATGATGCAACCGCAATACTGGCATTGCAACACACCGATGCTGCGGTGCGTCTGTGGGCAGTGAGGCTGCTGGGTGACGAGTATGGTATCCAGCGAAATCTCGGACTTCCGCCAGAACGAACCGAGGCCTACCCTCTCCCAACTCCGGTCTACGAGGCGATGGTCGGAGTCGCGCGGGTCGAGGGTGATGCCGAAGTGCGTTCGCAGCTTGCCGCGACGACGCGGCGTCTGGAGAATTCGCAGGCGTTTCCGTTGCTCGCTGCTCTTCTTACCCATGACGAGGATGCCGATGATCCCTACATCCCGCTGCTATGCTGGTGGGTGCTCGAGGCTCACATCCCTTCGGCGACTACCGATGTCATCGATCTCTTTCGGATACCCTCGCTTTGGGAAAACGCTCTTGTGAAGCAGCATCTTCTGCCTCGCCTCGCGAGGAGGCTCTCGGTCGAAGGGAAAAGTCAGGATCTCCGCCTTGTCGCTGAACTTTTGCGATTGGCCCCCGGGCCTGAGCAGGTGAGTCGGCTCATGGAGGGGTTCGAGGAAGCCTATCGTGGTCGTACTATGACCGCGCTGCCCGATGAATTGATCCGTGCGATGGCGGATTCGGGTGGTGCGACGCTCGCGATTCGACTGCGTCAGGGGGAAGCCGGGGCCGTGGCCGAGGCTCTCACCTTGATCGCCGATGCCAAGGCCCCTCTTGATGAGAGGCTCCGGTATGCGCGGAGTTTTGGAGAGATTCGTCGTCCCGAGGCGGTCCCGGTCTTGAAGAAGTTGGCCTTTACGCAAGGTGATGCTGCGCTGCGAATGGCGGCCTTTGCCTCGCTCGGTGCGTATGAGACCGAAGGAATTGCCGAAGACGTGATCGAGTCTCTCGCAACACTTCCCGAAGAAGTGCGTCCTGCTTCCTTTGCCTTGCTTCTCAGTCGGACGGCGTGGTCCGAACGACTGGTGGCAGCACTGGAAAGTGGCACACTCAAGGCGGAAATGGTGCCCCGCGATACGGTGGATCAAATGCGGAGTCATGGAGTTGAGACGGTTCGAAGCGCTGCCTCAAAACTGTTTCCTGACAAAATGCCAGCAGCAGGGGCCGGTTATGATTTCTCGGCCAAAATCGGAGAGGTTGAGAAAGTTTTAAAATCGGGCACCGGGAGTCCCTACGATGGGGAGGCGATCTTCATGCAGCGGTGCGCGAGTTGTCATAAACTCTTTTTCAAAGGTGGAAAAATTGGGCCCGAATTGACGAGCTATCAGCGAGACGATCTCGGCACGATGCTGATCAGCATCGTCAATCCGAATGCCGAGGTTCGGGAGGGATTTCAGTTTATCAGTGTGGTGACAAAAGACGGGCGGACCCTCACCGGATTCGAGGTGGAACGGGATCTGCAAGTCACTGTCCTGCGAGGACTGGATGGGCAGGACATCACCTTGCGTGCCGAGGAGATCACCGAAGTGACGCCGATGGGCCGAAGCCTGATGCCCGAGGGTCTGCTCGAAGGTCTCGATCAACAGCAGTTGCGTGATTTTTTTGCCTACCTTCGTATCTCTCAACCCATCAGCCGCTAACTATTGTTTCGTCGAAAATACCATGAAATTACCCACCTCACTTCCACTTGATCGTCGTTCGTTTGTGACCCAATCGGTCGGGGGAATCGTTCTCGCTTCGCTTGGGGACGGCTTCGCTGAAGAAGCGGCCCCTGGAAAAAAACCGCTTCGTCTCGGCATTATTTCTGGGGCGACCTATGGCAGGCCCGGCCAGCCGCGTACTCCCGGTTCACACCATGGCACCGCCTTCTCTACCACGTTCAACGGTTGGGATGAGGAAAAAGCTAAAGCGATCCAAGGCACTTTTGTCAAAGCCGGACGTCGCATCGAGGGTGCCCGAGTGGTGAAGATTTGGGATCCGGATCTTAAGGCAGCAAAGGTTCTCGCCGATGTCTGTGGCATTGAGACGGTCGCGGAGTCGCCAGAAGCGTGTAGTGACGGAGTCGATGCAGTTCTCATCGTGGACGACGGCAGTGGCGCACAATGGAAATACGCAGAGGCGTCGTTGCGGAAAGGGATCCCAACCTTTTGCGACAAACCGCTTGCGATGACGGCGAAGGAGGCAGCCGGGATTGCCTCGATAGCTCGCGAAACGGGTACGAAGTTCATGTCCGCGAGCAGCCTGCGTTTTGTCCCTGACATTATCGCATTGCGCGAGGAAGTCTCCACCATTGGTCCCGTCCATCTCGCCACAGCGGCCTGCGGGAATGATCTGGTCTATTATGGGATCCACGCTCTTTCCATGGTCTACGCCGTGCTGGGTCGGGGAGCGGTCAGTGTTCTCAATGTCGGAAAACCGGGCGCGAATGTCGCTCGGATTCGTTTTGAAAACGACCTCGACGTCGTTCTCATGGTTGCCGAAAAGGAAACCATGCGCGCCGGTTATCAGATTAATCTCTATGGCGAAAAGGGGTGGAAGACCGTCACGCCTGACTTGAAAGATCTCTATGCCTATCTCCTCGATGCTTTCCTCGATCTTGTTATCAACGGAAAAGTAAGTGTTCCGGTAGACGAGGAAGTCGAAGTCATCGCAGTTCTCGAGGCGGCGGAGCGCTCACTCGAACTGGGTCGTGAAGTCACGATCGCTGAAGTTGTAAAGTAATCCTGACTGACCCTGTCTTCCAGGACCTATTTCCCCGGCAGCGTCCAGATCGAATGCGCCGCTTCAAAACCGGCCTCAATTGCTTCGCGAATGCGACGGAGCAATTGAGCTGCGGGACCGTCGTCGGGGAGCGCGAGGAGAAATTCGCCGAGGAGAAGGTCGGCGTTTTTCAGATCCCCTCTCTCGAACGCGTCGAGGGCTGATTCATATTGCGTCGCGAGATGGTACCAGTCGGAGTGGAGTTCCGGCCGGTGGAGTTCGTGCAGATGGACCGGCGTTTTGATGTTCTGCACCCGCACCTGGCAGAGACGGCGTGAAGGGAAAGTATCTTTTACTCGGTCGGCAGTGTCTCCGGTGATGAGTAGGGAGGTCTTGAGAAACTTGGTCGCTCCCTGCACCCGGCTCGCCAAATTTACCGTTGTCCCGAGCGGGCCATATTTGAATTTCCGGTGGGTGCCCACATTCCCGACAAGAGCGTCGCCCGAATTGATCCCAATTCCGACGGCGGTCTCGGCATCGACGATGGGATGCCAAATGGCGTTCAGCGCCGGAAGACTGTCGAGGATTCCGAGAGCGGCTTGGCAGGCGAGCTCTGCGTGGTTGGGCTGTTCGTTGGGAGCACCCCACATCGCGAGCAGTTCGTCGCCGGTGTAATCAACCAGCACACCGCCATGATCGATCACAACGGAGGAAAATTCGCCCATTACTCCGCTGAGCCAGGCGATCGTTTGGGACGGGCCGAGGCGCTCGCTCACAGAGGAGAATCCACGAATATCGCAAAAGAGCACCGTCACATCCGCGTGGCGTGCCTGCATCTTCATGGGATCGGGATTGCGGGCAAGTTCCCGAGCGAGTTCGGGTGTGAAATGTTGCTCGAAGACTTTTTCCCGAAGTCGCTTTTTTTCCAGGCTGGCGCTGAGACGCGCCATGAGTAACGCCGGTCGAATCGGTCGGGAGAGGAAGTCCTCGGCCCCGTTTTCGATGCAGCGGACGGCGTCCTGTTCCCCTTGCAATCCGGTAATGACGATGACCGGAGTATTGCGCAGCACTCCTGTCTCGCGCAAATGGGAAAGCACCGAAAAACCGTCCATCTCGGGCATCTGGATATCGAGGAGCACAGCATCAAAATCATCACTGGCGATTCGGGAGATCACTTCGAGTCCGTTGACGGCGAAAGCGAGGCGGAACCCGTGAGGAGTCAAAAGCCGTTCCAGAATGTCTCGATTTTCCCCGTCGTCGTCGGCGATGAGGAGGTACCCGGCCGACCCCGGTACGATGTCTGAGACACTGGATGGGGTGGCGGTGGGTGCCCCGGTCGGTTCGGCCTCGACAATGCGGTCGAGGAGGAGGAGACATTCCTCCAGGCTTTGGATCACCGGTCCGCTGGCGTCGATTACGGCAGGCGGAGGGTTCCCGATTCGGATGAGTTGGATGATCCCGAAGAGGTGGTTGAGACGATTTCGGGCATCGTGGCGTGCGGCTCGGAGGCGATGGGTAAAGGCTTCGCGGCCTTCTCCGGCGGCTCTGTCTGTGAACCATCCAGGCAGTTCCTCGCGGAAAGTATCCGCTTCGTTGGAAAGTTTTGTCAGATCCGTGCGCAGCACTTCGTTGTTTCCGGCATCGTGGTAGCCAATCCTTCTCGCGAGGGCACAGAGTTGGTCCGCCACAGGAATCAGATCCTCTGCGGCTGGTACGATCACAGGGTTTTCAGGATCTCTCGTCACGGGAGCAGCTTCGACGGGTTTCTCGCTTCTGGCGATCTTATTGTGAAACGCGATGAGGAGTGTGCGTTGCCTTGTCCGCCATTGAGTATTGTAGGCAAGCAACTCGCAGGGGACGACGACCGCGATATGTTTCCTGCTGCCGCCTCACATTATTTCCCAAATCAAGCCTCGTGCCGTTCTGCTCGAGAACGTTCAAGGATTCGCTGCGGCGAAGCTTGAAGAATATCGGGACGGCCTGCACGAACGGTTTTCGAAACTCGGACATGATTCCGATTGGCGAGTATTGCAGGCGTCCGATTTTTGGTGTTTCGCAACTCCGGATTGGATCTGGGTGTTGACGGTATGGGATTCGCTAATAGCGCGCCCGATGTCACGTTTCCAGTCGATAGAACGCCGCGTCTGACAGTGCGAATGGTGGCACGAATTCAAGGGTTTCCCGATAAGTAGAATACCCACACGCGGAATTCGGACTCCGTGTTTCTATACTTGCACGGCGCGGAGCGATGCCCTTTCATAGAGAGGAACTTACCTTTTCACTCCCTCAGACTATGCTCTCGCTCTTCCCTCGCATCTTTGCCGCCGTCCTTTTGCCTCTCGTCCTCGCTGCCGGGTCGAGTCGTGCCGCGGAATTCACGTTGACAGAGGAGACCGATGGAATCCGTGTCATGATTGACGGAAAACTCTTTACGAAATACATCACGAATGACAGGACGACGAATAAACCGTACTTTTTCCCTGTAATCGGTCCGACCGGTAAGGGAATGACACGGTCCTATCCGATGGCGGATGTCGAAGGGGAGGCGCAGGATCATCCGCACCACCGTTCGTTCTGGTTCGGGCATCAGTTTGTGAACGACTTTGATACGTGGCACGAGAAACAGACTCTGGTTGAGCGAGCCAAAGGGGACGAGGCAAAACTCGTCGAGTTGATGAAAGTCCTCGGATCGACAGTGCATCGCGAGGTGCTGGAGTCGTCAAACGCGGGCGGGAAGGCGGTTTTGACAGTTTCGAGTGACTATCTTGATCCTTCGGGCGGGCGAATGGTGTCCGATGTGAGAACTTTCACTTTTTCAATCGGCGCAGACGATGCTAGGATCGTGGATGTGGAAATCGTGTTTACCGCAGTAGCAGATTCCGTGACCTTTGCCGATGCAAAGGACGCCGGGTTGAGCCTGCGGGTCGCGCACTCGATGAGTGTGGACGCGAAGCAGGGCGGACGCATCGTCACGAGCAGCGGAGATCTCGACCAGGATGCCTGGGGCAAGCGGGCGGCGTGGTGCGACTTTTCTGGTCCAGTTGAAGGCGAAAAACTCGGGATCGCGGTCCTGAATCATCCTACTAGTTTTCGATATCCGACGCCCTGGCACGCCCGCACCTACGGCCTTTTTACGGCAAATCCTTTCGGATTGAAGTCAGTCGCTGGCGAGGAGGCCGACGGCAGTTTTGATTTGAAGAAGGGCGAAGGGTTTACGATGAGGCATCGTGTGATCTTTCATTCCGGTGACGAAGTGACCGCTGGGATCGCTGCTGCGTGGAAACAATATGCGAGCGAACCTTGACCGGGGCTATTCGCTGACGCTATCCAAAAGAAACTCTCCCTCTCCGTTGAGGGAATCATTGATCGAGACCCGGAGACGTTCCACTCCACGGCGGATGCGGGCTTTTACGGTGCCAATCGGGCTGTCGATCCGCTCGGCGATCTGTTTTTGGGTGAGTCCCTCAAAATAAGCCAATTCGATCACTTCGCGCTGTTCAGAGGAGAGGGAGACAACGGCTGTCTGGAGAACTTGGCGGGCGTCGGAGAGGTAGAGTTCCTCACGACCGGTCGAGCGGGCTTCCGGGATCTCCCCCCCCACTTTTTCCTGAAATCGATCATAGAGGGCGGAACGGCGCTGTACGCTGCGTACCCGGTCAATCGAGCGATTCCTCGTCGTCGTGCAGATCCAGGTGACAAGAGACCCCTTTTTGGAGTGAAAGGAATCAGCCTTTTTCCAAATGGTTGCGAGGACTTCGATCATGACGTCTTCGGTGTCTTCGTAGTGATTGAGCACTTTGAATGCGGTCGAGTAGATGAGAGCAGAATATTTGGCGCTCAACTCTTCAAAAGCGTCGTGATCTCTCGCCGCCACTCGCTTCATCAAGTCGGCTTCTGCAGTTCGATCTGTATTTTCAGGTTCTTCGATGCTCATAAATTTCCGTGTTCGAGTTATTTGCCAAGTATTGTCTTAATACAAAAATTAGACAAATGAAATTAGACAAAAGTGAAACTTTCCGCTTTGCCCTTCGTAGTCTAAGTCATTGATTCGCTCGATCTTTGCCAAAACGATGATGAAAACACGCAACCAAGACCTGTATGAAATCAGTGCAGTCGCCCGGCTCACGGGCATCTCCCCCCATGTTTTGAGGGTTTGGGAGCGTCGTTACGGTGTTGTAGAGCCGCAACGCAGCGACTCAAAACGACGTCGATATTCTGCGGATGACATCCAACGACTCTGTCTCATCAAGTCTCTCGTGGACCACGGTCATGCAATCAGCACGGTTGCCGGCTTGCAATTGGCACAGCTGGAGGAACGCGAGGCGGCTGCCGTACAAGCGAAGGAGTCAGAGGAGGTCCCGGAGTTCTTCCCGACCCACGGAATCCGAATCGCGGTAATTGGGACAAAAGTAAGACAAGCATTGCGGTCAGCGGAAGAGCAGTCGTCCTCGATGCGAGTGGTGGGTGAGTTTCTCGATGCAACAGAGCTGATCGCAAGCCTCAAACCGGAGGCGGCGGATCTGGTGGTGGTGGAGCGGGACACTCTTTTCCCGGAGGATGTCGCGGAGATTCAAGAACTCATCGCCACCCTTCAGGTGAAGCGTGCGATCGTCGTGTACCAGTTTGCGAGGGAGGAAACGATCACCTCACTCGCGGCAAAGCGGATTGCAGGGCTGCGGGCACCAGTCGATGCAATGGAAATTCGTCTCGCCTGTCTTTCTGGAGTTCCGGGAGGGCTCTCGAGTGAAACGGTGAAAAGCGATCCTGTGGCGACCCCTCTGGATGAGAAGATTCAGCGTCCTCCCGGAGAGGTTCCTGAGAGAATCTACCGCGATGAGCAGCTCGTCCGCATCGCGCAACTCTCGTCTGTCGTAAACTGTGAGTGCCCGCAGCATCTCGCGAATCTGTTGTCTGGTCTCGTCGCCTTCGAGCGATACAGCGAACAGTGTGAAGATCGTGATGCCGAGGATGCTGCGATCCACGCCTTTCTCCACCATACCACGGCGAAAGTGCGCTCGAGTATGGAGATTGCCCTCTCTGAAGTGCTGGCGCAGGAGGGAATCACGATCTGATGGGAATCTTTTGGAAAGGAAGTGCCGACCCGTGGAGTGAAAACGAAGAGACGGAAAGGCGTTTACTTTCAAAAAGATCACACTAGGTTTCGGGCCTTTTGACGATGTCCATTGAACTGACACGAAATTTCTCGATCATCGCGCATATTGATCACGGGAAGACGACGCTCTCGGATCGTCTTCTCGAGACCACTGCGACTATTTCACATCGCCAGCGGCAGGATCAGCTCCTCGACTCGATGGATCTCGAGCGGGAGCGAGGGATCACGATCAAGTCCCATCCGGTGACGATGAAATATCTCGCAAAGGATGGAAAGACCTATCAGCTCAATTTGCTCGACACTCCCGGTCACGTGGATTTTTCCTACGAAGTGAGTCGGTCTCTCGCCGCCTGCGAAGGCGCGCTCCTGCTCGTCGATGCCGCTCAGGGAGTGGAGGCCCAGACCGTCGCGAACATGCACCTCGCTCATCAGGCAGGCCTGTATGTGATCCCGGTGATCAATAAGATCGACCTTCCCAGTGCCGATATTCCGGCGGTGAGAAAGCAACTGGAGGACATCCTCGCGATTCCCGGCGAAGAGGCGATCGAGGCCAGTGCAAAGATGGGTATTGGGATCACCGATATTCTTGAGGCGGTAGTGAATCGCATTCCTCCGCCGCAAAAACCCGTCGACGAAGTCCTGCGTGCTCTTGTCTTTGACTCGGTCTTCGACACCTATCGTGGGGTTGTCAGCTACGTCCGGGTCGTCACCGGAACGATCAAGCGCGGCACGACGATTCGCACCATGGCCACGGGCAACACCTACGAGGTCAAGGAAGTGGGGGTTTTTACGCCGAAACAGTCGCCCCGTGAGAAACTCTTCCCCGGTGATGTGGGTTACCTCATTGCCAATATGAAGACGTCGAAAGAGGTCAAAATCGGCGATACGATCACCGACACGAGGATTTCTGCTTCGTCTCCGCTGCCGGGGTTCAAAGAAATCCAGCCCATGGTCTTCAGCGGGATCTATCCGATCTCAACCGATGATTTCGAGCAACTCAAGCTTGCGATGGGGAAACTCCAGATCAACGATGCCGCGTTCAGTTATCAGGCGGAGAGTTCCGCCGCGCTGGGATTCGGATTCCGTTGCGGGTTCCTCGGGCTGCTCCACATGGAGATCGTACAGGAGCGCCTCCGTCGCGAGTTCAACATGGATGTCATCTCGACCTATCCTGGAGTGGTCTACAAGGTGAAACTCACCGACGGCACGGAGATCGAGGTCGATAACCCGAGTTACCTTCCCGAACCCCAGAATATCCTGGAAATTCAAGAGCCCACGGTGAAGGCCTACATCATGACTCCGAACGATTACATCGGGGAAATGATGAAACTCGTCGCCGAGAAGCGGGGAGAACTGGTGAATACCGAGACACTCGACTCCGGTCGGGTTCTGCTCTCGGCGATTCTCCCGCTCAACGAGATCCTCGTCGATTTTAACGATCGGCTCAAGAGTGTCACCCGTGGTTACGGCAGCATGGACTACGAGCATGGCGACTACCAGGCTGGAAAGCTTGTCAAAATGGACATCCTCATCGCCGGGGAACCGGTCGATGCCTTTTCCGTGATTGTCCACCGGGACAAGGCGGAGTCGAGGGGGCGACAGCTCGCGGCGAAGCTCAAAGAAGTCATCCCGCAGCAGCTCTTTACGGTGGCGATCCAAGCCACTCTCGGTGGAAAGATCATCGCACGGGAATCGATCAGTGCCCTTCGCAAAAACGTGACCGCAAAATGTTACGGCGGTGATATTTCTCGGAAACGGAAGCTGCTCGAGAAGCAGAAAGAAGGGAAGAAGAAGATGAAGGCCATCGGGAAAGTGAACATTCCGCAAGATGCCTTCATCAAAGTGCTCAAGTCAGGTGACTAACGGAAATTGTCCATCATGTTTATGTTCAAAAAACCCACGGCGGAAGAGATCGCTTTGCTCGGTGAACTCCCCTTGAGCAAAAAAGGTCGCAAAGAAGGGACTGCTCTCGTCAAAGGAGTGAATAAATTCCTTCGCTACAACGACGATCTCATCAACGCCGAAAAACGGACCCTAATCGACGAGAAGAAGGTCGCCTTTAGCGAAGGTCTCAAAGACCCTGCTGCAAAACGCAAGGATCTCGAATTTCTCGCGGAGGATCTTACTGAGACATGTAAAAAATCGGTCAAAGAATACAAACCCTCGGTCTGGAAAGAGAACATTGAGGTGATTTTTGTCGCGGTGGTGATTGCGATGGGGATTCGGGCCTATTTCATTCAGCAGTTCAAAATTCCCACCGGTTCCATGCAACCGACCCTGAACGGCATCATCGCCTATCCGACCAAGGAAATGAATCCGAATCCCGATTCCGGTCGGAACGCTCCGGACGGATATGAGCGGCCCGGACTCCCCCAGCGGATCTGGGATCAGTTCTGGTATGGTCGCAGTCACGTGGAATGGGTCATTGAGGAGGATGATTTCGTAGTGCTTGATCGGGAGCATATTTACGGGAAAACTCATTTTATCTTTTTTCCCCGCACCTATCTCACGACACAAAAAGGTCATACTTTTAGCGCTGCGGGGACGGATTCGAGAGTGAAAGATCTGCTCAATACGGCGCTTCTTTCCCAAGCGGGTGGTAGCAGGCTCATCGCGGTCAAGGCCGGGCAAGTCATTGCAAAAGGGTTTCTGGATACCGGGGACCAACTCGTGGTGAACAAGTGTATCTATCATTGGGTAAAACCAAAACGTGGCGACGTATTTGTATTTGATACCCAGAACATTTCCTATATCCAACGGGGACTCGACGATCCGAGGCAGGGTTCGCAACACTACATCAAGCGCATCGGCGGTCAGCCGGGAGATCACATCGAGATCGATCCTCCCTTGTTGAAAATCAATGGCGAGGTCGCCACGGAACCGGGCTTTCAGCGAGTCATGAGCAAAGAGGGTTATTACACGGGTTATACCCTCAACGGGACACGCGATACTACCCTGCCAGAGCACAAATATTGGGCGCTCGGAGACAACAGTGCGAACAGCTCTGATTCGCGGACTTGGGGAACCGTGCCGGAAGAAAACATCGTCGGGCGAGCCGCGTTTGTCTATTATCCCTTCGGGCATCATTTCGGAAAAGTCGATTGAGGCACCTTGGACCCGGTCACAGAAAGCTCCCGTGAGATCGTGCGACGCAGTGGTTCGAACCTCGCGTTTGCTCTCGCGGTTCTCCCTCGCCGCAAACGGGACGATATGCGGGTCTTCTACGCCTTTTGTCGGGTCGTAGATGATATCGCCGATGATCCCGGTTTCCCGGTGGAGGAGCGCCTTGCAGGACTAAACCGCTGGAGGGAGATCCTCTCGGGTCGTCTCGAGTCACCGAAGCCGGGCATCGAAGCGGAGTTTGTGGAACTTTGTCAGCGCTATCCGCTGAAGCAGGAACACCTCGAAGCGATCCTGACCGGAATGGAGAGAGATCTCACGCCACAACGTTTTGAATCGGCAGAGGAGTTGCGCCAGTATTGCTACCAGGTCGCCAGCGCGGTCGGTCTCGTCAGCATTGAGATATTTGGGTACACCGATCCGGCGACACGGATCTACGCCGAACAATTGGGGTACGCCCTTCAGTGGACGAACATCATGCGGGACGTCGCTGAGGACGCCACCGAGGGGAGATTGTTTCTGCCCTTGGAAGATCTCCGACGATTCGGATTGACCGAGGAAATGATTTTGGGCGGCTCTCCCGACAAGGCACGATTCCAGCGGCTCATGAAGCACGAAGCGACGATTGCGAGAGCACATTACACTGCCGCAGTGGCGGCCTTGCCGAAGACAGATCGTGCCGCGATGCGATCGGCCGAGTTGATGCGACGAATCTATTCCGCCATTCTCGACGAGATGGAAAAGGATGCGTTTCGTGTCTTTGAAAAACGATACCGACTTCCGAAAATGACAATGCTTGGCGAATTTTTGCGTGCGAAATTTGTTGGGTAACTCAGAGATCTCCCTATGGAATTTGCCCGATACAAACACGCCCGATTTTCGGCCCGACTCCCTGTCGATTTCCGGTATTCACTGAGTCACTATTGGATGTCGGAAGAAGAGACCGGAAGCGGTCTGTGGAAAGTCGGATTTACGAAATTTGCCACCCGAATGCTCGGCGAGCTGGTCGAGGCACAGTTCGAAGTCAAAGCCGGAGATCCCGTCGCGTCGGGCGACCAGATCGGATATGTAGAAGGTTTCAAAGCGGCGAGTGATCTGTTTTGTGTGATGGATGGGGCCTTTGTCAGCGGTAACCCCATCCTGGAGGTCGATGCCTGTATCGTCAAAAGTTCGCCCTACGTGGATGGCTGGCTCTACTCCGTGGCTGGCGCGCCGGAAGAATCGAGTGTGGATGTGTACGGATACATCGAACATCTCGGCGCACTCATTGAGAAAATGCAGCAGGAAGGGTATTGAGTCGATCTGGCAAAACGGTCTATTCGTCCCCTGCCTTGGATCTGGAATTGTGACGGCGTATGCACCCTCTGAGGAATCGAAAGTCAGTCGGAAAAGCCCTTCGTCAAAAGCCCAATGGCATTGTTTATTGAGACAGACACCGTTCGGAATCGCGTCCAAATCGTATCGACTCCACGGGAGGATATGCGCAGCGTCAACGCCTGCGGTGGTGGTCGATTCAGTACGAGGTAGTCGCTGTCCGGAGAACAAGCACCGCACCACCGAGACGCAGCGGACCGAGGGTGTGTTCGGGTTCAACAAGGAATGCGACTTCTCCACCTTCCGCATCACCGACAACCTCATCGTGAATCCTCCGCATCGTCCCACTCGCCCACGTCGAAGAGAGCGCCCATTTCGTCGTTCAACCCGAGTTCGATATGGGCCTGGAGCACGGTGACGAGGAAGGAGCGATTGGTCGGTTTCATTCGCAGGCTCTCGAGGAGATCGATCGTGGCCTTGTCAGGGTCTTCGTCCGCCCAATAGTCGGCGAGAAACCGAATCGCTCCTTCGCGCTCCTCGTCGTGCCTTCGTTTGTCTGCGGCGATCTCGAGGGCTAAAGTCAAGTGGTCGGGGCGACGGCAAAAAGATCTGGAGAGGGAGGCTCCTCGAAGTCTTCCAATCTTGCAGTGTAGAGCAGCCCCCCGAGGTGCTGGTTGAAGGCCTTTTGAAGGATCTGCGAACCCTTTCCCCGATAGGCGTCGATCTCCGGGGCGAGCGCAAGTACGGCTTCAAGCGTCTCCTCGTTTTTGAGGATGAGGTCCGGGATTCGGAAGAATTCATGAAAGAGCGAATAGGGGCCGACATTCCTCTCACCCTCGCCTCCGGCGGCGCGGTGCCACCTGCAGGTCAGCGTCTTGTTGGTGACACCGTTCGCTACCACGACACCACTAAAGCGAATTCCTATGCAGGTGGAAAACGAAACGTCGAGCTGATTTTCGACGAAGCGAGAGCGATCTATAAACGCTTCCTCAGACTCGTCCTTGAAACTTTGGTCTGGCGGGTGAACCTTCCGCCTATGGCATCGCGATACATCATGATTGGCGGCTTTCTGGGAGCCGGAAAAACGACCTTGATCCAGCGGTTTGCCCGTTTCCTGGATGATCGCAAGACTCGCGTCGGGTTGATCACCAATGACCAGGGCGCCGGACTCGTCGATTCGGCGATCGGTCGTTCCAATCGCTTCCCGGTCGAGGAGATCCCCGGAGGATGTTTCTGCTGCCGATTTAATTCCCTGATCGAGGCGGCCACCGCCCTCACGACCAAAAACCGCCCCGATGTCTTTCTCGCCGAACCGGTCGGGAGCTGTACCGATCTTGTCGCCACGGTGAGTCTCCCTCTGCAAAAAATCTATGGCAATGACTATGTCGTGGCACCGCTCAGTGTCGTCGTCGATCCGATCCGGGCAGGGCAGATTCTCGGCCTCGTGGAGGGGAAAAAATTCTCCGAAAATGTGCTCTACATCTATCGGAAACAACTGGAGGAAGCGGAGTTCATCGTCGTGAACAAACTCGATCTGCTCGACGAGGCGCTGCGATTGCCATTGATTGCCGCTCTTGGCCGTGAATTTCCCGAGGCGCAGATTTTCGAAATTTCGGCCCGTAGCGGTCAGGGGTGCGAAGCCTGGTTCGAGACCGTCTTGGCAGCCGAGATGAATACGGCCCGTTTTCTGGAGATCGATTACGATCGCTACGGTGAGGGTGAGGCCTTGCTCGGCTGGCTTAACGCTACCGTGGAGATCAAATGTGAAGGCGGTGGAGTCGAGGAATTTGACGGGAATGATCTGATCGAGTCTCTTGCTCTCGCCTTGCGTGGGCGATTGGAGATGGCCGGAGCTGAGGTGGCGCATTTGAAAATGACCCTGACTCCGCAGGGTGATCCCTACGAAATCGCAGCGGTGAACCTCGTGCGGGGGGACTCCGCCCCGGAG
>JAGPCC010000368.1 GCA_018058245.1 Verrucomicrobiales bacterium
GACTACCTGCGGCGGATCTGCGACTGCGACGCCTCGCCGCTTTGTGGCCCGTTCCGCCTTGGGATACACATGCACTCGCTCCGCCCAGGCCTCCCATTTCGAGGCGAGTTCATCCCGCTTCTCCGGGTTCGCCTGGGCGAGATTGTGCAGTTCGGTGCGGTCCTTGCCGAGATCATAGAGTTCCCACTGGGTCGCATCCTTTCCCTTTGCGGTGGAGACATCCCGTCCGACGAGTTTCCAGTCTCCGTCGCGGGCGAAGGCATTGTTTTCGTGTTCGATAAAAATCGGCTGACTGCGCCCGAGCGGAGCACCGGTGAATGCAGGGCGCAGGGAGACGCCATCGAGAGCGGGAATCTTCTCCACGTGAGGTCCGACCGGGTAGGTGGCTCCAGCGACGTCCAGAATCGTTGGCATGAGGTCGATCAGCTGACCTGCCTCGAGGTACCACTCCTTCTGCGCCGGGATCTTTGCTGGCCAGTGCATGAAGAACGGAGTCGCCGCCCCGCCCTCGTGTGCAAAGTGTTTGTAGAGGCGGAAAGGGGTGTTGCTCGCGTTCGCCCAGGCCTCGCCGTAGCTATTGTTGTGCTCGAGGTCCCGCTTTGCGACATCGTAGAACTCGCCCCGCCCGAACATCCCGCCTTCCTGACAGGCTCCATTGTCGGAGAGGAAAAGGAAGAGCGTATTGTCAAAAGTCTCCGTCTTCTTTAGATAGGAAACGAGTCGACCGATATTCTGATCAATGCGATCGACCATCGCCGCATAGGTCGCCATCTTCAGGTCCATCTCGTCCTGCTTTTTCTCATCGAGAGTATCCCAGGCCGGAATTTCCGGAGTTCGCGGCGAGAGCGGCCAGGACTCTTTGATCAGGCCGAGATCCACCTGACGCTGATACCGGGCCTTGCGGAGTTGATCCCACCCCATTTTGTATTTCCCCCGATATTTGGCGACATCATCGGCAAAAGCCTGGAGCGGCCAGTGAGGAGCGTTGTAGGCGAGATAGAGAAAAAAGGGATCGTTCTTTTGGGGGCTTTTGTGGTGTTCCGTGATGAACTGCATCGCATAGTCCGTGAAGGCGTCGGTCGTGTAAAAGGCCTCGCTGGTTGTGCTCACGACGGAACCGACCTTTTCATTGCCGAGAGTCATTCCCCGTGGTTCCACGGGTTGGAAAAATCGCATCCCGCCCTCGATGCATCCGTAGAACTTTTCAAATCCACGTTGCAGCGGCCAGTCGTCCCGATCACGAAATCCGAGATGCCATTTCCCCGTCATCATCGTGGCATAACCGCTCGCTTTCAGGGTTTCCGCGATCGTTTGGCTATCGCGGTTGAGGTTTCCCGCGTAGGCCGGGAGCGGGTCTTTTGCCTGTCCCTTCTCGTCGGTCGTCTCCGTCATCCAGCCGATCCCGGTCTGGTGGGGATGGAGCCCGGTCATCAGCGTGGCGCGCGTCGGACAGCAGCGACCGGAATTGGTAAACTGGGAAAACCGGACGCCGTTCCGGGCGAGGCTGTCGAGGTTGGGCGTTTCGATCTCCCCACCCTGATACCCAAGATCCGAGAATCCCATGTCATCGACGAGGATGAGAATGACATTCGGTCGTTCCGCCGCTTCCGAAACGAAGGGGGGGACAAAAGAGAAAAGAAGCAGAAGGATGACCGTGAATTTCATGAGAACCGTGTGGGGAAGTAAAGGGAAGGATGAAGAAAGACGCTCCTTATTGCAATGAAACCCTCTTCAAAATTTTCAGGGCGGGCTTTTTTGCGGGAAAGGGTGAAACCCTGCCTTGTTTGCGGGATTGCCCCGCTTCCGAAAAACCGGTTCACTCTTCCCATGCTCCGATCCTCTGCCCTTCTACTTCTGTTTTTCCACGTCTCCGCCCAAGGGGAGGAGGCGGAAGAACCCTACCGACCTGATCGGGCGGAACTCGTGCCACTGCCGGAACATCAAGTCGCGTTCGAAATCGACGGGATCGAGACCACCCGCTGGCATTTTGATGAGAGATCTCCCCGACCGTTTTTCTACCCGTTCCATGGACCCTCCGGGGTTTCCCTCACGCGAATGGGGCATCCCGGAGCACAGAATCACGACCACCACCGCTCGATCTGGTTTGCTCACAACAAGGTCAACGGACTCGATTTTTGGTCCGATGGAACGGGAACTTCGATCCGGCAGAAGCACTGGTATCGCTACCGGGACGGAAATGACGAAGCGGTCATGGCGTCCGCGTTGGGTTGGTATGATGCGGAGGGGAAAGAGCTCATGCAGCAGGACCTCGTTGTCGCAAATCTCCCTCTAGAAGGCGGGGAGCATCTTCTGGAGATCCAGATGACCCTGCAACCAGGGGAAGGCAGGGATACGGTCGAGCTCGACAAAACCAACTTCGGATTCCTCGCAGTTCGAGTCGCAAAAAGCCTGAGCCAGTACTTCGGTGGCGGTGAAATTTCGAACAGCGAGGGGCAGTCGGGAGAAGAGGCGACGTTCGGGAAACCGGCTCGTTGGATGGACTACTCCGGTCCGCTTGCAGTGGGTCAGGGTGCGAATCGGAAAACGGTGACGGAGGGAATCACCTATTTTGATCACCCCGGGAATCCCCGCTATCCGACCGTCTGGCACGTACGTTCCGATGGCTGGATGGGGGCTTCCTTTTGCCTTGCAGAAGGATATCTGATCACCAAGGACGAACCACTCACGCTCCGGTATTTGTTGTATGCACACAGCGGGGCCTACCATACGGAGACCGCCGAAAAGGTCGCGGCAGCGTTTGCGAAACGTCCCGGTTTTGAAATTGCGAAATCAAAGCAGCCCCATCGACAGTATGAAGTCTGGCGGATCGGAGCAAAACCCAAAGCGGAAGAATTCCCCACCGCTTCCCCATGATGTCCAGGCATTCGAAAACTCTCCTTTCGTTTGCGTCAGGTACTTTCCTCTTTCTGGCTTTGCATCGGAATAAGGAAGATCAGCGAGAGTGGTCCGCCCTACCCTCCTACAAAACAAAACTGGGAACCAGCCACTCGCAGATCTCGTGAATTTGATTCCCGCCATACTTCAAGGGAGGGCGAAATTTCCCGGTTCATTCTCCGACCCTACCCGGTGTGTGAACACACCGATCTCGGATTTCACAATTCCTACCCCGGAACTACCAGTTCCGACCTGGGATTTGCCGATTCCTACCTCAGGAGACCCGGATACCCGACTGATCAAGGCATTGATCTTGTATAACTTACGACAATTTCTCCGAATTTTTGGTGGGAGAGGCATCACCGTCGCGGGAAATCCGTAGAAGCGGAGCACTCTTCCCTACGGCTTTCCCCGCCTCGTTTCTCGTCTCGGTCCAGCGAGCGAAGTTCGTGGATCGAAGGCCGGAGTGTCGCGTGAGAAATGGCGAAATCAGGCAGCTTCTTCGGGGGACGGGGACGGGGACGGGGCTGACGTCTCCGGAGGGGCGAACTGGCAATCGAGGAAGCGATGCACACGGAAATCGCGATCCGCTTCCCGCAGTTCACAATGGGCGGTGAAGCGGTCACCGGGCACGACCCAGTGCATTGGCACGATGTGGCGCTCTGTCACGCGGCCTTGCGCGTCCTCGTAGACGAGGAGGAGTCGCAGGTGATCCCGGATCGCTGCGGTGACGCGGGAGAGGTAGGCCGGAGAAAGAGGCCGCGAATCGGGCCGGTGCCTCCGAATGCGCAGGAGACCGTGTTCGAGATAATCCCACTTGTTCGACGGTTTTACGTGGTGGTTCGTCGCGGCGCAGCGATACCGTTCGGGGATCAACTCTGCCCTCGCCACGAGCGGGTCGGGGGAGAGCCTGGGGCGACGCGGACGTTTCATCGTTCACCGTCAGCGAACCCGGACGCGGAGGCAAGGACGGGAAAGCAAATGGAACAACAGGGCTGGGTTCTCGATCTTACCCTCTTGGATCGGGGCAAGGGCGGAGCGGTGGAGGGAGGGTCGGTAGACCGGTTGCATACGAGATGCGGAGATGCGGAAATTCAGAAAACATGCACCGGGAAGAGAGGAGGCTTGACCGATTTCCCCCCGGCACCATAAAATCCTCTCCGAGCCACCGCCGACACCACGCCTGCGTTGCACCGAACCGGCAAAGCCGGTCGGTGAACAGCGGGTGGAGGGATGGCGGTGAGGACTATTTATACTGTTG
>JAGPCC010000369.1 GCA_018058245.1 Verrucomicrobiales bacterium
GGGGAAATGATCGCCTACAACGACGATTACGAAAACCCCGCCGCCGGTCTCACCACCCACCACGCGGACGCCCGCGTCACTGTGAAGCTACCTGGCAATGGACGTTGTTTTGTTAGTGTAGCAGATACCCAGAATCGCTACGGATACGCCCATGCCTATCGCCTCCGCATCGCCCAAGCAGTTCCTGGATTCGCCCTCCGCGCGACCCCAGCCACCCTCAACGCAAAACCCGGAGCAACCGCCCAACTCACCCTCCACGCCCTGCGTATCGACGAGTTTACCGGCCCGATCCATCTGCGCCTCAAGGGAGCGCCGGAAGGATTTGAACTGAAGGGTGGCCCCATCCCAGAAGGCGAAGAAAAGATCGACGTTTCCATTGCCGTGCCCTACAACTACACAGGGGACCCGGTTCCCCTCATCGTCGAAGGCATCGCTGAGATCGAGGGCAAGTCCGTCGAGGTGGAGGCCGTGGCGGCGGAAGATATGATGCAAGCTTTCGCCTACCGCCACCTTGTCCCAGTCGATACTCTACTGATTGAGGTGCGCACCCCGCCAGAAAAACCTACTCCGTAATCCCCCCCATTTCACACAATGAGCCTGACAAACCTACCACGATTCGCCTCCTCACTTTTTTCCCTCGCCGTGCTACTATTGATTTCCTCTTGCGGGGAAGAACGGAGCGCTTCCATTTCCGAAAAGACGCCACCGATGACACCTCCATCGGAAACACTGGCAATGCCTGCTCCTGCTCCTGCTCCTGCTCCTGCTCCTGCTCCTGCTCCTGCTCCTGCTGCCGCGACAGAGACACTTCCAGTCAAGTCGTCCCTCGCCACATTCGGCGGTGGCTGCTTTTGGTGTACGGAAGCGGTCATGGAGAAGCTCGATGGAGTGCTCGATGTGAAATCGGGATACATGGGAGGAACTGTCGAAAACCCCACCTACGAGCAGGTTTGTAGGATGGATACCGGACACGTGGAGGTCATCCAGGTGAGTTTCGATCCTGCTCGGATCAGCTACGACGAACTCCTCGACGTTTTCTGGCAGGTGCATGATCCGACCACTCAGGATCGGCAAGGCGACGACCGCGGGCCACAATATCGTTCCGTCATCTTCAGTCAAACCCCCGAACAGAGAAACCTCGCTGAAAAGTCGAAACAGGCTCTCGAAAAATCAGGAAAGATCTCCGGTCCGATTGTGACCGAGATCCGAGAAGCTGATACTTTCTGGCTTGCTGAAGAAACTCACCAGGACTTCTACCGCAACAATCCAAACTTCGGATACTGCCGAGCCGTCATTTCCCCAAAAATGAAAAAATTCGGTTTCGAGTGAAGCCCAGTTCCTGTCGCCCATGAGCCATTGCCCCCCACCTCCCGTGAAACCGATCAAGGAAGATGTTCTGCGCTCCGACCTTTCGTTTCCTCAGGCTGTAGATACACCAGAGCCTCCCGCAGTCCACGTCCTTGATTGCACGATCCGTGACGGTGGCTTGATGAATTGCCACCACTTCGAGGATCGCGTCGTTTCGGCGGTTCATGCCGCCTGCGCCGAAGCCGGGATCAACTACATGGAGATCGGGTATCGAGCCTCGCGAAAAGACATCGCGACTGGTCAGCATGGCTGCTGGAAATACTGCCTCGAGGAGGACATCCGCCGTATCGTCGGAGATCGTGGCGAAGGTCCGAAACTATCCATCATGGCTGACGTAGGGAAATGTGATTTCCGCGAAGACATCCCGCAACGGCGGGAGAGCATTGTCGATCTCGTCCGCGTCGCCTGCTACACACACCAGATTCCTCTCGCCCTGGAGATGGTGAAAGATGCCCGCGACAAGGGCTACGAGACCACTCTCAACCTGATGGCAGTCACGACCGTCCACGAGTCCGAACTCGACGAGGCTCTCTCCCTCCTCGCCTCCTCCGAGGCGGATGCGGTTTACGTGGTTGATAGTTTCGGTGCGCTCTACATGACCGAGACCCGCAGGCTGGTGGAGAAATATCTCGCGGCGGTTTCTTCTGCCGGGATCCAAGTCGGCATCCATGCCCACAACAATCTGCAACTCGCTTTCGCCAATACGATCGAGGCCTACGTCGCCGGTGCCACCTGGCTGGACGCGACGATGGCCGGACTCGGGCGTGGGGCCGGTAATTGCCCCATGGAATTACTCCTCGGTTTCCTTGGTGATTCCGATTACCGCTTGAGACCCGTGCTCCGCTGCGTTGACAGAATCATCGAACCAACGCGAACCGAATTAAAGTGGGGATTTGACTTGCCCTACATGATCACCGGACTTTACAATCTCCATCCTAGAAGTGCCATCGCCTTCAACGCAGCGGAGGTTCGGGATGACATCGGAGCCTTCTACGAATCGTCCGCTGCGGAAGGAGACCCGTCGCTCGACGGCGCAGTTTTCACGACAGGAAAACAGACTGTCTGACGGGTTCTCTCCTCCGTGATCACCCTCCGCGAAATCAACGTATCGAATATCTAAATCATCTCTTCTCTGATCTCTTGACGATAGTCAAGGCAACCACGCTCGATCGCCTCTATGTTCCCGTGTAAGAATACTGAATCACTTTTGTTTCTTTCTAGCAAATCAACTAACCATCATCCCATAGCCCGGAATCACATGCCTCCACTGAAACGTCTCATCCTCCCTCTCCTCACCGCCTTTCTAGTTCAGTGCGGAGATCGCGAACTCAGTCCCAACGAAAAGATGTCCCAAGAGGGATTGGCAAAGGACGTAGCAACCTTGGTCGCGAATGCGAACGTTGATCCGGCTCCTGTGGCCGTTCAAGCAACCCCCATCTTGCAGCCCGACTCGACGAAGCAGTCGATCCAGGACAAACCCGTCTCCGGGCATGAGGACGCTATCCTAACCGACGCACCTAATGTCCCTCCACCGATCACCCGCGACCACCCGACCAAGGTTACGATCAAACTCGAAGTCATGGAAGTCGTGAAACGGATGTCGGATGGAGTTGACTACACCTTCTGGACGTTCGGCGGGAGCGTCCCCGGAAAGTTCATGCGCATCCGTCAGAACGACGAAGTGGAGTTTCATCTCATGAATCATCCAGACAGCAAGATGCCACACAACATCGACTTGCACGCGGTGACCGGACCCGGCGGTGGTGCGGCAGCCTCTTTCACCACCCCTGGACACGTCTCGGTCTTCTCCTTCAAGGCGCTGAACCCTGGCCTCTACCTCTACCACTGCGCCACCGCCCCGGTTGGCATGCACGTAGCCAACGGCATGTACGGGCTCATTCTCGTCGAGCCGATCGGCGGACTCCCGAAAGTGGACAAAGAATTCTACGTGATGCAGTCCGAATTTTACACCAAAGGCCCCTACGGCCAAGCTGGTCTCCAACCCTTCAGCATGGAAAAGGCCCTCACCGAGATCCCGGACTACGTGGTCTTTAACGGATCCGTAGGCGCGATGGCCGGCGACAACGCGGTCGTCGCAAAGGTCGGTGAGAAGGTGCGTCTCTTCGTTGGAAATGGCGGACCAAATCTCGTTTCCTCTTTCCACGTCATTGGCGAAATTTTCGACACCGTTTACACCGAAGGTGGGATGAAACCGAACCAACATGATGTCCAAACCACCATGATTCCGGCAGGAGGATCCGCCATCGTTGAGTTCGGCCTTGATGTGCCCGGAACCTATATCATCGTGGACCATTCCATCTTCCGTGCCTTTAACAAAGGAGCGGTGGCAATGATCAAAGCAGAGGGTCCTGAGGACCTGATCACCTACTCCGGCAAGCAGGATGACCGCATCTACATGCTCGAGGGCGGCGCGATCCAGCGTATCCCACAAGAATCATCCCAACTGAAACCAGCAACCAACAAGGCCGAACGCACAGAAAGAGGTCAGATGGTCTATTCCGCAGTCTGCATGGCTTGTCACCAGGCGGAAGGTCAGGGCATTCCGATGGCATTTCCGCCACTCGCTGCCTCCGACTACCTGAATGCCGACACAAACCGTGCGATCGGAACCGTGATCCACGGGCTTCAGGGGAAAGTCACGGTCAACGGTGCCGAATTCAACAGCATCATGCCCCAACTTGGTCTCAACGATGAACAGGTCGCGAATGTGCTCACCTACGT
>JAGPCC010000370.1 GCA_018058245.1 Verrucomicrobiales bacterium
CGACTTCGCAAGTGATCAATGCTCTGCAGACAGCGGATAAGGACTTCGAGTTTGTCTCGATGATGAACGCAAATCACAGTGCTGCCAAAACACCTCATGGCAGGGATCGACGGTCCGAATTTCTCGTGCGGACTCTCGGCGGGCCGCAGTGATCACCAAAAAGGACGGAGAATGTTCCAGATCAAGTGTTCCGCACCCTGTCGGAATTCGGACTGAGATTTAGTAAAGCTCAGTCCTGCGAAGGATCGCTTTCAGAAGGTTTTCCCAGAATGGAGTTCAGATCCGTTCCTCCTTCCTCGGCAAAAAGTTCATGAGCTTTCTGGTCCAAGTCTGCTTTTGCGATTGCAGCTGCCCAATTCGCTTTTTCTCGAGCAACCTGATCCCTCTTTTGTCCTTGCGGAGCATTCCCTTCAGGCTCTTCCACGCCGTCTGGAAAATTCGTTCTTTTCGCCATTCCTTCTTTTGAGTGCCAAGTTTCTTCCGCTCTATCGATTTGCCGATCCCGGTGAAAGCGAAGAGGTGTAGGATTGAGAAGTAGATTTGACCGTGTATCTCCGAAAAGTCAATGTTTCCGGGTGGAATGGAAGATTCACCTGTGAGCAAGACTGATGCCCGTAGAAGGATCTGGAGACTTTGTCGTCCGGATAGGACTCGAACAGAGCCCGAAGACCATTTGGATGCGGGAAAAAAGGACGGAGAACGTCTCGGGAAGGTTCGTTCTCCGTCCGGTCGGAATGTCATTTTCCAGGGACCTCATTTTTTTCCAGGGACAGACAATTTGTCACCCACACTGACAGATTTCACTTGCAGTTAGTGTTTTTATGAACACTTTTCTATATGCGCCAATCTCGGATCAAAGGACTCGGTCTCAGTTACTACCATTGTATCTCCCGCATCGTCGGACGCGAATTCCTCCTCGGTGACGAGGAAAAGGAGCACTTCTTGGTCCTCATGCGCAGGCTGGAGGCCTTTCACGGCGTTCGGGCGGTCACCTACTGCGTGATGTCGAATCATTTCCACCTCCTCCTCGAAGTCCCCGATCCAGCAACCACTGCGGCGCTCGACCGGGAGACCATCCTCCACCGCATCGGGCTGCTCTACGACGATTTCACCGTCGAAACAGTGAGGCAGGAATTGGCGCGAGCGGATGCAGCAGGAAATACGAGATGGGAGAATGAGATTCTCGAGCGCTATCGGAGCCGCATGGGCAACCTCTCCACTTTTCTCCAGGAGCTCAAACAGCGTTTCAGTGCCTGGTATAATCGCCACCATCACCGCAAAGGCACCCTCTGGGAAGAGCGCTTTAAAAGTGTTCTTGTGGAAGGAGACGAAAAGGCACTCATGACAATCGCCGCCTACATCGATCTTAATCCGATCCGCGCCCACATGGTGGGCAAAGTCGAGGACTATCGGTGGTCGGGTTACGCCTCCGCCGTAGCCGGCAACCACTGGGCCAGAATCGGGCTCGGCAGGATCCTGCGGAATTCGCCGCAGGTGAGCGGGGAAGATTACGAACAGAATTGGAGTGAGACGGGAAAGGTTTATCGGTTGTGGCTCTATGATCAGGGCGAAGTCCGCGAGATTTCCGAAAGCGGAAAGCGTCCGGAAAAAGGGGGTTTTACGCAAGCAGAGGTCGAAGCAGAACGAGAGATTAGTGGCAAAATCCCGCTGCATCGGATCATCCGCCTGCGTGTTCGTTATCTCAGCGACGGGGCCGTCTTCGGAAGTGCCGCCTTTGTTGAGAGTGTCTTTGAACGTCATCGCTTCCTTTTTGGGGAAAAACGTAAAACTGGAGCACGGAAAATGAAGGGCGCGGACTGGCAAGGTTTGCGTGTGCTGCGTGATCTGCGGGTTGAGCGGACAGGATGAAGGGCAGAGTCCCTCCCGGGTCGTGAATCGTTCGTTTCTGAATCCGTCACCCTTGGGGTTGACTTCCGATCCTTTGCATCTTGATGATGGGGCGGGGGCACTCGTTGAGCTCGCGATCATTCGAATTTCCCGTTAATCGACTTTGATCGTTGCTTCGAACGGAAATCATGGTTCCGTCGCCGCCTATGGAAGGACGGTAGTGTCTGCTTTATCGGAGGGGGGTAGATGGGGGAGATAGATTGTCTGTCCCTTGGGGGAGATAGGGAGGGGGGTAGATGGGGGAGATAGATTGTCTGTCCCTTGGGGGAGATAGATTGTCTGTCCCTTGTGTCCTTGTGTCCCTTGGGGGAGATAGATTGTCAGATAGATTGTCTGTCCCTTGTGTCCTTGTGTCCTTGTGTCCTTGTGTCCTTGAGCAGATTCGGGGAGGCCAGCAGATGAAGGCAAATCAATAATCGGTTGGTCTCCCTGAATCTGCTGGAGAATTCAAACTATATTGATGTTGCTCTGCGGCTCGGCGGGGACGCCAATTTTCCAATTTTCCAGGGACAGACAATTTGTCGCCCGTGTGTCTTTTAGCGCCATTAGCGCCATTAGCGCCATTAGCGCCATTAGCGCCATTAGCGCCATTAGCGCCATTAGCGCCAATCTCGGATCAAAGGACTCGGTCTCAGCTTTTGCCATTGCATCTCCCGCATCTTCGGACGCGAATTTCTCCACCGCTTCCCTCGCTCAACTGCTCCCAGTCTGTCGGACTCCTAGAAAAACTCGTTGATGAGATTTTCCAGCATTTCCTGCCGACCGCTCGCGAGGCCGGGTTCACCATGGGCGAAAGTGTGTGCTTCGAGATCGGCAAAACTGCAGGATCCGGATTCGATTTTTGCGCCGAGGGCCTCGTCGAAAGAGCGGTAGCGGTCTTTGACAAAGGTGCCGAGGCGACCATCTTCGCGAATCGCATGAGCGATCTTCAAGCCACGGGCGAAGGCATCCATCCCGCCGATGTGGGCATGAACGAGATCGATCGGTTCGTGAGATTCGCGACGGCGTTTTGCGTCGAAGTTGAGACCGCCGGTAGTGAGACCGCCCATTTCGAGGACCACGAGCATGACCTGGGTGGCAAGGTGGATGTCGGTGGGGAACTGGTCGGTGTCCCAACCGATGAGAGTGTCGCCGCGGTTTGCATCGATACTACCGAGCATTCCAGCATTGGCGGCCACGGTCAGTTCGTGCTCCATCGTATGACCCGCGAGAGTGGCGTGGTTCGTTTCGATATTGAGTTTGAAGTGGTCCATGAGCCCATACTCCCGTAGGAAATTCAGGCAGGCCGCGGCATCACTGTCGTATTGATGAGTAGAGGGTTCGCGTGGTTTCGGTTCGATGTAGAAGGGCCCGGTGAAACCAATTTTTTTCGCGTGATCCACCGCCATGTGCAGGAAGGCCGCGAGATGATCGATCTCGCGCTTCATATTCGTATTCAGCAGGGTGGAGTAGCCTTCGCGACCGCCCCAGAAGGTGTAGCCGAGACCGTCCAGATCCTTGGTTGCCTCCAGGGCCTTTTTCACCTGGGCTCCTGCGTAGGCGTAGACATTGGCATCCGGGGAGGTGGCGGCTCCCTGCGAATAACGTGGGTGAGAGAAAAGACAGGCGGTTCCCCAGAGGAGTTTTACTCCCGTTTCGGCTTGTTTCTCTTTCAATCGCGCCACGACGATATCGAGCGCCGCATGAGAAGCCTTGAGATCGTTCAACTCCGGAGCGATGTCGCGATCGTGCCAGCAGTAGTATTCGATGCCCATCTTGTCGAGAAACTCGAAAAAGACATCGACTCGGGTGAGTGCATTTTCGACGGAATCACTTCCATCGTCCCAGGGCATCTGAGCGGTGCCGCCTCCGAACGGATCGGAAAGAGTGTTCCGCATGATGTGCCAGTAAGCACCAGCAAAACGGAGGTGATCTTTCATCGATTTTCCTCCGACGAGTTCGCTCGGATTGTAATGTTTGAACGAAAGAGGGTTTTTCGAGGTTGGTCCCTCGAATTGGATTTTGTCGCAGGGGAAGTATTTCATAGGTGACTGTAGTGGATCGCGGTGGAGTAAAGCGAAAGAGGCCCCGTCTGGGCTGCATTTCCTGAATCGTAGTATTGTTCGAAAAACAACCGGGAAGCAGATTTTTTTCTTACATTTTCCTTTGAATTAGCGCTTCCATCTTCACGATGTTAGCGGAGAAAGCGCGGATCCCTTCG
>JAGPCC010000115.1 GCA_018058245.1 Verrucomicrobiales bacterium
AGTGAAGCGGACTCGTATCTGGCTCCAGACCGAGCAGAAATTGAAACTCCAACACCAAATGAAGCGCCAACTGCGGGAGTTGGAAATGCTGGAACAGGAGATGTTCTCGGCTCGGCTCTCTGATCTTCAGCAGAAGAAAACGGGGCAACAAATGCTCCTGAACAAAAAGAGGCGCGAGATACGTGAGCTCGAGACGACTCTGCGGGCCGTGGCTGGATGGTTGCGGAACTATGATTCGAGTGTCGAAACGGAAGCTCGGAAGGTGGAGAAGCTTCGTCAGAACATCGACATCGATATGGCAAAGGGGCTCACCTACCTCACTGAATCGATCCGACAACTCAAGGCCTATGCCTCTGGAGATTCCTGAAAAGAAGATGAGTTTACAACACAACAGAGGAAGGCTGACCGGTCTCTCTCGCGACCTCTTGAGAATCTGGCAGGAGACACAGGAATCATGGCGCGATCAAAAAGGCAGGGAATTTGACACCACCTACATGCAGCCCATGTTTGATGCGATCGATCATGCGGTGACGGCGATGGAGGATCTAGATAACGTATTGAAGAAGCTGAAGAGTGACTGCGAAACCCAATAAACTTTCCGTTGCTGGTACGCTTTCTCACCTTGAGAAATTCACCGCCGGGATCCATTCCTTTTTTGAACGAGAAAAGGGGATTGCCCGTGCCCGTCAGCTCCGTGAATCGAGTCATCGGCAGAATGTCGAGGAGCAATGTGCTGAATTGGAGCGAGAGCACGCAGCAGCGATCTCGAGAGTTCGCGAGCAGGACGCAGCTTATTGCGCGATGCTGAACGATCACCATGCCCGTCGTCGTCTCCGGATCGATCGGGCGCAGATCGTGGTGCGAAATGAGGTCATCGCCCGTTTGCAGGCAAGTGAGGGCCAGCACCGCGCGGGGCTCCAGCGAGAGTTCATGGATGCGGGGAATCGGCGAGAAAGGCGTCTCTCTGCGGCGATCGCTACTTACGAGCAAGGAGATGCCACCGCGAAGCGCTTCGAGGCGCGATTTGGGAAGATGGAAACAGCTGCCGCTCGCGGATTGTGGGGGTTCAGTCAACTCCATCGACGATTTCTGTCCGAACTAAAGGCCACGGAGATTCCGCTACCCGGCGAGGTGACGGAGGGGGCCTTGGAAGAACGTTTTGTGGAGTTATCGGGTGCGACCAAGGTTTTTCGGCGGGCACCCTTGGTGGCTCTCTTTAGTGGGTTTCCGGTTACGCTACAGGGTATTTTAGTGATCGGTGCGGCGGCGGGCGCCCCCCTTGTCGCACCCTCGCTGGGGTTTCATCCGACTTGGGGGCTGAGTTTGGGAATTGCCGTGGCGGTCCTCGCGACCCTGCTTGTGTTTTGGTTTGTAGGACGGCTCCGTGCCACGAGATTTCTCGACGATTTTCTCGATTCCTTTGTTGAGGGGAAAGAAATGCGTCTTCGCTTCCGGGAGTCTGTGGAGGCTCGCTATCGTGCCTCTGAGGCGGAGATTGAGGCGGAATATGAGGCCGTTAAAACGACTTTTCAAACCGGTTTGAGATCCACCCCCGTGAGGAAGGGGGAAACGAATCGGTCGAAATACTCCGGGACGGAAGCGGTGGAAAAACGAGCCGCTGAGTTGAAGGACCAGCTGGGGAGGTTGGAGAAGTTCCGAATCGATTCGATTCATCAGAGCCTTGCGAATCGGATCGAAGCTCTGGAAAAGAGCCGTCACGAAAGGCGAGAAACGATATTGACTGGAAAGGCCCAGGAGGCTTCCAGCCTCATAGAGCCATTGGAAGCGCTGGAGGCAGAGTGGGGTGCCGAACTGCTCCCCATCCTCGGAGTCCTCAAGGAGGAATCAAATGAAGAATCAATGGCTCCTGATTGGTTGACTCTTGGGGGGGTGGGCTGGGAAGCTCCGCTTGCTTTTTCTGGATTCCTCAAGTTCGCAGAACTTCGCTATTCCGCGACAGAGGGAGAGCTGGTGCTGCCTCAGTCGGAACGAATGCATGTGCCAGGGAGCTTGGATTTTCATCTGCCACTGCGACTGAAGATCCCTGAGATTGCCTCTCTTTTACTGGAGACTCGAAACCACGGCAGGACGGAAGCGATCGAGCTTCTCAATTTACTGGTTCTAGGATGGCTGGCGAGCGCGCCGCCGGGAAGGCTTTCTTTTTCTCTGATCGATCCGCTGGGCCTCGGTGAGAGTTTTGCGGGACTCATGCACCTCGCCGACTACGATGAGATACTCATCAACACGCGGATACGGACGCAGGATGACCAGATCGAGCGACGTCTCGGGGAATTGTGCGATCACATGGAAAAGGTGATCCAAATGTACCTGAGAAGCGATTTTGAAACAATCACGCAATACAACGAAGCTGCTGGAACGATCGCGGAACGATATCACTTTCTCGTCGTAGCGGATTTCCCGCGGGGGTTTACCGATCTTGCAGCGAAGAGACTTTTGAGTATTGCTGCATCGGGAGCACGTTGCGGGGTGTTTTTACTTATTCATTATGATAAAAAAATTGATCTACCCCACGGTTTTTTGATCGATGATTTGCGAAATGCCTGTCTTGTCCTACAGGGCGAGCGGGACGGGTTTCACGTGAAGGGCAACGCGGTGAAGGGGACTTCCCTCTCCTTGTTAAAACCTCCTTCTCCGCCGCAATTTGTAGATTGGATCCATCGGATCGGTGCAGGGAACCGTGATTCAAACCGCATTGAGGTGCCGTTTTCGTTTATTGCCCCCACGGCTGGGGAGAGATGGACCTTGTCGACGGCGTCGGAATTGCGAGTGCCGATCGGTCGGAGCGGAGCCACAAAGCTGCAGTATCTCGCCCTGGGCAAAGGCACTTGCCAGCATGCGTTGATTGCCGGGAAAACTGGGTCGGGCAAGTCGACGCTGTTTCACATCATCATCAGCAACCTCGCGCTCTGGTGTAGTCCTGATGAGGTCGAGTTTTATCTGATTGATTTCAAAAAGGGCGTGGAATTCAAATGTTACGCGGATCACCACCTCCCGCATGCAAGAGTGATCGCGATCGAGAGTGATCGTGAGTTCGGTTTAAGTGTGCTGCAGCGACTGGATGAGGAATTGCGCCATCGCGGAGATCTCTTCCGCGCCGCTGGAGTTCAAGACATGAAAGGGTACCGGGAAACCGCCGGGGCACCGTCGTTGCCACGGACCCTGCTATTGATCGATGAGTTCCAAGAATTTTTCACCGAAGACGACCCGATTTCTCAACAGGCTGCGGTGTTGCTCGACCGGATTGTTCGGCAGGGACGCGCCTTCGGGATCCATGCGGTGTTGGGGTCGCAGACTCTGGGCGGGGCCTTCACTCTTGCCCGAGCGACCTTGGGGCAAATGACGGTTCGCATCGCACTGGCCTGCAATGAGGCGGATGCCTACCTCATCATGGACGATTCGAACGCAGCCCCCCGGATGCTGACGAGGCCTGGGGAAGGGATTTACAACGACCGTGCCGGAGCCTCGGAGGCAAATTCTCCCTTCCAAGTGGTCTGGATGCACGAAAAGGAGAGGGACACGCTGCTGCATGAGATCGAGCAGAAGAGTCTCGAAAGCGGCACAGCGCTTCGCGAACAAGTCGTATTTGAAGGCAACGTTCCGCCAGAGATTGCAAGAGATGCCGCCGTAAACGAGGTTTTGACTGGGACAAGCGCGGAACGGAAAGCCGGACCTCCCCGCATCTTCCTCGGGGCGCCCAATGCGATCAAGGGCCCAACGGAAGTGGTGTTCCACCGTCAGAATGGGGCAAATCTACTCGTCGTAGGACAACGTGAAGATGCCGTTGATGCCATGGTGCTCGTAGGTTTGCGACAACTCCGAGCCCGTTTTGGCAGGCGCATTCGTTTAATTCTGATCGATGGGCGGCTCAATGAGACCGCCGAACCTGGGTTTTTTGCGAAAGCGGTGGAACGAATCGGAGGAGTGGAGTGCCCAGATCTGCACCAGATGGGTGAAGTGCTCAACTCCCTTGCGTCGGAGATGAAATCGATTTCGGAAGGCGAGACTCCCGATTCCGGTGTTTCCACGTTGGTGTTTGTTCCCAACTTACATCGCTACAAGAAACTCCGTTATGAAGAGGACTATAGTTTTTCTCTCGATTCGGAGGCAGAAGTCAAGCCATCCACTTCTCTGCATGAACTGATTTGCGAAGGGCCAGGTTGGGGGTATCACGTCATGATTTCGCTCGATTCCTACAACAATGTTTCCCGATGCCTCGGTCGGAAAGCGGCAGGGGAGTTTGAAATGAAAGTGCTTTTCCAGATGAGTGCCTCAGACTCGGCCAGTCTGATCGATTCCGGAAAGGCGGCGGATCTTGGTATGAATCGTACGCTTTTTTACGATGAGACATCCGGCCTGACCGAACTCTTCCGACCCTACGCCCTGCCGCCGCTGGAGTGGTTCGGGTGAGGCAGGGAAAATGGGCTGGTGAGGCAGATTCCCGGTACCCTAAATGACCCGTGTCGAAGCCTTGAATGCGTCAATTGTTTGAACGATAGGAAGGTTTACATTGTCTGCGTGACTGTAGGAACCTCTGGAAACCCGCTGCCCAACTATGAATTCTCGTTTTGATCGTCGTATCTTCCTAAAAGGCCTTGGTGCAGGGATCGCCGTGCCTTGGCTGGAGACATTTGCTCGCGCTGGTGTCCTCGCAGCGGAAAAATCCTCCCTTGGAACAACAGCGACGGGAGCGCCCCTGCGGACGGCATTTCTTTACAAACCGAATGGGGTGAATATCAGCAATTGGGCCTTGGCTGGTACTGGCAGTGATTTCAAACTGGAGGGAACCCATGCTCCCTATGCAAATTTCAAAGATGACCTTCACTTTTTTGGGAAATTAGAGCACCAGAACGGGACCGCCGGCGGAGATGGCGGCGGGGATCACGCGAGAGCCAATGCGAGCTTTTTGACCGGTGCCCGACCCCGCAAGACGGCTGGGGCGGATATCAAGCTCGGGGTATCGGTGGACCAAGTCATCGCAAACCATATCGGAGATGAAACTCGGTTTTCCTCGTTGGAGTTTTCCTGTGACGAAGTCCGCAAAGCGGGGGTTTGTGATTCCGGATATTCTTGTGCTTATCAGTTTAACCTCTCCTGGCGTTCGGACACCACCCCGATGACTCCCGAGTCGAATCCTCGCCATGTTTTTGAGCGCCTTTTTGGCTCGGGGACGAAAGGGGAGCGTAAGAAAGGGTTCGCGCTGCGGAATCAGCGCCAGCGCTCGATTCTCGACTTTGTCCTCGAAGATGCCAAACAATTGAATCAGCAATTGGGTCGGAACGATCAGCTCAAGTTGGATGAGTACATGACGGGAGTGAGGGAAATCGAACGGCGCATCGAGAAGTCGGAAACCTTTGGTCTGCCTGATGTCCCCAACGCGGAAGCTCCTGCGGGGATCCCGACGAGCTACGAGGAGCACGTCCGACTGATGATGGACATGCTTGTCCTCGCTTTCGAAACGGATTCGACGCGGGTCGTGTCCTTTCTCCTCGCTCACGATGGGAGCAATCGCAGTTTCAAGGAGGTCGGGGTATCCGAAGGGCATCACTCCATTTCCCACCACCAGAACAAGCCGGATCTTCTGGAAAAACTCGCTAAAATTGACCTCTTTTATTCCCAGCAATTCGCCTATTTCCTCGATCAGCTGAAATCACGGAAGGATGTCGATGGAAACACTCTGTTGCACAACTCTATCGTTGTCTGGGGAAGCGGACTTGCCGATCCCAACAGCCATCGCCACACCGACTTGCCCATCGTTGTGGCCGGGCAGGGTGGGGGCACGATCAAGACGGGATTGCACACTGATCTCGGGCAGGCCACACCCATGTCGAATCTGTTTCTCAGCTTCCTTGATCGCTACGGGATCAAAGAAGAGCGTTTCGGCGACTCTACCGCCCGGATTAGTCAGCTGAGCTGATTTTCGGGTCGATTTAACCGCCCTGACGCAGCAGCACCATAAATTGGAGCGGCTCCATTCTCAGTTCTTTTGCGGCGACCACGGTTTTGCCTTGGATGATATCAACGAGGACTTTTTTGAGTCCGAGTTGACGGAGACGGGATGCAGGGACGACTTGCTCTTCTTCACTGAAATTGGCGAGGCAGAGGATGCTCTGAACGGGGGTCGTGCGAAAGTAGGCGAAAACATGGTTGTTTCCGGGGTGTACGATTTCGGTATCGCCTCTCGCGAGGGCATCACTCTTTACGCGCAGTTGCGACAGTTTCAGGAAACCGTCGTGGAGGATTTGCTCCACCGTTCCCGGGATAGAGCGTTTTTCCACTTTGTCCCAATCAAAAAAGGGGCGGTGGATCCAGCGTGCATCCCCTTCTTTCCCGGGATCGTTTTCGTAGGACGAATCATTGCACATTCCGATTTCTTCCCCCAAATAAATGAGAGGGATCCCACCGATCGTGAAGGAAATGCCGTGAATGAGCAGGATTCGCCTGAGCGCCAATTCTGTGGCCTCCGCATCGCCCGCTTCGAGGGCTTTTCCGAGACCGCAGAGAGAGGCTGTGGTGCCGCAAACTCGTGCGTCGCCTGTCGCGGGGTCTTCCTGGAAGGGGATCCCCTCCGCAAAACTGCTTTCATGTCGCCCTGTGTAGAAAGCGGTGAGAAACTGCCGGTGAGAATACGGGTCAATCCCGATTTCTGAGGCGTCGGTGTTGTCAAAGCCCCAGCCGATATCATCATGCGATCGAACATAGTTGACCCAGGCGCATCCTGGTTTGATCGTAAATCGCTTCTCCATCGAGTGTCGGAGAAGATTTGCATTTCGAGTGGCGAGCCCCTCCCAGAGCAGGGCCATGAGAAGCGGATTATAGGACACCTGACATTCATCCGTACCGATGTATTTGCTGATCTCATCTGGCGCGACAATCGCCTCTGATTTAAAGATCATCCCCGGCGCGACGATCCTGACAATGGCATGAAATGCCTGAATGATGGTGTGAGCCTCCGGGAGATTCTCGCAACTGGTTCCTTTTTCCTTCCAACAGAACGGGACCGCATCGAGGCGGAGGATTTCAACGCCGACATTGGCGAGGAAGAGCATCTCTTCGGCCATGGCGTTGAAGACCTCGGGATTGCGGTAATTTAGATCCCATTGGTAGGTGTGGAAGGTGGTCCAGACCCATTTTTTGAGATGGTTCAAGTAAGTGAAACAGCCCGGATGCTCGTCCGGGAAGATCGAGCGGAGATTTCGTTCGTAGCTCTGCGTTTCCTCGTGGGAATCGAACATCAGGTAAAATCCCTGATATCGTTCCTTTCCTTCGAGCGCTTGTTTCGCCCAGTCGTGTTCATCGGAGGTATGATTGAAGACAAAATCCAGGACGAGGCTGATCCCCTGTCTTCGTAATTCCTCCGCGAGTCGTCTCAGGTCGTCGATGTCGCCCAGCGCGGGATCGACCTCACGATAGCTGCTCACAGCGTAGCCTCCGTCATCATCGCCTTGGGGGCTGCGGTAGAGCGGCATGAGATGGAGGTAGGTTACGCCGAGATCTTTTAAATACGGAATTTTCTGTAGCATTCCCTGTATGTCGCCAGAGAACAAATCAACATAAGCCATTGCTCCGATGAGATTGCCTGACTGGTACCAGGAGGGATCCGCCTCTCGCATCACATCAATGCTTTTCCACTCGGGGGACCGCTCCATCCAGGCATTTGCCATGGTTTCAAGAAGTCGCTCCAAGTGATAATAGAAATCGAAATGATGCCCGTAGAGGGTGAGCAAATGCCGAAGGAGGGTGGGAAACGATTCCTCGAGTCGGTAGGCGAAGGCGTCCCACTCCGGAGATTTTACCGCTTCGGGATACCGAATCTTGAGCAGAGCGGTGAGCCGCTCCAGAGTTGTGCGACATTGATGTTCCGAGATGACCATAAATCAATTGTTTCCGGAAATTTACAGGAGGCGTTTAGCCAGACTGAGGGCTCCGATGATCCCTGCCTGTTGATCCAGGCCCGGAGTTTGGAGATAGAGATTCAGGGGTGGGAGGGACCAGTAGCCACCAGCAAGTATCTCAAACTCGTGGCGAATCCGATCGAGCAGTCCGCTCTTTTGGGCGACGCCTCCTCCGAGGATGATGATGTCGGGTGACCAGGCTGCGGTGAGATCGAGGCAGCCGTAGGCCAGGTACTTTGCCTGGAGCTCCCAGGCGGGGTGATCATCCGGGATCTCGTGTCCCGGCATCCCCCAGCGTGCTTCGATGGATGGTCCACTCGCGCGACCTTCGAGGCAGGAGGCGTGAAAGGGACATACGTTTGTGTTCTTTCCATACTCGCTGTCCAGATCTGGGACGAGGAGATGACCGATTTCCGGGTGCATCCTACCGTGAATGATGGTGCCGTTGTGGAGAAATGCGCCGCCGATTCCGGTGCCTACCGTCACGTAGGCGACATTCGAGCAGTTCTTTGCCGCTCCGTATTCTGCTTCCCCGATGATCGCGGCGTTCACATCGGTTTCAAATGCGATTGGAATCGGGAGGTCGAGCCCTTTTCGAATTTCATTCACGATGTTGAATCCAGACCACCCTTCTTTCGGAGTGGTCAGGATAGAGCCGTATCCGGGCGACCTGGGATTCAGATCGGCAGGACCGAAGGTTCCAATGCCAATGGATCGGATGACCCCATACTCTTCGGTGGCTTCCCGGAAAAATGCTACCGCCTCCTGTATCGTGCTTTCCGGGTCTCTTGTCGGAAAGCGTTTTTCGCGCAAGGGCGTAGCTGGATCTCCAGCCACCGCACAAACATATTTTGTTCCTCCTGCTTCGATACCGCCGAGCAGCGGCACTTCGTTTTGGCGGGTAGGCGATTCTTGCACCCCGTCGGACTTTGGATGATCGAGCGAGGGAAGCGGGGTTCGAGGCAAAACTTTCATGAGTTTGATGAGTCTATGGGAACGCAAACGGTGAAAACGAGGGAGGATCTGGGCCAAATTCCCGATTTCCGTTGCCTAGCGGGATAGGACCAAGAGGCTACGAGTTCAGTCCTCATTGGATGTGTGAGCGAGAAGATCAGGGGAAAGGACAGCTTCGGAAAAGTCGACTTTTTCTTCGGAATGGCTGCCTCTTGCCGATTCTGGGACCTGAATGTCTTTGTCGAACTGGTAGGCTGTAATTCCTTCAAGGAGTCCGACAAATCCAGGCGTGGCAGCGGTGTAGACACTGGGTAGTTTCCGAGTTTTACTCAGTTCGAGATTATGATTCGAGGGGAGAACGGCGAGGATGCGGCCGGAGAGCGCTTCGTAGTCACTCCCACGGCGTGCATGAAAGAGGGTACGGTTCATGGGGATACCCCATTTCATGGAGAGATATCGGATCGCCTGCCCTTTTCCGGACCGGAGGGGAATGATATCGAGAAATCTCCCACCCGATAAAATGACCTTTGCAGAGATGTTCTGTCCTCGGAGGAGTCGCTGTATCTCCCGTCTCGGTGGGGCAGTCGTGCGATCGTAATGATAGGAGATCTTAAAATGGTGCTGGTGTCCTTCTTCCTCCTGTAGGACGAGTCCGCTCAGATCCTTCATGCAAGAATGGATCGTCTCCGGTTCCCATCGGTGAGCGAGGTGTCGTTCCCAGGCGAGGTCCAAGACGCCCCGTTTTCCATAGTGGATCGCCCCTCCCAACTGGGTTATGTAAACGTCCGGTTCGGGAAGTCCCGATTCTTGCACCAAAGAGCGAGCCATTTCGATGCTCCTCCCTGTGGCAATTCCGAATCCAAGCCCGGGTTGGTTGTGATCAACCATTTCGCGGATATTTGTGATGGCCGTTTTGTCTTCGACGGTGATCTCGTCTTGGAGTCCGGTGAAAATGATCCGGTCTTTGAGCGGCAACGAGGTGCGAATTTTTTCGTTGATCAGGTGCGGTCTGGTGATCTCCTCAAGCAGACTGGATGCCTCGATGAGATATCGATCCACATGGCCTTTCCAAGTATAGTGGCGATTCACTCCGTCGAGACCGGATTGCGATCTCTGGTCCCAGAGGACCGGATCGGCGATCGCCTCCTCCAGCGCAATGGTCATTGCGGGGATGTCGAGAGGCTCGATGAGAACTCCGTTTTTGCAATTGCCGAGGATGTCCCGCGGACCGCCATCGTTGGTGGCGAGGAGTGGCAAGCTGCTCGCGGCAGCCTCGATGATCGTCAATCCGAAGGGCTCCGTCAGAGCGGGATTCACAAATAACCCTCGTTTTGATGCGGCGTAGCGGTAGAAATCGGGGATCTCATCGGGACGATGATTTTTCGGGATCGCGACGGATCCATACAGATCGTAGTCATCGATCAACTGCAGCAATTCACTCCAGACTTTCCGCGCGCCCGGATTCAGATCGCTGATCCGTTCCCGATTCCCTGCTACGAGGACTAAATTGGCATCGTTCCGCAAGGTGCTACTTTCCCCGTAGGCGCGCACGAGGGAGGCGAGGTTTTTCTTCTCGTCGGCTCTCGCAATCGTGAGGATCGCAGGTCGGTCGGGATGATCGAGGAAGCGCTCGATCTTTTCCGCCACTGCGCCTGATACTCCGGTCGGACCGGCCGGGGAAAATCGAGAGAGGTCCACTCCTGGGGGAATCACTTTCATCCGTGCTGGATCGTAGTGTTCGTAGTCGCGATATTGGTCCTCGACTTCCTGATGGGTGCTGGTGCAAACCATCGCTGCGGTCTCCAAGCTCAATTCTTCTGCCTCGATTCTGGCGGCAAGATTATAACTTTCCTCAAAACGGTGTGGTTCCGTTTGATTCCGGAGGAGGATTTTTCGTTTCGTTCGCCCTAGCGAATGGCCAGTGAAAATAAAGGGACAACCCAGCAGAGACGCGAGGCGACTGCCCACGTACCCTGCATCGGCATAATGAGCGTGGATGACATCGGGTAAACGGTTGTTCTGACGGAACAGGGCAAGTGATTGATCGACAAATTCGTCCAGATACCGCCAGAGACTCTCCTTTCGGAGATATCGGCGCGGTCCGGCCTGAATCCTCCGGATGAAGGCACCTCCGCCGAGATCTTCGACCGGTTCGGCGTAGTCAGGGCTCACTTTGGAATCAACGACACGGCGGGTGAAAAGATCCACCTGTCCGACCTTTTTGTGTTGAGCGAGAGCTTTGACCAACTCGACTACGTAGCGACATTGCCCGCCGGTATCCGCATCGCGTCCTAGCTCCAGATTCTCTCCCCGGATCAGACCATGGATGGACAAATGAACGAGATATAGATTGTCAGGGATTTCGATGGTTCCGGCAGTGGCGTTTTCGGTTTTTTCGTATGGAAGCGCCGCGATCACTCCTGCAACGCAAGGTAGCGAGGAGCGAACGACATTCCTGTCGGCGGTCGCTTCGATGAGAGAGGTTTCGGCATTCGCGACGAGGATGCCACGAACTCCCTCAAGGAGGAACATGGACGCATCATTGCCCGAATCTCCCGCTACCGTGATTTGCTCAAGCGGGATACCAAGGCGCACCGCAAGCCAACGCAGCGCATTTCCCTTATTGGCTCTCTCTGGGATCACATCCAAGTCCCGGTCTGATGAGTAAACAATCTGTGCCTTGATCCCAGCATTTTGGAGCAGGGTCGCCAGAGCCTGGATCTCTTCTGCGGAACGATCTTTCCAGAACCAGCTGCATTTAAAGGGGTTTTGACAATCATCCGGTTGCATCTGGATTCCGTCTCCCGCTGCTTGCACCAATCGCTTTACGGTATCAAAATCCCACGATTCGAAAAGTTCCTTATTCCAATCGTCGAGCGTTTGTTTGTTCTGAAAATCGAAAATTTCGGTTCCAACTCCCGATATGAGATAATGGGGATCGGGAAGGTGAGTGCTTTCCAGCAACTGTAACGTGTCCGCCAATGAGCGGCCGCTGTTGTAGACAAGAAGCGGAGCTGCCGCTCTCTGTTGCGTGTCTTTCCAAAACGTGGAAAATACCTTTGCTGAATCTGGGCCGTCGTAGACCGTCCCATCAATGTCCGTGGAGAATAATAACATCACTCATCTACCACCACGTTCTAAAACAAAAAGCCGGGTGGCCCTCTTGATTCCTCACAATACGGCTGATCTCCCTCTGAATCCAGTAAAGAACCGGAAAATGTCCAGTTTGGTCCCTTTGACAGGGGACACGCTTGATTGGGATCTCTGATTTTCAATGCCTAAATCCTGTGGGCTAGGCCTTAAAAAAGGGGTTAACGCGAGTCTGCGATTCCCCTCGAAATTGACTGGCGATGAATCGGAAATGTCCGACACTTTTGACGGTTCATCGGCACACTGTATTCGAGTGTCCGCACAATCGTAGACCCGAGATTAAGAGAGAAAGGAAATGGCAGAACGCTACCAAGTTCGTGGAAGAGTGGGACGGGGCGGCATGAGTGCGGTCTATCGTGCTTTTGACACGGTCATGGGGCGAGAGGTTGCCTTGAAGCGCCTTCTACCTGTGGAGGAAACGAACTTGAATGAAGCGGCAGGCGAATCTCTCGCTCGCGAAGCCGCTGCCCTTGCTCGATTTCAACATCCGAATGTCATCACGGTGTATGCCTTCGAGGAAGATGAGGAAGGTCCGTTCGTGGTCATGGAATTGATCGAAGGCGAGGATCTCCACAGCATCATGAAGACCGGAGCCTTGTCCTGGGAGGACTTCCGATCGGTGGCGGCACAGTGTCTTGAACCGCTTGTGTTGGCAGGGGAATTAAATCTTCTGCATCGCGATATTAAGCCGGGAAACATCATGCTGACTCTTACCCCATCGGGACGATTCCTCGTGAAACTCCTTGATTTTGGACTCGCCAAATTCAGTCAACAGCCCTCTTTGCAAACCCTGGATCAAAAGGGCTCATTTCTGGGATCGATTGATTTTATTGCTCCAGAGCAGTTGGAGTTATGCCATCTGGATCAGCGGACCGATCTCTATTCCTTGGGATGTGTCTTTTATTACATGCTGGTGCAAGAGTCCCCATTCTCGGGAGGAAGCCCGGCGGAGACATCGATGAATCACATCAAGCACCGGTGCCGCCCGATTGGCGAAATCCGGACGGATCTCCCGCCGCTCGTCGCGAACTGGCTCATGAGATTGATCTCTCGATACCCGGATGATAGACCTTCGAGCGCAAAGGAGGCCCTCGCAGAGTTCAGGGATGCCAACGATGGAATCCCCTTTGTATCGAAAGAGTTTCTTCAAGAAGATCCATTGGAAGAAATCCCTTTGGCGAGGTTTGCCTCGGGACCACCGGATTCAGGCCCGATTGGGCGACCGGCGACAATCCTTCCCACAAGAGCCACGGAGACAGGAATCGTTCCGAGCGGCCCATCGATTTCCGTCGGTGCAGGGTCCGGTCGTCGCATTCAGAGCGGTCCCGTTCGGGGTAGTGGCAAACCACCAAATTTGGCGTTTTCTTCGAATCGCCTGATTCCGACGTCGAAATCTTCGCAAGAATACTCCACAAAGCGGAAGATTCCTCCCTCTCTCTACCAGAAACGCTTCCTCATCGCCGGGGCCGGAGGATTATTTTTGATGGCACTGTTGCTCCTGATTTTTGGCAGTCAGACCAGGGAAGATCCAACGGATCTTCCACCTCCTGAGGTGCCGGCCGTCGAGGTCACCTACGAACCACTTGCGATCCCAGCGACTCTGCCACGTTCTGACGGGAAAACGGACCCTCCCGCTCCGCCTCTGAAAAGCGAACTGTACGCGTGGTTCTCCTCTGCAAAAGGGCTCTACGGGCGGAACTACCAAACACGACCTGAACCCGGCGAGCCAATCGCAGCCTGGGTCAATCTCGCCACGGATGCCGTGGAAGCTTCCTTGTTGAGGGACAATGGCGACCTCAATGGAGTCTATCTACCTCGTTTGATCCGATACCCCACTGCTTCGAATCCAGGTTTGCGTGCCGATGCGGCGGGAGTTTCGACTACGAATCGAACATCTCTTACGATGAGAAAATCGGAGGACGTTCTACCAGCGGGTTTTACGGTCGCTGCCGTGATGCGAATGGAGGCAAAGGACGATCGATTTCTCCGGATTCAGTCGCCGGTTTGGGATGGACGGTCTATCTCTTTCGGGGGATCCTATGGAGAAAAATTGAGTGTTTTTGCCAAATGGACTTCAGAGGGGCCGGACGCCCGCCTCTCTCTCCCGTGGGGACACGGGCAGGTCGGAATTTTTGTCTATGTGCTGAATGCGGAATCAAAAACGCAGACTCTTGCGGTTCGGCTTGCCGGGGAACGGGAGAGCAACACAGTTTCGGGCGAAGCACCGGTCGAGGGCGCATCCTTCGGAATTGTCGCGGTTGGTAAAAGGGGATTTGGAGATGGAT
>JAGPCC010000371.1 GCA_018058245.1 Verrucomicrobiales bacterium
TGGGCCACCGGAGGACTGATCTTCGGATCGCTCGGGGACAAGTACGGTCGGGCAAAAATGTTGACCCTGACGGTCTTGCTCTATTCCGTCTTTACCGGCCTTTCCGCGCTCTCGAAAGGGTGGGTTGATTTTGCACTCTATCGTTTTGTGACTGGCCTCGGGGTCGGTGGGGTCTTTGGTCTTGCGGTCGCTCTTGTTGCGGATTCTCTTCCGGATCATGCTCGAACCGGAGCGCTGGGACTGCTCCAGGCCCTCTCTGCGGTGGGGAATATCACGGCAGGTCTGATCAGCATGTGGATCGGCGGGCTCATCAAGTCCGGTTCCCTGAGTCCGGATACGGCTTGGAAAGTGGCGTTTTTAATCGGAGCGATCCCTGCGTTCCTCTGTGTCTTCATCCAAGTCCGTCTGAAAGAGCCGGAGAAATGGGTGAACGCGCGTGCCGTAAACAAGGCGGCCGGAAAGTCGATGGGTTCGTATCGTGCGCTCCTCGGGAATCCTCGTTGGCGGAAGCCGGCCCTTCTCGGCATGATGATCTGTATTTCCGGGGTGATCGGGCTCTGGGGGATCGGATTCTTTTCGCCGGAACTCGTCGGTGATGTGATCTCGAACTCGCTGCGGGCCAAAGGAATCGCGGAGACGGAGATTGCGAGTGAGGCGGCTCACTGGAAAGGGGTGAACAGCATCGTGCAGAATCTCGGTTCGTTCTTCGGCATGCTGGCCTTCGCCTACATTGCACAACGGACCGGGCGCAAGCCTGCGTTCACGGTGGCCTTCCTCGGTGCCATGGTGGCGACTTGGGGATACTTCCAGTTTTTTAATGGTGTGACCGATATTTGGATGAGCGCCGTCATGGGATTCTTCCAACTCGCCCTCTTCGCCGGGTTTGCCATCTACTTGCCCGAGCTTTTCCCGACCAGTCTGCGGAGTACAGGAACCAGTTTTTGCTACAACGTGGGGCGGTTCCTTGCCGCGAGTGGGCCATTCACGATGGGACTCGTGCAGGAATCTCTCGCAAAAGGAGCAACCACTCCGGAGGCAAAACTTGCGGCGTTCCGCGAAACCTGTCAGTGGATGAGTCTCATCTTTTTGCTGGGCTTGGTGGCACTTTTTTTCCTGAAAGAAACCAAAGGTCAACCGCTCCCGGAAGAGTCGGATTAATCCGAATCCTCTCTGGATCACTCGTAGGGACTGAACGTGCTACTCCATTTGTTTATGCAGATTGGCTCCGTTCGGCTCCTGGGGTATGCGCTTATTGGAATCAGTCTGCTCCCAGGGGAACATCTCTCTGCGCAGGATTCCCGGGGAGCGATCCTAGAACGCATCGAGAAGGCCGATGAGAATCAAATCCAGCAACTGATCAACCGTTTCCCTGATGCCGATGAAAATGGAGATGGGGAGTTGACCAAGGCGGAGGCCATGCAGTATGCGCAGGCGATGCTAGGTAAAGCGAAATCGGCGAGCGTCAGTGCAGAGGTCTCCCCGGAACCGGAGGTGGAAAATGTTCCCTACGGCCCTCACGAACGGAATGTCCTCGATCTGTGGAAGGCGGCTGGGGAGGGGCTACGGCCCCTGGTTGTTTTGATTCATGGTGGAGGGTTCACGAGCGGCGATAAAAGCAAATGGCGTAGTTCTCCGCTACTGAGGCAACTGCTGGAAAGCGGGATCTCCTGCGCTGCGATCAACTATCGATTCCGCCAAGAGGCACCCATCCAGGAGATTCTGAGAGATGCGTCCAGGGCCGTGCAGTATCTGCGGAGCCGGGCGCAGGACTGGTCCCTCGACCCTGCTCATTTTGCCGGCCTGGGCGGATCGGCTGGGGCCGGGACTTCGCTCTGGCTTGTGACGCGGGATGACCTCGCTGATCCCAGTTCGGATGATCCTGTTCTCCGCCAATCCTCGCGACTGCAGGCGGCGGTGCTCTTTAGCACGCAGGCGACCTACGACCTGACTCGATGGGAGAGTTTTCTCGGGCCTTCGGATCCGGCGTGGTGGAAATCACCCAATGAAATGGCGGAATTCTACCATCTGAAAGAACGGGCTGATCTCGCAAAACCGGAGTCGCAAGCCATCCTCCAGGAGGTGGACATGCTGCGATGGATCTCGGCGGATGATGGAGCACTGCTGATCAGCAATCCGCTCCCCGATGTTCCGTCAACGCAGCGGAATGAATATTTGCATCATCCCGCTCATGCTCGGGAGATCGATCAGGCTTGTGACGCCGCCGGAGTCACCTGTTTCTGGCGGGAGTTCGGGAAGAGTGAGGACAAGATTGATCCGGTGGATTTTTTAAGCAAACAATTATTCACGGATCAGAGTAGGAGGCGCTGACCCGTGAATAACTTTGTAGAGGCCGTCTTACTGGTTCAAGACGTCCTTTTTCGTGCTCGCAACGATGGTCATGATCTGACCGACCACGTCCTCGTTCAATTTGAGTTCCGTTAGGGTTGCTTCGAGGTTCTCCGCGATGGCATTGAAGTCAGCCTCTTTGATGTCCAGATTGGAATGTGCCTTACGCATGTCTTTCCCGGTCCATGGCACCGGGGCACCGAGCACGGTCGCGAGGAACGCCTTTTGGCTGGATTTCTGGACATTCATATTCACGTCATCAAAGAAAAAACTCACTCGTTCATCGGCGAGGACTTTGACGTAGAAAAGTTCCACGGCTGCATCGAGAGCTGCTTTGCCTCCGATTTTTTGATAGAGGCTATCGGCTCTCTCTTTTTTGAATTTTTCCTGGAGATCCGCAGAACAGAAATAGTAGGATGTCCCTTCATACTCTACCGCGACATCGGTTTTTGCGGGCTCTCCTGTATAAAAACACTTTTGTGCGACTTTTTCTTCGGAGTGTCCAGATGGAGTGAGGACAAAGGCGAGAGCAAGGGCTGACAAGCAGGAGGTGAGGGTGGTTTGCTTCATAGAGAATACGACGTAGTTTTGGTTGTGTTGTTTGAAATCAGTCTCTTTCCGGAACAAAAGGACCGGACAAAAAAGAGTTGATTTAAAAGTGTGGATGAAATACATCTTTAAAGATGAAAGTCAAATCCATTTCCACTTCTCGGTTTTTGTCGTTTCGGTTTCTGCTTTTTTGCGGAATAGGGGGGCTTTCGATCTCGTTTGGCGAAGATGCCGTTCCGACCAAGGGAGAGGCGACAGTCCCTGCAAAAACGGAAGATGCTGGCCCGACCAAGGCGGAGCAAAATGAAAACCTGCCTGCCACGATTGAGGATGCGCGGGGACGGGCCCGCTGGATGCACGAAATCGTTCATGGTGCCCTACAGGTGATGCACCGTGATTTCTTTGATGAGGACGGAACGTCAAATTTGCCTTCCCAATCTCTGGATGATGTCTTTTCGCAGATGTCCAAGGACTGGTTGGTGGAAGTTCGCTGGCTCGGGGTGAACGCAACTAAGGGGACCGATCATCTCCCGAAGAATCGTTTTGAGGAGCAGGCGGCGGAAGCGCTGAAAGAAGGAAAGAAGGAATATGAGTCTGTCGAGGGTAGTCGATATCGGTTTGCGGGGGCGATCCGGCTTGCGAATCAGTGTTTGAAGTGCCATGTCCGTGATCGCAAGACTCTCGAAGATCGTGTCGCCGGTCTTGTGATTACCTTTCCTATGAAAACTCCGTGAATGCCGTCTGATGAAGACGTGCATCTACTGCCCGGAGATGGTAGGGTGTCGGCGGGAACTGCTTCAACTCCATGGAACTCAGCCTATTCACTGACTACTCGCTACGCACCTTGATGTTTTCGGGGCTTCATGCCGGAACGAACGTGACGGTCGCTGAGGTAGCAATGGCGTATGGCATTTCCGAGAATCACCTCGTCAAAATCATTCATCACCTCGGGAAACTCGGTTTTCTGGAGACCAAAAGAGGTCGATCCGGCGGGTTCCAACTTTCCCGTCCAGCAGGGGAGATCAATCTCGGGGAAGTAGTTCGGTCCACCGAGACTCTGGCACTGACAGAGTGCCTCGGCGCGGACGGAGGACGCTGTCCGATTGTGCAGGCATGTCTCTTGAAAAAAGTCATCATCGAAGCTCGTGATGCCTTTCTTGAGACATTTGACCGATATACTTTGAGCGATATCCT
>JAGPCC010000372.1 GCA_018058245.1 Verrucomicrobiales bacterium
CAGCGGACCCCGCATCGTCAGGCTTCACGTCGTCCGCGAAGAGATTCTCGCCGCGTGAATCCGGACTTCTGCTGATGCGTCTGCCGCGGGACATCACTGGCGACGATCTGGTAAAGGCGCTTCGCGCTCTCGGATAACGAAGTCACCCGCCAGACAAGAAGCCACATGAGACTAACCACCACGCAAAACGACGAGCATCATCTAACAATTCCACGCCACAATCCGCTCCGAGTCGGCACTCTTGGAGGGATACTCACTGATGTCGCGACGCACTTCACGACGTCCCGTGACGACATCGCCGCACGGATCTTCGACTGATGGCCCCCGCCACTCCGAGCGCTCGCACAAAAGGGAGGGCTATTTCATCCTACTCCCCCTCAATCCGGTACAAATGATGCCGCGTGCGGAGGAACATCGCCTTTCCGACCACGGCAGGTGAGGCCATGAATCCGGGACCACGCCGGGGATCATCGAGCTCTTCGCCGGTGGCGAGGTGGTTCGTCGCGAGGACTTTGAATTCACGTCCGGGTTCGATCACGGTGGTCGCGCCTTCGAGGCTGAAAAAGAACAGTTTTCCGTCCGCAAGAATCGGGCAGGCACGGAACTTCCCACCGACGCGCCCTCTCCAGACTTCATTCCCGGTCTTCGCCTCCACGCAGATCACGAAACTGTCATCCGTGGCGAAGTAGACGAGATCATCGACGACGATGGGGGAGGAATATTTGGGAAATGCCTTTTCGATCTTCCACTCCACCTGGGTGTCGGTCACGACGCCGTGGCCACCGGCCTTTACGGACAACATTTCCGCGCCTTTGCTGAATCCGGTCACGAGGATGAAATGTCCGTCGTAGAAGATGGGCCGGGGAGCGGCGGAGTAGGCGGGATGCTCCACTCGCCAGAGTTCTTTGCCGGTGCGGGGGTCGTACCCGTAGGCGGCTTTTGCACCGGTGCTGCACATCACTGGATTCCCGGCGATGGAAACGATCAGGGGCGTGCTGTGCGCCTTGCGCCAGTCTCCGTCCTTGGCCAGCTGGTTGTCGACGTTCTCGTCGTTCCAGGCCACGGACCGGTCTGTTTTCCAGACGGTCTCTCCGGTTTGTTTGTCTAGCGCGACCAGATACTGCAGGTCCGCTCCGTCAAAGGTCAGGATCAAGAGGTTCTCAAAGAGCACGGGAGAGGAGGAGGCTCCCCGGTAATGCCAGCACTTCAGGTCGTCCCTTTTCCAGAGGACTTTTTTGGTGATGGTGTCGAGACAGGCGGTTCCAAAGTGACCGTAGTGAACGTAGACCCGTCCCGATTCGATGACTGCGGACGGCGTAGCGTAGCTGTTGTCCTGCGCTCCGTTGCCGAGGCCTTGGGGATCGTCGCTGTGAAACAATTTCTCGTTGACGAGAATCTCGCCGGTGGTGGCATCGACGCAGAGCACAAAAAAGTCGTTTCCTTCGATCGTCGCTGTAGTCAACCAAACCTGATTGTCCATCACGATCGGCGAGGACAGGCCGAGGAGGGGCAACTCTGTCTTCCACTTTACGTTCTCGGTTTCGCTCCACCGCAGGGGCAACCCGGCAGTCCCGGCGTGGCCATCCTGAGTCGGTCCACGAAAGTCCGGCCAACTGTCTGCGGCGGAAAGGGATAGAGACAGGACTAGGCCGGCGAATGTGACGACGCAGGAATGTCGAACTAGGGACAAGGGAAATCTCATGGGTGAAAGCTGCCGTGTTGGAAGGAACCTGTCAAGACAGGTCATGGGTCAAAGGTCAGTGAGAGAGAACCCGGACCACTCGAAACATTCGTCCCGTGCAAGGATACGATGAAGCTCGTCTCTGTGGTTTCATTGGCGCGAACCTCGAACCTCGACAGATTTGGAACGGGTTCCGCGGGGGAAATGCCTGTTGCCGTGTGAATATCGTTGACTCCTCGGACGAAAGTAACAGAGGATCTTCCGTGTTGGTCCTCATCTCTTCCGAGATCATCTATCTACCGGGAAGAGGCGAACGGAGAAACAAATTTTGCGATCTTACAGGCATCGACACAGCCTAACCTCCACCCGTAATTTTCGAATCAGATCCTCCGTCATGAACTCACCCTGTAGATCCCGCGGAGATAATTTCACCGTGCTGCTTGTCGCATTCATCCTCGCGGCGGGAATCGCCGGCTGCGGATATTTTGTGAGCCGAACACTCTACAATGCGAAAGTAGCGGTCAACACGGCGCAGGCAAAAGGGCTCGCGGAACGAAGCGTGACTTCGGATCTCGTGACATGGAGAGTTTCCGTAACGGTCTCGGGCAAAACTCGCGAGGAGATCCCGGCGCTCTACCAGGAGGCGGGCGCCCAGCAGAAACGGATCATTGATCTATTAAAAGCGCAAGGCTTTGAGGACGGGGAAATTCGGAGGGACATCATCGAGCACTCGGAGCAGGAATTCCGGGATGAAAATCAACTTCTCGTCGATGAGATCCATCGTCTTTCCGGATCGATTTTCGTCTCCACTTCCAAGGTAGATACGGTGGTCAAGGCGCGGGAGGCGGTGAATGACTTGCTCGCCAGCGGGATGGACATCAGCAACAATCGACCCGCCTTTCAATTCACGGGGATCAACGAGATCAAACCCGCCATGTTAAAGGAAGCTGCCGAGAATGCCCGGATCGCCGCGACGGAGTTTGCAGAGAATGCAGGAGCAAAAGTCGGAAAGATCCGCAGCGCGAGCCAGGGCGGGTTTATCATCCAGGATGCGGGTGGCACGGGTGACACGGACAGTTTGATCAAGGATGTCCGTGTCGTCACCACGATCGACTTTTATCTCACGGATTGACTTCACCGCAAGGTATATCCACCGTCGATCACGAGTGACGCACCGGTCATCTAGCGGGATACGTCGGTCGCCAGGTAGACAGCGAGCGGACCGAGATCTTCGGGTTCGCCGAATTTCCCCATCGGAATGACCTTCAAAAATCCGACGATCACTTCGGGATGTACCCGCGACCACGGACCCGAAGCTTCCGGCGATTCGCTTCGAGCTCGCGAGCGGTCCCAAGCCCGGCGCATTGGAGCGGGAGCACTATACGATACGTTCCAGCGACGGCGGCCTCGTCCTCCGGGGAGTCACCGAGCTTGCCCTCGAACACGCCATGTGGGATCTGCTTCACCGCCTCGGTTACCGTCAGTTTTTTCCCGGGAAAAACTGGGAGGTGATTCCGAAAATCGACACCCTATCCATCGCCGTCGATGCGGATGAATCGCCCGACTACGCCAATCGGCGGATCTGGTATGGCTACGGATTGTGGGAGCACAATCGGGAAGTCTATCCGGATTGGGAGGCAAAAAATCGGATGGGCGGAGGATTCACCCTCAACACGGGCCACGCCTATGGAAGACTATCCGAATAGGATGAGTGGACGCTGGACCCTGTATGCCTGGGTGCCGCCCGGCACAAAAAAAATCGGGCTCTATTCCACTGCGAGCGGCGGTGAGTTACGACGGTCCGATGGCAAAAAGGCGATCGATCTCGCCACAGATGGAGGTGGCTTTCTCAGCGTGGATGTGCCGGAGGGCATGGATGGAAAATACTGGAGCTTCCGAAATGTCGCAGGCCGCGTCTCGCTGCTCACGATTCCTCCCTATCTGGCCCGAACTCCGACCGAGATGGTGCTACCAAAACCATAGAACAGTGGGGATTTTCGCGCGAATGCGGCATTGCCTCGCTGGTTCGTTCCGCTACACAATGCCGCACGATGATAACGCAAAACTACTGGCTGCTGTTCCTTTCCGCCTTCGTCACTCCGGTCGCCGCCGCAGATCGTCCGCCGGTCTCTCAACCCCGCGCCACTTCCGGGGACACCGAAGTGGAACCGGCCTGGGAGGAGCGGATCACCGTCACGGTGGGGCACGAGGGTGGCGACATCAATGGAACTGGCCACATCGCCTTGCAGGCAGCGGTGGACTACGTCGCAGGCAAGGGAGGGGGCACGGTGCGGATCTTGCCCGGCATCTATCGGCTGCGCAACGCGGTCTACCTACAGAGCGGGATTCGCCTCATCGGATCGAGGGCCGACACCATCCTGATCAAGGAACCATCTGTGA
>JAGPCC010000116.1 GCA_018058245.1 Verrucomicrobiales bacterium
CCCGGCGGCACCGAATCCGGAGCCCGGGGTGATGACGACATTTGCCTGCCCCAACATGCGGTCGAACATGTCCCACGAGCTCACTCCCTCGGGACAGCCGACCCAGACGTAGGGGGCGTTGATCCCTCCGAAAACGGGGAGCCCGATCTCCAGGCACGCCTCCCGCAGGAGTTGGGCATTGCCCATATATCCAGCGATCAAAGCAGAGACTTGCTTTTTCCCCTCCTCGGAGAAAACGGCGGCAGCCCCACGCTGGACGGGGTAGCTCGCTCCGTTGAACTTCGTGCTGTGTCGACGTGACCAGAGCGAATGGATCGCCTGCTCCGTCCCGTCGGCGGCGTATCCCTTGAGTGATTTCGGGATCACGATGTAGGCGCAGCGAGTTCCCGTGAACCCTCCGTTTTTGGAAAAGCTACGGAATTCCATGGCACACTCTCGAGCTCCTTCGATTTCGAAGATGGAACGGGGAATGGCAGGATCCTGAATGAACGCTTCGTAGGCCGCATCGTAAAGAATGATGGCTTTGTTCTCACGAGCATAGGCAACCCACGCAGTGAGTTGCTCCCGTGTTGCCGTCGCCCCGGTCGGATTGTTCGGGTAGCAAAGGTAGACGATGTCGACCTTCTGATCCGGAATCGCGGGGACAAACTCGTTTTCCGCGTTGCAGGGGAGATAGACGAGACCCGCGTAGGCACCGGATTCGTCGGCTTCGCCGGTGTTTCCGATCATCACATTTGTGTCCACGTAGACCGGATAGACCGGGTCGGTGATCGCAATGACATTTCCCGGACCGAAGATGTCGAGGATGTTGCCCGTATCGCACTTGGAGCCGTCTGAGAGAAAGACTTCGTCTGCCGAGATGCCGAGACCGGCAAACTGATTCTCCACGATGGCCTCGCGGAGGAAGGCATACCCTTGTTCGGGGCCGTAGCCTTTGAACGTGCTCGCGTCAGCCTGCTCATCGATCGCGGCGTGCATCGCTTCGATGCAGGCGGCGGGAAGTGGTTCCGTCACATCGCCGATTCCGCAACGGATGAGACGCTTTGCCGCCTCTGGGTTGGCTTCGTTGAAGGCCGTGACGCGACGCCCGATTTCGGGAAAAAGGTAGCCGGCCTTGAGTTTGAGGAAATTGTCGTTAATGCGTGCCATGTTGCCTGAAGATAGTTTGGTTTCCGGTAGATCGAATGATAGACTTAAAGAGGGTGAAGATGAGCTCAGAGCAACGGTTTTTTCATGGATACGCGGTTTTTCTGGGCATCTACTTCTGAGAAGCCGGTCGCACCGGGATACCGTGTTGAGCGAGGTATTCTTTCACGTCGCCCACGGTGTATTCTCCAAAGTGGAAAATACTCGCGGCGAGCACGGCATCGGCTTTGCCTCTTTCGAGCACATCCACGAGGTGATCGAGATTTCCCGCGCCTCCACTGGCGATGACCGGGATCGGAACGGCTTCGCTGATCGCAGCGGTCAGTTCGATGTCGTATCCGGCTTTTGTCCCATCCGAGTCCATGCTCGTGAGCAGGATCTCGCCGGCCCCGCGCTCAAAGACTTCTTTTGCCCACGCGATCGCATCGCGTCCTGTGGGAGTGCGACCTCCGTGAGTGAAAACTTCCCAGCCGCTCCCGTCAGATTTCCGTTTGGCGTCGATCGCGACAACGATGCACTGAGCTCCGAATGCTTTTGACCCTGCCGAGATGAGACCTGGATCGCTCACCGCAGCTGTATTTACCCCGACCTTGTCCGCTCCCGCGAGCAGCATTTCCCGCATGTTTTCGACGGTGCGAATCCCACCGCCGACCGTCACTGGCATGAAACAACGCTCCGCAGTCTTCCGCACGACATCGACCATGGTCTTGCGTGCATCGGACGAAGCGGTGATGTCGAGGAAGACGAGTTCGTCGGCTCCCTGACGATTGTATTCCACAGCACAATCGACGGGATCCCCGGCGTCGCGAAGGTTCACAAAATTCGTCCCTTTGACGACCCGGCCATCTGTGACGTCGAGGCAGGGAATGATTCGTTTGGTGAGCATTTGCCAAAATAGCAGTCATTTCCCTCGATGAAATCGGTTTTTGCGACCGAAATCCTAACGAAAATCTAAAAATCGGCGGTTTTTAGAACCGTTTTACCAACTGAAATAAAATGACCTGGCAAAAAATACGAAAAAAATGATATTTTTCACAAAATATCTCGCATTGTGATGCGGAAAGTGGTTAATTCCTCCTTACTATCTCCTGATACCGCCCATGGAAGCCATTGCCCCCTCCTCAATTGACGAAACCTTGTCCTCCAGTGATGACTCCTTTGCGGTCATCCCGCGCAACTGCGACACCGCAGTGGTTTATTGGAATCTGACGAGCGAACGCCAGCCGATGCACTCTACCGTCCGGCTTTGTCTCCAGGTGAATGGCAAGGAATCCAATGCGGAGGAAACCATCTTTCTTCATCGGGAATCGGGTCATTTTATCGTGCCGCTTCTTGCCGATGACCGTGAATACTTGATCGCCCTTGGCTGGAACGATTCCTCCGGTTTTCGTTCGCTTTTTGAGCAGAACGTCCGCCTTCCCGATTATCCGCAATCCTCCGTTGGTGCGATGAGTTCCTCACTCAGCTATCGCGGTGCTCATTTCTGGCCCAAGGGATACGGCACTTCGGTGAACTGAGCGGCTTGGGGAAACCACCCGGAATCTCGCTCCCGTGCCCGCCACCCCTGCGACCACTGATCCGCTTCTCGACGCCTTTCTCGAATATTTGTCCATCGAGAAAAACAGTTCGCACCGCACCCTCGCGAACTACCACCACGCCATCACACGTTTCCGGGATTGGCTTTCCCCGGAAATCTCTTGGGTAGAAGTCGGGGCGGACGACTTCCGTGATTATCTCTTTCATTGCATGAAGGAGGAATGGGCTCGCGCCACAGTGCGATTGCACTTTGCCGCTCTCCGCAGCTTTTATAAATATCTCACTCGACGTGAGGGCCTGAAGCTGAATCCGGTCGTGGAAGTACTGCTTCCGAAGGCGGAAAAAAAACTTCCCGTGGTGCTGAATGAGAAACAGGTCCTTGAATTGATCGAAAAACCTTTCCAGATTGACCAGCCAAAGCAGGCCCCGGTCTGGACGGCGGAACGCGACACCGCGATTCTCGAATTATTTTATAGTTCCGGGGTTCGTCTTGCCGAACTTGCGGCAATGAACGTCGCCGATTTTGACCTACACAATGAGTGTGTCCGTGTCTTTGGAAAAGGCAGTAAGGAGCGTATTTGCCCGGTCGGAACTCCCGCAGCGGAAGCGATTCATCGCTATCGGAACGCAGCCCGGGTCCTGGATGGACCGCTTTTCATCAGCAAAGTGCGGAGACGGCTCACGACTCGGGCGATCTCGGATCTCTTTCAGAAATACCACGCCCTCTGCGACATTCCGCAGAATGTGAGCCCTCACAAACTGCGCCACAGTTTTGCCACCCACCTCCTCGATCACGGCGCCGATCTGCGTGCCGTGCAGACGCTCCTGGGTCATGCCAGTCTCTCGACGACCCAGATCTACACTCATGTGTCGATCGAGCGGATGAAACAGGTCTACAACAAAGCCCACCCGCGGGCGTAGGTCGAAAGGCGCCCGCTGAAGCCGCATCCGTCTGGTTTCCCGGTCATGATCTTTCCAGCAGATTCGGGGAAGCCAGCAGATTGGGATTTTGGTTTGGGATTTCTTCTGAAAAATAATCTGCTGGCCTCCCTGAATCTGCTGGAGACCTCTTTGCGCGACTCGGCCTAACTTGCCGTCCGCACTGCTTCAATAAAGCAGCGCACCGCTTCGAGATCCTTCACTCCGGGGCTCGATTCCACTCCGCTCGCGACATCGACCCCGGCCGGGTGAACCTGGCGTATCGCTTCCGCGACGTTCGCCGGAGTCAGTCCCCCTGCGAGGAGGATTTGCCGATCGGGCCATTGCTGCACCGCAGCAGCCCCGAGAGACCAATCCATCGTTTCGCCGCTGCCGCCGTATTCGTTGGGGGCATAGGCATCGAGGAGCAGGGTAGGGGAATCGAATTCCGCCGCACCCGCCAGCATTGCCCGGTCGCGAATTCCCATCGCTTTGAAGACGGGTAGACCCTGTTGAGTCAATGACCGAACCCTCTCCGGTGTCTCGTCCCCGTGGAGCTGGATCCAGTCGATCCCGCCAGATTCGTAGAGGCAAAGCAGTTCCTCATCGGAGGCATTCACCGTCACCGCAACACGCGGAACGGTTCCAGCGATCTCCAGCAACCAGGGCAGGGCCGCTTCCAGGGCGATGTAGCGTTTTGATTTCGGCCAGAAATTGATGCCGATCGCGTCCGCTCCCGCTGTGATGATCTCGCGGGCCTGATCTCCCGTCGTGATTCCACAAATTTTCACCGCGACCCGCCCGGGATCCTTTGGAAAGAGCAGGCGGGTCGTCATGAAAAAGGAGATCGCTTAGAGCTTGGTCAGAGAATCGTCGAGAGCGTCGAGCAGATTCTGAATCGTTGCAGTCGTCTCGTCGCCCATGTTGGAAAGGCGGAAGGTCTTGCCCTTGATCTTGCCGTACCCACCGTCGATCGCGAGCGAGTGATCCTTGCGCATGATCTGTCCGAGTTTGGCCACGTCGATGTCCTGATTGTTTTTGATACAAGTTAGCGACTTCGAGCGGAAACCTTCCGGAGCGAAGAATTCAAAACCCTTCGCCTTGATCCAGTCGTGAACCATGTTGTTGAGATTCTCATGACGGGCAAATCGTTTTTCGACCCCCTCCGCAAAGATCACGTCGAGCTGATGGTTCAGTCCGTTGATCGTTGCGATACAGGGAGTGCTGGGGGTCATGGAGTTCTCCCCGTTGCTGCGGAATTCGAGGAAATCGAAGTAATACCCGCGGTCATTGATCGTCGCGGCCCGGGCGTAGGCGCGCTCGGAGACCGTGAAAATGGCGAGACCCGGAGGAAGCGCGAGGGCTTTCTGGCTGCCGGTGAGCAGCACGTCGATGCCGAGCCCGTCGAAGTCGATCGGAACCACCGTAAAGCTGGAAACCGTGTCGGTCACGAGGAGAACATCGTCGTATTTTCTCACGACGGCAGCGACTTCCGCGAGCGGATTCATGCAGCCCGTGGAGGTCTCGTTGTGGATGAAGGTGACGACATCAAATTCGCCCGTGGCGAGTTTTGCGTCGATGTCCGCCGGATTGACCGGAACTCCCCACTCATATTGCAGCGCTTCCGCGTCCTTGCCGCAACGGCGGGCGACGTCGACCCATTTGTCGGAAAAAGCACCGGAACAACAGCAGAGGACTTTTTTCGCAACGAGATTGCGGATCGAACCTTCCATGACGCCCCAGGCGGACGAAGTGGAGAGAAAGACCGGCTGGGTTGTGCCCATCAGAGTCTGGAGACGCGGATGGATCTGGTCGTAGAGAGCCACGAAGTCCTTGCTGCGGTGCCCGATCATCGGGGCAGCCATGGCTTCGTAGGTGGCAGGAGAGACCTCGACCGGTCCCGGTATGTGAAGTCGGATATGTTCGCTCATGAGTCCGCGCAATAAGGACTCCGATCCCGAAATCACAAACCGATTTTCTTGTGAATGGGGGATTTTGGGGGGAGGGGACAGGTTCCTACCGCTCGCTATGCTCGGCGGAGGAGATTTGATGGCTTTTCACCCGCTGTTTACACTTACCCCGGAAACCGCCAAGGCTTTGATGGCGATGGAAGCATCGCGGGCGGCGATTGATCGGCTGCCGATTCACCCTCGGCTCATTGCTTCGCTGCGCGAGTCGGCGCGACTCCTTTCCACTCACTATTCGACTCAGATCGAGGGGAACCGTCTTTCTCTACCGGAGGTGGAGCAAGTGATTGCCGGCCAGGGGGGATTCCCGGGGCGGGAACGGGATGAGCGGGAAGTGCAAAATTACTACAGTGCCGTCGAGAAGTCAGAGGCGCTTGCTGGATTGCAACGGGCTTTCAAGGAAGAGGATATTCAACTTTTGCATGGTCTTTCCTATGAGGGGAAGGCGAAGCCGACTCCCTATCGGGATGGGCAGAACGTGATCCGAAATAGTGGAGACGGGAGCATCGGTTACATCCCGCCAGAGGCAGGTGAAGTTCCAACGCTTATGGCGGAACTCGTCATGTGGATCAATGAGGAAATCGAGACAAAGTGCCTTCCCATTCCCGTAGTTGCTGCTCTCGCACACTACCAGTTTGCCACGATCCACCCCTACTATGATGGAAACGGCAGGGTCTCGCGGCTGCTCGCAACGATGATCCTGTATCGCTGTGGATACGGGCTCAAAGGAATTTATTCGCTTGAGGAATACTACGGCCGGAACTTGAGCGAATACTACGATGCCCTCACGGTTGGGCCGAGCCACAACTATCGCCTTGGTAGGACCGAATCGGACGTTACCGGATTCGTCCAATATTTCTGCGTTGGGATGGCGGAAGCCTTTCTCCATGTGGAATTACGAGCCGAAAAGATCGGCGGCGATACTCAAGCGGACCAAGGCGCGCTTCTGCGCGAACTGCGTCCGCTCCAGCGACAGGCGCTCGGTCTGTTTGTTCAGAGCCGGGTGGTAACGGTCGGCGAATTGTCGGAGTATCTTGGAATCGCGGCACGGCGGGGACGTGACGTTTGTGCAAAGTGGGTCGAAGAGGGATTTCTCGTGGTCGAGAATCCTTCGAAGAAAGCGAGAAGCTATCGGCTCGCAGATCGTTTTGAGGAGGGTGTGATGTGAGTGAGGATGGAAGCGTGCCATTTGCACCATTCGGCGCCGTCCTGGAAGTTACTTCTCAGCCTGCGGAAACCGCGCATCAAGAGGGTCTCTGACTGTGGACGACAGAAAGCCTGTCCCTGGAGAATATGTCCCTGGAGAATACTGACTGTGGACGACAGAAAGCCATTCCGTTTGGTGTCGGAGTTATTGTCGGATTTACCGCAAACAAGACTATTTCTTGGTATATCGGAGTGAGAGCACGAGACTTCTTCCAAACCAACTAGTAATGAGAAGAATCCAGTGAGCTGGTTCAACACGATCGAAAGGTTGACATCTCCTCAGCATTTTCTCGACTTACGCCGTTTCGCCTGAGGAAAATCATCGTGCAATACCCCCTCCAACTCTCGCCCGGCGGCCTTCTTGTTTCGTCCGCCCCATTGCTTGAAAAAGAAGGCGACGTCGTGTTTGGCGCATTGATCACGGATTTCAAGGACCCACTTGGGGTCCATGGGGCGAGGCTTGGCACCGCTTTCACCGCCGACGATGACCCAATCCATTCCACGAAGCTTCAGTTTCGAGAGCGGGCCAATGAGAGGCTCGCACGACAGAAAGCGCACCGCGGCCGGGACTTGGCGGAGGTCGTCGATGCGGTGAGTGACTCGCTCGTCCTCGACGCTGACGCCCATCCAGATGTTTTGGGTCCAGGTCAATTCACCACAGACTTCCGCAAGTCGTTCCGAACGTTTGGTCAGAACCTGGAAGATCAGGTGAGGACACTGGTTCATGACGGCGAAGACCTTTTGGATGAATTCGAGGGGCACGTCTTTGTGGAAGAGATCGCTCATCGAGTTCACGAAGACCATGGCCGGTTTCTTCCACTGGAACGGAATCGCGAGGGCGGATTCGTGCTGCCGGATCGCAAATCCATCGGCGTACTTCTCCACGCCCATCGCCTTCAGGCGGCGGGACATGATCTCCGCATAGCAGAATTTGCAGCCTGCGGAGATCTTGTCGCAGCCCGTCGTGGGATTCCACGTGAGTTCAGTCCATTCGATGGAGCTAGTGGCCATGGGTCGACTATCAACCTCCCAAATCAAGTTCACCGAACGCCTGGTGGTGAGGAGTCTTCAGTGGCAAAATCTGAAAGCTCAACGGTTTCGTCTTTGCCAGAAGTTGATAAACCCCTTCGCACCGTTCATCTGCGGTGAGATAGTGCGTGATGGCCGGATTCACCTCCGCCTGCGCGAACATCTTGGTATCGTTGGGGATGATGGCCCGTTGCGTGATCTCAATTGGCAACTGGGCGCGTGCTTCGAAGACGATACGGGCGAATTCACCTGCCTTTTGGGCGTGGTCGATGTTGAAGGGGAGGACCCGGAAGTAGCGCATCGGAAGGTTCTCGATCGGATCTCTTACCGCGTATTCGGCAAGAGCGATGGTCGAGGCAAACATCGAGTAATTCTCGGTCAGGAGATACTTGAGGTAAGCTCTCGCATTGGCGTGCAAGGGATCATCCGGATGACCGAGGCGGATCAGAAATCCCGTATCGCAAAGGACACCGAAGGTCTGCCTCGCTTTAGGCATGTAGACCTCCCCGGAACTCCTCCAACCATGCTTCCGGATCCTGGATCGCTTCCCATGCGGGAGCGGCCTTAAGCATCAGACCATCGAGATAGGCGTCAGAGTAGGCCGGTTCATACTCGAAGAGATCGATGAATTTCAGCGAAGTGCGGTCCATCTCGAAGGTTTTCAGATTCTGCCGTCCTTCAACACGGACACCGAACTTCCGGTATAGCAGATTCTCATCCGCCTCCTTCAGGTAATCCTTCTCGGTCGCGATCTTCAGCACGCCGAACTCTTCGGTGTCGAGGTGAATGTTGGGCGAGCGCTTCCCGCCCGCGTTGGTGAGTTCACCGTAGAGGTAGAATTCGGCATCCACCCAGAGCTTCTCGTCTCGTTCAAAATGGGTCGTGCGGTCGATTCGCAGGCTGCTGTCGTTGGCGAGGATCGTGACCACGTAGTCCTTCTCCACCGCGAGCCGTTGCAGACTCTCGATCGCGGCGGCGCTGCGTTCATGCAGAAAATCGAGCTGGCCTTCAGTCTCCACCTGCGCCAGCACAGCTCCAAACCCGATCACCGTCTGCATCACGGTGCGGAACCGGTGCCGCACCGAACCCTCGACGATCTCGTAGCTGATCGCGGGACGTTGGGATCGTCGCAGGCCCGGAAAGAGGAGGTCTCCCGCCTCGGTCAGAATCTCGCGGATCTCCTCGATGTCGACCAGCTCCGGTGTGAGCCTCTGCGCCCCCACCGAACCTTCGATTCTGATTTCGATGTTACCGACTGCTTCCATCTTCGGGTAGGATCGCAGGGGAGAGGGCGGTTTTCAATGGGTAAGTGCGGCAGCGTAAGCGTGCTCATGCCTCTGACCCGGTCTCCGGGCGCCAAAGTCATCAATTTGTTCACTATTGTTCCTCCGTCTTCGGCTCAAACTCAAAACTTTAGGATCCGACCTGAGACATGTGCCCCGACCTGCATGGTCGGTCAAATTTCAAGGCTCCAGTCTGAATTTCCCGCAAAAATGCCCAAGGGCGTCGAGATCGTGGCTAATTCTGACCGAGATTGTTCGGAACGAACGAACTTGAAAGACAAAAGGAGGCGCAATCGAAAAAATCACGAAATTGTTGAAAAAAGAATCGAGTTTTCGAAGAAAACTGCGTATTATCGTGAAAATTTCACATAAAATTCCATTAATGAAGTCATGTTAATTGATTTTCGCGTCGAGAATTATCGGTCTTTTGCAAACGAGCAATCGCTCAGCATGATCGCAAGTCAGCGAATTGGTAGCGATGAACATCCCAATCATCGAATGTCGCTTGCGGGATCCGAGAGCGAGCTTCTCCGCGCCGCCGTGATTTGGGGTGCCAATGGGGCGGGAAAATCGAATCTGTTCAAAGCCATGAAGTTTGCCGTCGAGACTATTCTCGAGGGAACTGAACCGAAAGCCGGCGTGCCCTACGACCCTTTTGTGTTTCATGAAGAATTCCGCAGTTCCTTGTCCGCTTTTGCGTTTCGGTTTTTCGTCGATGGGGAAATTTACGAATACGGATTCACGATCAGTAGTTCGGGTATTGAGGAGGAGTGGCTTTCGGTTCGAGTCGGGAAGAAAGATCAGCTTCTCTTCGAGCGAATGCCAGACTTGAATGGAGTTCCCGAAGTTCAATTGGGGCGAAAGATCACCCAGAAAGAGTTTCCCCGGATTCGAGCGCTCTCTGCCGTCGGGACACGGAAAAATCAGCTGTTTTTGACTTCGATCCGGGAAAACATCGCAGCGAGTGAATACGGAACTTACTTTTCATCCGTTCTCTCCTGGTTTGAGGAGCATCTTGTCTTTATTGGCCCGAGCGATCGTTATGGTCTCATGTCAGAATTGATTGGTTCGGACGAAACCTTTGCTAAATTCGCCGGACAGTTCCTGCATCGCGCAGGAACCGGAGTTCACAGACTACGCGTCCAGTCGAAAGACGTCGATATCGCGGCCTTGAAGGCACAAGTCGGGAGTGATAGATTTGAGACGCTCCTTTCTTCGCTCGGAGAAGGAGAAACGCATGTGATCTCGACGCCGGATGATGATATCGATCTCGTCATCGAAAATCGCGGCGGTCCAAGTGCGAAGATGCGACGGATCGAAGCGGACCATGGAATCGAAGGCTCCACCCTTCTCCTCTCCGAAGAGTCGGACGGGACACGGCGGCTTCTTAATTTGCTACCCGCATTGCATCTGCTTTCTCATGGCTCCCGAGTTTTTATTATTGATGAACTGGACCGCAGCCTGCATCCGAATCTCAGCGTTGAATTTCTGAAATTTTTTCTTAATGCCTGCGAAGGAGACTGCCGCCAGCTCATTGTTACGACGCACGAAGATCGACTTCTCGATCTCGACATCCTGAGACGGGACGAAATTTGGTTTGTCGAGAAGATCGAAAGCGGAGCCTCAGAGCTGCGTTCGCTCGCCGAATTCAAGGTCCGTAAAGACTTGAAGATTGATAAGGGATATCTCAACGGACGCTTCGGGGGCGTACCTAAGTTTGGACATCTCCAGGACCTTCTTCCAGAGGCCGATCTTGCACGCCTCGCCAAAGCATGAGTTCCTTTCGGAGAAAACCGCGTCCCCTCAGTCGTGAGGAACAAACCTATAGGGACGACACCCTTTTGGTCGTGGCGTGTGAGGATCGGTACGCTCCGGCGCAATATTTTAGCTTCTTGCCAAACGAGCGAGTCAAGATTCTCCCGCTTCCGACTCTCGACACCCGGTCAAATCCAAGTGACATCTTGAATCGCCTCCTCACATTTCAACAAGAGCACGATCTCAAAGCGTTTGATCAACTCTGGTTAGCCCTTGATCGAGATCACTGGGCCGACGGCTCGCATCGAAAGGCCCTCGCCGAGGTCTGTAAAGAATGCCAGCAGCGTGGAATTGAAATCGCCATGAGCAGCCCGTGCTTTGACCTCTGGCTTCTGCTTCATCAGAGAGACATCACCCATCACAATGCACCGATGAATGCGGCCGAGGTTGCGAAAATGTTTCGGGAAACCGCGGGCGAGTTTAACAAAAAGCGACTTCGCCAAGAGCACTACCCGCCTCAGAGTATTCGTGATGCACTAGACCGGGCAAGAGCACTGGATATAGAGCCGGAAAATTGGTTTCCCGAATCGCCTTGCACCAGGATTTATCGGATTGTAGAACAGGCGGTCGCGAAGGATTTCATTCGGCTGAGGGAATAATGCTCCCAGCCATGCTACGGGATTTCCAGCTTCGGTAGACTTTCGACAATCCTGTTCGTTTCCAAGCTCACCGTGATCACCCGCAAAAACAACTCCAGCGGATACTTCGCGTTGCCCATGGTTTCAGTGGCCCAGAGGTTGGCGTCGTTGGTGATGCCGCTGGCTTTGTCGGTGGTGACGGACTGGCGTTCCATGACCCATTCGAGGGCGGGCTTGCCGTTGACGACGTAGTCGTAGGCGGAGAGGGGGATGTTGCGGATCGTGAGTTTGCTGTTGTAATAGACGGTGCTCTTGTCGTTGACGGACTTGCCGGTCTCGGGGTCTTTGATTTTGGCGAACTTCATTTTGACGACGCGGAAGTCGGCGGGGGAGAGGGAGGCGAGCGGGGGCGCGTCTCTGCCGGTGACTTCGACGGTGGTCTCGGGAAACATCGCGACGGTCTCGTAGTCGAGGTGCCAGTGGGCGAGGTCGCGTCCGGCTTGCGAGAAGGCGCGGAAGGCATGGTTATAAGGTGACGGATCATGATGCGAACATTTCGAGTTGGTGGCTCTTTGTCGACACGAGTTCCGGCCAGAGTTCAACGAGTGATCGTGCCGATATACGGGCGAGTTCTTTTGGTTCTATTTTATTGAGGCCACCGCCGTAAACTCGTCCTTCACTGCGCAGCTCACTTCCGGTCAGATTTCCGAGCCATTCGTGGAGGCGGGCGGCCCTCTCGGGGTGAGCGGTGAGCATGGCCGCGAGGCTGCCGATGGGCCTGAGCATGAGGTAGAGATTCGTGGCAATGGCCTGCGAGCGATTCCAGATGAAACGAAAGGGGAGTTTCTCCTGCGTTCCACGTCCCATATAGGTGCAGAGAAACGGTGCGGGCTGCCGCTGCTCCTGCTTGTACCACGGAGTTCGGTTGCGGAGGATGTACCCTTTCCTGATTTCGAGGGAATCCGCTGTTTGCAAGTAATGCCAGAGTTCCGGGTGTTTTATCGCGAGCAAGTCTTCGGGAAGGTTGCAATCGAGCAAGGCGAGTTGTGAGGAGAGCTGTGGATAGCCGTCCCGATCAGATTTGATGACCGTTTCAGTCATGTGCCTGGGACTTGGAAGGATCGGGCGAAGAAAAGAGCCAGGGATGCCGAGTTCCCCGGCCTTGCTGCGCTCCATCACAAAGAACGCGTTGCAGCCCGTGGCGATGCCGCGTTGAACACGAAAAAAATCTCCGAGACAGGGGCCTTCGATTTGGTTGCTGCCAGTCCGGTCATTATCCGCATGACGCGGAAAGCGGGACCACTTTTCAGTCTCGCGGAGCTGGCTGAGGTCAACTTTTTCGCTGACACCAGAGTTTGCGAGGCTCCCTCCGAAAGTGAATTCTGCCTGATGCCCCGACGGTGCCGGGGTATTTTTAAAGACGACGATAGCCGAGGTGACGAGCGCATCGCCGAACTGGACATCGGTGGGATCGAAGCGGTGGAGTCTGATGAGAGTGACGTGTCTGGAGAGGAAATCGCGGAGTGCGGAGCCATAATTCACATCCATGAACTCCGAGGGAATGAGCCAGGCGGCCATGCCGCCTTTGGCCATCCATGTGGTGGCGAGGAGGAGGAAATAAACATATAGACCGGAGAGACCGCTGACTTTTATGCCGGTGCGCTGACATACTAGCGCTTGCAGCCGCAGTTTGTCGTCTTGATTGAGGTGATGATGACGAACGTAAGGTGGATTCGCGAGAATGAGATCCGGTGAGGCAGGGCAATTGACTTGGGCTATGACGCGGGTGAAATCTCCTCTGATCACGTGCAGGCCGGAACGTCCCCAGAGCGATTCGGCGGCATCCGCAAAAGCGGGATCGAGTTCCACGCCGGTCGCGTTCGCCAGTCCGCCATGGCCGAACACTGCCAAGGCGGCCGAGTAGAAGCTGCCCGAGCCCAGCGACGGGTCACCAAAACGCGGGGCCGGATAGCCGGGCTTGAGAAGAGACTTGAGGTAATCCGCGATCTCAAGCGCGAGCGGGTAAGGAGTCGCAAATTGGCCAAGGCGATTGCGCTGCTCGGCCGATTTCAACGCGTCGATCTCACGCTGCCGCACCTGGCGTTGTGCTTCCTTGCGGGGCTGTTGGATTAAGGGCATGAGGGATTATAGCCCAAGTTTGGAAAGATCGTCGATTCGGTGTTCCCAGACCCAGTCGATGCCCTCAGCGGCTTCATAGCCGAGGTAATCGCTGCCGAAGTAGCCGCATAGGAAAAGCACAAAGCGGATGGATTCCCCGTAAGTTCCCCGCAACTGATGCACCTTCGTTGCTTCTTCTTTTCGCCGCTTGTTCGTGTTCGTGAAATCGCCAGCGGACTTTGCTTCGATCAGGATTGGGAGGCCACCTCTCTTCGGCTTGAGTGGCTGGACGGCGACATCAACCGGAATGTTAACGGGTTTGGTGTTACCCACGACGAGATTCATGCGAAAAGCATAGGTGCCCGCCTCCATTTTGGCGAGTGTTTCAGCCGCAGGGTGCGGTTTTTTCCGGTATCCGCAGGCTTCTAGCCAATCGCCGATCATTTTCAGTTGGCGCTGTTCCTGAGCGTTGCGCACGATTGGATTGGCAACCGTACTACACAAACGATCTGCAACGATAGTCGCGGCACGGTCCCGCTCAACGGAAGTCGCTTTCCGGCATTTCGCTCCACTGAGCCACGGGAATATATCATTGTCCAAAAGCCTGGCCACAATACCGCAA
>JAGPCC010000373.1 GCA_018058245.1 Verrucomicrobiales bacterium
TCTGGAGTTTGTGCGTTTGCCGTGATCACCTTCCTCTTTTCCAGAATCCCACCAAGAGAAGAGATCGGGAAAAATGCAGTTTCGCCCACCCCGACCGCATGATAGAAAAGAGGGACTCCATGACTTCCCCCCCGAAATCAAGCGCCATCCATCCGATCGAATGGTCGAAAAAAGCGATCGCAAGTGTGATCCTCAGCTCGATCGGATTTGTGACTCTTTGGCTCATTGTCGGGCTCTTCCTTTCCGCGTTGGGCGCCGTTCTGGGACACCTCGCGAAACAGGACATTCGCGATCACGCTTATCGGGGTCGCCGCCTCGCCACCCTGGGCCTCGGATTGAGCTATGGATCGATGCTGCTGTTCCCTCTTTTGGCCATACTCGTCGCGGCCTCCTTCCCAGCGATGAGCAAATGGAGGTCCGGACAGGATGCCGACCTGCACTCCCTCGGGCGAGCCAATGGCGCACGCCTTTTCATCGCCTGCGAAGAATATGCGAGAGCACATCGCGACCACTATCCAGAAGAGTGGGAGGAACTCTCCGGCCGCTATCTTCCCTCTGGTGAGCTTGCTTCCCTTCTTAAGAGTCCCTATCCGGGTGGCAAGCGAGTCGCGTTTGAACTCGTCAAGCACGACCGCCCCGTCTTGGATGCGATCAGCGACTCTGTCATCGTGATCCAGGAGATCGCACCGTCGGGAATTTCAGAAATCACCGTTGTGTCTGCCGATGGCACAGTATCCAGCCTTCACAATCCCGACTACGAAAAGCCATGAGAATTTGCCTGTCCTGCCTGAGCGCTGCGGTTCTGTTCCCGGCGATTCCCCTGGTCGGTAGTGACGCCATCTATCTCGAGGCCTCCGCAACCGCTGCGCTCTCGGCGAAAGAGGGCCAAAAGATCGTGGTCTACGGCGAGACCACAGGATCCGAAAAAAACGCGACCGGGACCAATTTCGTCCGTTTTAAAGGCGCAGAATTCCTCCTTGTTACCTTCAAAACCGATCTCGAACCATTCAAGGCGGGAGAACCCTATACGCTCTACGACGGGAAACGACTTGCGGTAGAGGGAATCATTTCCATCTATCAGGGAAAACCACAAATCAAACTGATTCAGCCAGAGCAAATCACCCTTCTTGAACCCGACTCGATTTTTCCTCCGGTACCCGAAAAGGAAAAATCCCCACCGGAACCAAAACCGGAAACGACGGCAAAAGAAAATCCGACAGAGGAGCTCACCCCGAAAGAACCAAAACGGAAGCCGCCAGTCGACTCGACCGAGTATTTCAAAAAATAGTTCACATCCCGACCGCATTGCGGACGCGATCCATCACTACCCGCGCTTGTGCTTTGGCCCGCTTAGCGCCCTCCACGAGAACATCGTCCACGTAGGAAATATCCTTCACGAGTTCTTCCCGGCGTTCCCTCATCGGAGCAAAATAGTCTCGGATCGCCTCAAAAAGCTGCTCCTTGTACTGTCCGTACCCCGTCCCACCGGCACGATACGAAGCCTCCATCTCCGCCACCGCTTCGGAGGAGGAAAAGAGCTGATACAATTGCACAAGGTAGCTCCCTTCCGGATTTTTGATTGCCTCGACCGGGCTCGAATCCGTCACGATCTTCATGATCTTCTTCCGGAGTTTCTTCTCTGTCTCCTCAAAAATATCGATCGTATTATCGTAACTTTTACTCATCTTGCGGCCATCGAGCCCCGGCACGACCGCGGTTTCTTCGCGAATTCGGGGCTCTGGAATCACAAGGAGCCCGTCACCATATCGATCATTAAACTTTTGCGCGACATCGCGGGTCAATTCTAGATGTTGCTTCTGGTCTTTCCCCACCGGAACTACATTGGCATCAAAGAGCAAAATGTCAGCCGCCTGCAAAACGGGATACGCAAAAAGCCCGTGTGAAGGACTAACCCCCTGCGCGATCTTGTCTTTATACGAGACGCAGCGCTCCAGAAACCCCATCGGCGTAACACAACTCAAAATCCACGCCAACTCCGTGACCTCCACGACCGCCGATTGACGCCAAAAGGTCGCCTTTTCGGGATTCAGTCCACAAGCAAGGAAATCAATCGCGAGATTTCTCACATTCTCCTGCAAAGCCGACGGGTCGTGCGTTGAGGTCAAGGCATGGTAGTCCGCAATAAAATAGAATGCGTCCCCTTCGTCCTGTAACCGGATCGAAGGTTCCATCATCCCGAAATAGTTCCCGATGTGGAGCCTGCCGCTTGGTTGGATGCCTGAAAGAATGCGCATGAGATTAACAGAGGAGTGCTTCCCGTTGAAACAAACCACGGGGCCGCATCTTCAAACACAGCTCGCGCAAAAGCAAATCAACCTATTCAAAAATAAATTTGACACTGTTCATTATTTTACTGGACACCTGAACACTTTCATCTATTTTGATGAAACATTTTGTCTTATCATGGTTGAACTGCTATCTCCTAACGGTGCCGATGACGGCGTGAAACCCTCCATTACCGACGGGCAAACCATTCCCGTCAAATCAACGGGAACTCGCAAAAGTGGATCCGACACTCCCGCGAAGTCCCCGCCCAGATCTACCACTCCAACCCCAAACCCAACTGCGAACGATATGGCTGCTCCAAAAAGCAACGACAAAGAAGTCAACCGAGTTTCTGAAGCCCGTGCAAAGAATCTCGATCTCGCGATCTCCCAGATTCAGAAGGATTTCGGAGAGGCGGCAATCATGCGACTCGGTAGCGACACTCGGATGGACGTGGAAGTCATCCCTACAGGGAACCTTATCATTGACCGGGCCCTTGGAGCCGGTGGTTTCCCCAGGGGACGTATCGTCGAAGTGTATGGTCCCGAATCATCCGGGAAAACCACGCTGACACTTACAGTGATTGCCCAAGCGCAAAAAGCCGGGGGGCTTGCTGCCTTTGTGGACGTCGAGCACGCTCTCGATCCCCAGTATGCAAGGCGTTTGGGTGTCAATCTCGACGACCTGCTCCTTTCTCAGCCCAGTTCTGGAGAAGAAGCACTTCGCATCGTTGAAACGCTAGTCCGTTCCAACGCGCTCGATGTGATCGTCCTTGACTCCGTTGCTGCCCTCGTGACCAAACAGGAACTCGATGGTGAGATCGGAGACGCCACCGTAGGAGCACAGGCCCGCCTCATGAGCGCCGCCCTTCGCAAGTTGACGGCGATCATTTCCAAAGCTCGCACGGTTGTGATCTTCACGAACCAGATCCGGGAAAAGATCGGAGTCATGTTCGGAAACCCCGAGACTCAACCGGGGGGACGTGCTCTCAAATTCTACAGTTCCGTACGATGCGACATTCGTCGTACCGGGAGCATCAAGTCATCAGACGGTACCGCTACCGGAAATCGCACGAAGCTCAAAGTGGTGAAAAACAAAGTCGCCCCGCCCTACGGCGAAGCGGAATTTGACATCATGTTCAACGAAGGGATTTCTGCGGTAGGTTCCCTTTTGGATCTCGCGATCGAGCACGACATCATGCAGAAGCGGGGTTCTTGGATCAGTTTTAAAGGCACTCAAGTAGCCCAGGGCCGCGACGCAGCAAAAGAAGTCTTGAAAAACGACGAGGCCCTCTATGCCGAAGTCGAGGTTCAAGTGAAAGAGGCACTCGATAAGATCGGAAAGTAGAACGCAAGCGGAAGAAAGTGACCGTCTCGGGGGCAGCACGTTCCCATTGCTCGATTCTTCGATACTCCGCTGCCATCAACTCCCCGCTAGACTCCTTCCGCAGGAAACAAGATGGGGTGGATTGCGCCCCTATCTTTGAAATGGTTTCCGCAGTAGCAGGAATCAAAACAATTGGGAGTCTATATCAGCGCCCCACCAGCTACGCTGGTTGGGGAAGAAAAAGCGACTCCTCAACCTAAGAAATACTACTTAATTTTTGTTGTTGGAGCCGAGGCGACTGGAGCGGGAGCAGCAACTGGAGCGGGAGCAGCAACTGGAGCGGGAGCTGGTTCAACTGCCTTCACCGAAAGGCGGATTGGCCGGGAGGCGTAGATGTCGACGATGTCCTTGGGTGCGGCAGCATCCGTGACCACTTTCATTTTTTGCACCGCTTTAGCCATGAC
>JAGPCC010000374.1 GCA_018058245.1 Verrucomicrobiales bacterium
TCACCCCGGCACCGACTCGAACGACCGTTCCGGCAAAATCATCGCCGAACCATTTCAAGTCGACTGGCTGCCCAGGGTAAATCCCCAAGGCTTTCATAACATCCCGAAAATTGATCCCACCCGCTTTGACGGAGATCTCGATTTCCCCTTCGCCGGGTTCGCGGCGGACGGTCTCATTCAAAGAGAGATTCGTGAGGATGCCAGGTTTTTCGATCTGCAAGCGATACGGGAGAATCGAACCGTCCTTCTGCACCGCGTTCTTTGTTTTCGGGGGCAGTTCGTCTGACTTGATTCGGTGGACACGACGGACGTAGCGACCATTTCCACGGAAGGCGATCTCATGCTCCCGCTCCACACGAAGGATTTCGGCGGAAAGATCTTCAATTTCAAAATCATGAACTCCGGGATCAAGATCGATCTGCGTCCAGAGATAGTCGGGTTGCTCATTGTTCGCGACGCGGAGCAGTCCTGTGAGCGGTGCCGAGGCGAGACCGGGAAGCGGCTCACCCGGGATCACGGGCATAGTCCCCCGAGTCAGAAAGACTACCCGAGGTTTCTTCGTCCATTCGCGTGCCGTGAGTGACTTGAAAAACTCCCGGGCAAAGTGAACCCCAGAGGTTTGCGCTGCCTTCAAGGAAACCAAATCGAGGGAATCGACTTTGGGATGATCGAGCGAGAGCGTATGAATAATCGTGCGGACCACTTTCCCCGCATCCGCTAGGACATCGAGGGCAGATTCAACCTCGGTCACGGAAGGACCAACGAGAACGACTTCGATGGAGTCACTCTTGAGGGATTTCCGTAGCGATGCGGCTACGCCAGAGACATCTTTTGTGATCAGGATCGCCTCACTGACGACAGCCTCGGGAACCAGCACTTCTTCCGGTGTCTCCGTGAGAACCTGCACGGGCTCGGGTGCGCGGGCCACAAGGCAGGCTTGCTGATCTTCCGCTTGATTGGGAGAACTAATGAAACTGGTGACATCCCGAAACTCTAGTTCGGTAAGGAGCGCTTCCCATTGCACCCTCGTTAAAAGGGCACTTCTCTTCCGCAGATCCGTATCGGAAAAACGCCACCAACCGGGGAGCAATCCGAAAACGTTGTCTAGAGTAGCTCTACGCCAAGTCACTTCGAGGAACATCAAAATCCCGTTCGGCGCGAGGCACGCGCGGAGATTGTTCAAGGTCGCCTTGAGGTCGGTTGTCGCGTGGATCACATTCGAAGCCACGACGATGTCGAAGTGATTGGGTTCGAATCCCTGTGCTTCGGGAGACTTTTCACAATCGAAAATCTTGTACTCTACGAACGGGAATTCTTCGTGGAACCGATCCTGAGCCGCCTGAAGGAAACTCGGACCATTGTCAGTGAAATAATACTCCGTCCGATCCGCCGGGAAGACAGGAAGCACCTGACCGGTCAGCGATCCGGTTCCAGCGCCCACTTCAAGAACACGAATGGCCCGACGGGCGGGCAAGTTTGCCACCGCCACCGCGAGCGCTTGACTGATCTGTTCATTGATGACCGGAAAGTCTGCGCCTTCCCGGTAAAAACGCTCCATGACGCGGGAGGAACCGCTCGGAAAGAGTACCTCCAGCGGATCTTTCTCTCCACTCAGGACCCCAGCCAGGTTTGGCCCGGCCAGTTTCTGCAATTCCGCTTCCGAGGCAAACACCGGCATTTGCTGTGCGAGACGATCCACCCATTTGACCGCTTCTTCCCTCACGGGAACTTCCACGACTTCCCATTCCTCCTCACCGACCGATTTCAAAAATCCACCTTCTGCGAGCGCCGTGAGCTGCCCGTAGACGAGTTTGCGGTGATGGTCCGCAATCGTCAGTTTTCGCATCTGCCCCTCGACCGTGATCCGATCCCCAATTTCGGGTTTCCAACCAAGATCCAGATGGGCGTTGACGATAAACTGCCGCGAGAGTTCTTCCATCGCCGGTAGGAATTTCCCGTAATGATCGGCGAGATTCCGAGCAGCGTAGAGCCCTTCTAAGCCAGCATTTGCCGCTTTGACGAGTTCAGCAGGATCAGGAAGTTCGGCATCACCGTCGATCCGGGTTCCCTTCAGTCGGAGGGGCTGCCAGGCAGCCTGGTAGAGGCATTTTTCCAGATCGTCGTGATGACTCTGGTCCACACGATCGGCCCGGAATCCATAAATTTCCGCGACGAGGTTTCCGCCATCATCATACACCTTGATGTCGGCGATGATGTATTCTCTATCGTTGTCGGAATTTACCTTCGCATGCCCCCATAGGCGGAGCGGCAGTTTTTCGACATACAGGCGGATACTCCGGATCGCGGCGGGGAGGTAAAAATAGTCTGTCGCCAAGGCACCGTCGGGGATCACCTGTCCCCCCTTAACCGTATGGAAACAAGCATCGAGCACGGCAGGATGAAAATGATGGTCCGGGATGGTATCGCGCAATCCATCGGGAGCGACGATCTCAGCCAGTGCCTCACCGTCCTTGCGCCATACATTACGCAAGTGTTGGAAGAGTGGTCGGAACTGATAACCCGCTTCTTCGTAATCCTCGTAGTATTCCTCGTGGGTAAAGTGCCTCGGGAGGTCCGCTTTAATCGCCTCGAGATCTACCGACTGCCCTTTTGGAAGAGGCTGGCGACGTAAAATCCCCTGACAGTTCAGATCCCAATCTTTTCGTTCCCCGATCGAACTGAAAATCTGGAAGATCCGCGTACTGGGATCAAAAACAACTTCTACCACCGGAACTTTCTCTTCTGAAACGAAGAGCGCTTTCTTCATTTCGAGATCCTCTACGACATAGTTCTCCCCAGGGAAGAGCTTGCGGGCAATCGCGAGACCGATCTCTCCGTATCCGGACGCAGGGAACACGACACTGTCCCAGAAACGGTGATCATCGAGCCAGGTGAAGTAGCGAGGATCCAGTTCGAACTGCCAAGTTGGCCGGGGAGCCGCTTGGGACAGGCCAAGCAGCGGATGCTCCAGCGGGGCACAACGCAGATACTGTCCTTCGGCTGACTCCAGCCAGTAGCGCTCGCGCTGCCAGGCGTAGGTGGGGAGCCGCACTTCTTTTCCAGAACCCTGGTTCACACTCTTCCAATCCACAGAGTACCCGTGGATGTGAAGTCGAGCCAGATTCTTTAACATTTCGACCGATTCTTCTTCTTTCCGATGAAGACTGGAATAATAAAACCCTTTGCGCCCCTGATCGGAGAGACACTCCATAATCGGATTTTGCAACGCGGGATGGGGACCGATCTCCATGAAAGAGTCTTCCCCCGAACGGATCAGATTTGAGATCGCAGGCGCAAAAAGGACTGCTTCACGCACATTCTGCCACCAGTATTGACCGTCGAGTTTCGTGCCATCGCAGATCCCCCCCGTGACCGTGGAAATATAAGGAATCGTTGTCGCACGTGGTTTGATGTTCGCTAGAGCCGCAAGGAGTTCCTCCTTGATCGGCTCCATCTGGTGCGTGTGGAACGCGTAGTCGATTCGAAGCCAGCGGACAAACTTCCCGGCGTTCTCCAGTTCAGCAACGATGGCCTCCAGCGGCTCGGTGTCCCCCGCGAGTGTCACCATTCCAGGGCTATTGATCACCGCGACTTGGACGCGGTCTTCCATTCCCGCGAGAACCTTGCGAGCCTCTGATTGGGAAAGTCCGGCCGCTACCATGCGTCCGTTTCCGCCCGTCTGATCCTGCAAACGAGACCGATGGTAAATGATCGAGACCGCATCCGCCATCGTGTAGGCACCAGCGACATAGGCTGCCGCGACCTCACCGACCGAGTGCCCGACTACTTTCGAAGGTACAATTCCCCAAGATTTCCAGAGCGCGGCGAGAGCGACCTGCAGCCCAAAGATGGCCGGTTGGGCGATATTCGTGCGATTAATCTGCGAGGACTTCTCATCCTTCGTCATTTCGTCAATGAGAGACCATCCCGCGAGCGGTTTCAGATAGGTATCGATCTCTTCCAAAACCGCACGGAAAACGGGCTCACGCTGGATGAGGCTCTGCCCCATCGCCCACCACTGGGCCCCCTGACCGGTGAAGACAAAAACAAGGGGATGTGCCTCGGCGGCAGG
>JAGPCC010000117.1 GCA_018058245.1 Verrucomicrobiales bacterium
GTTTGAACTGCTGGTCGATTTCCTCCTGCCATCTTCTCGCTTCGGCTTGGTAGGCCATCCGGACGCGAGGGTTGGAGGTGTTTATCTCGACTTGATGCCCCGTTTCAGGGTCTTCGAGCCGGACGTGTCCGACCGCAGGCAGGGCTAACTCAGCGGGGTCACTCACCTGAATCGCGACGAGATCGTGTTTTCGACTGACGACTCGTAGATCGGCGTTGAGATCTTCGTCGAAGAGGAAGTCCGAAAGCAGGAAGACGAGAGCCCTCTTTCGAACCGCATTTTTTAAGAGATGAATCGGACCAGCGAGAGATGTCCGGTGTCCCGTGGGTTCAAACAGGAGAATTTCACGAATCAGTCGCAGAGCATGAGCCGTTCCCTTTTTCGGCGGCAGATAGAGTTCTACCTCGTCCGTGAAGAGGAGTAAACCGACTTTGTCTTTGTTTTGGAGTGCGCTGAAGGTGATCAAGGCCGCGACTTCCGCCATCATTTCGCGTTTGCTCGGGCCGAGACTGCCGTAGTCCCCCGAGGCGCTGATGTCGACGCAGACGAAGACGGTCATTTCTCGTTCCTCGGTAAATTTTTTCACAAAAGGATGACCCATCCTCGCGGTGACATTCCAATCGATCGAGCGGACTTCGTCCCCGGGCTGATATTCACGGAAGTCTTCAAAGTCGATTCCTTCGCCCTTGAAGCAGCTGTGATATTCGCCTCCGAAACTTTCCCGCACGAGACCTCGAGTCCGCAGTTCAATCTTTCGAACTCGCTTCAGGATTTCCGTTATTTCGGAACGAGAATGTTCTGTCAGAGGGGTGCTACCGGAAGTTGTGCGGTTTTTCTGCATCGTCTAGGTACCGGCGAAGAACTATTGTCGGGCAAATTCCGCGCTCATGTTCTCGATTTCCTTCGTTTCCGTTTCGCCTTTTCGGACGACGAGACGGTAGCGCACTTTTAGCGGTTTTTCTGGAATCACTTCGGTAGAGAAATAGGTTCCGAATCGACCATAAGGACGCTCACTGGCCCGCGCCGGTTTCGGATTCCCAGGATGATCCAGATAAAGGACGGAGTATTGTATCTCGGCGAGGGTGATGCACATGCCTTTCCAGGGGAGATCGCGTGTCTGGCCATTGTCTGCTTTCGGCGACCAGTTGATCGTTTGCCCTGGCTGGCCAATCCCGGAGACCGGACGGATGTAGTAGGTGGTTTTTTGGCTCAACTCGTTGACATCATTGTGAGCGCGAAACTGGAAACCGGCGTGTTGCGGATCCCCGTCGAGGGTCAGGGTGGGGACTTCGGGAGTGAGCACGGATTCGAAGTCGACGATAAGATCACTCCCAGAAAAAGAGAAGCGCATCGTTCTCGACTCCACTGCAAAGCGGTCTCCCTCGTCACCCAGCCAATCGATTCCCGAGGTAAAAAATGCGGATTCCTTGTTCGCTCCCGTTGCGGTGAATTTCCGGTGAATTTGGCAGGCCTTTCGACAGTGCCAGTTGTCCACATTCTGATGGATTACGCCGTCTCGATCCGTGTATTGGATCTTCGAGAAACCGTAGAAAATCCCTCGATGGTGGGTAAAATTCCCTCCCGGGCCTTTTGTGAGCAGTTCGTCTTGGTTGCTGCCGGGACGATAAATGTGGCAAAAGGGTTTGTAGGTTTCTTCTCGCCGCGCCGGAGAGCTTTTATCGAGAGCCTCGTAGACATAACTCGCAACGGGGCGGGATTCGAAGGTCAACTCCAGAGATTTCCCTTCCGTATCTTTCCAGTCGAAATCCGCCACTGCAGAGAGTGTGGGCAAGAACTCGGCAAGCACCAAAACAAGAATATAAGGTTTCATGAGTTGATACTTAGGGAGCGACGAGTCCTTTTTCCACCATTTCTTTCTTTGAGAGGCGAGGGCGAACTCGCTCGGGTGTGGGGAGTCCGGTCGCGCGGTCAAACTCGTCTGCAGTTCTGAGTTCTGGGACGGAATCCTCGGTCTTGTTTTCCCAGTCCGCCAGCGCGGCTCGCATGGCGGTGAGAAGGGGACTGTAGCGCTCATCGGCAGCGAGATTCTTGAGTTCGAAAGGGTCGAGCTTGGTATCAAAAAGTTCTTCTTTCGGACGGGGCGTGTTGAAACAGATCTCTTGGGCGGGAGTGAGGGCACCCTTTTCGCGGAGGCGGATCAGTTCGACGTAGGTGGGGCATCGCACCACATCAGCGGGAGGAGTCAGCGGGAGATCCTCATAGGAATTCAGGATGTACTTGTAGCGTTCATTTCGAACCCCTCGTGCGTGGTCTTCATAGTCGTGCCAATTTTTTTCTGCAAAAACATACTCCCGAATGGGCTTGTCCGGGTCGGTGAGGAGAGGGGAGAAATCGACGCCTTCAAAGGTGGCACCGGGTTTCTCGATTTTCGCGAGGGAGAGAAAGGTCCTTCCAATATCCACCGAGCTAACGAGACGTTCACAGACGGTTCCCTCAGCCACCCGAGCGGGCCAACGAACGATCCACGGGGTGCGGATGCCACTGTCGTAGAGAGTGGTCTTGTCGCGAGGAAAGGGACGACCGTTGTCGCTGATAAAAAGGACGAGAGTGTTCTCTGCGATCCCCTGGGCGTCTAATTCGTCGAGCACTTCGCCGACGTAGTGGTCGAGACGGGTGATCTCATCGTAGTAGAGTTGATAGTCTGCCCGCACTGCCGGAGTGTCCGGGTGATAGGGGGGCAGCCGGATTTCCTCGGGGCGGGAACCCTCCTCAAGAATGGCGTCGTGATAGGGGCGATGGGGGTCGAGCGCAGCGAGCCACAAGAAGAACGGCTTTCCGGGTTCGCGCTCCCGCATCAGTGGAATCCAATCCTCGCATCCGCTCTGGGCGTCCCCCACAAGAGATTCTTCGAAATTTCCCGATTTTCCCGCTTCCCCGGAAGGCAGTTGGAATCCAGAGGCGTCAACGTCTTTGACTACGTGGAAACGGTCTTTGATGGCCTCCCCGAGATGCCATTTTCCAGCGGCACCGGTCCAATATCCTTTCTCTTTTAAGAGTTCAACAAAGGTCGTCTGTGAGGCCGGTAGGGGCCAGTGGAGTTCTTCGGCGTCAGTCTGGTGGGGATATCTACCCGTGATGATGCTGGCCCGGCTCGGACTACAGGAGGAAGCAGTGAGAAAGGCCCGGTCAAATCGCATCCCTTCGCCTGCGAGCCGTTGCAGATTCGGCGTCATGATCGAAGCATGCCCTGCCGGGGACAGGTCGTCCCAAGCCATATCGTCCGCGATGATGAGAACCAGATTGGGCAACTTCAGCAGTTCGGCTGCCTTCCGGGCATCCTCGGCGCTCGGGGGGGCTTCCTCTTTCGTTTCCTGATTCTTCTTTTGTGCGACCGAGGTGCCAGCGAAGGCAAGACTCAGGGCAGCAGTTAGAAAGAGGAGTGGACGGGAAGGCATGTGCGAATGAAGCAGATTCTTTAACACATGCCAAGGATACCGCAGGAAAAAAAAGGAAAACCTGAACAGGAGCGACGATATTTCCGCTGTAGCGAGGGGGCGAAACCTGTTTTCGAGGGAAGAAGTTGACCGATACTCGGGAGAGGGGCATACCTAAGAGATTTTCGACGGCTTGTTCGGCAAGGCGGCTAGAACGATAACAGATCGATGATGGAAAAACCCCGCCGCCGACAACATTGTGTAATCGGCATTGTCCTTCTACTCTCTTGCTTCGTACAGAATCAGGGAATCGCTGAAGATAACGTGATCACAAAACTCAAACAGCGATTTTTGAAAGGTAGCGAAGTGTCGCGTTCGGGCAGGCCGAAGTCGCAGAAGACCGCTCCGTCGGGACGAGTCAAAGCGACCGGGTCTCGAGTCACTGCCCAGGAGGCGCTGCAGGTCGTGGAGTATCACAATCAGAAGCGGGCTGAAGTTGGAAGTTTGGAGGTCACTTGGTCGGCGGAGATCGCAAAGTACGCGCAAGAGCGTGCGGATACGATCGCACGAACCGGTCAGTTCACCCATTTACCCCAGGGGGAGAATCCCTATGGCGAAAATCTCGCTCAGGGAGGCAGCACCGGGGGAGCTGCGCCGGGGTACTCCGTGTTGAGCGCTTGTGATGATTGGTACGCTGAGAAGCAGAAGATGCCAAAAGGTGCTCGGATCATGACAATTGATCTCTTCAATCGCGGAGTGGGGCACTACACGCAGATGATTTGGAAAGAAAGCACTGAGATCGGAGTGGGGATCGCCACTTTTTCACAAAACGGGTTCCAAATGACGGTGGTCGTGTGTTGTTACAACCCGCGCGGGAATTTCATCAGCGGGGCAATCTACTGATTTACAAATCATCGGAATCGCGCAGCAGCGATTCAAAGAAGTGATTCGACGAACTCCGCAGGCACGAACGGTTTAAAATCGGTGGCGGTTTCTCCGGTTCCGATGAAACGGGTCGATACCCCGAGTTCGTGTTTGATCGCAACGACACTGCCGCCTTTTCCGGAACCATCGAGTTTTGTGACGATCACTCCGTTCAGATCCAGCGCGGATTGAAACTCTCGAGTCTGGGAGACGGCATTCGATCCCGTTGTTGCATCGACCACGATCCATCGCTCATGGGGTGCCGATTCATCCTGCTTCGCGATGGTACGGCGGATCTTTTTGAGTTCCTCCATGAGATTGCTGCGCGTATGGAGCCGACCGGCGGTGTCACAGATGAGATAGGCGGCTCCCGTCGCGATCGCTTTTTGATGAGCGTCAAAACAAACTGCCGAGGGGTCTCCCTGGTACTGAGTCGTCACGATCGGGACGTCGATTCTCTCCGCCCAGATCTTCAACTGCTCGATGGCCGCTGCCCGGAATGTATCCGCTGCGGCGAGGACGACGCCATGGCCTTGTCCTTTCAAGTATGCCGCGAGTTTCGCGACAGAAGTGGTTTTCCCAACGCCATTTACTCCGGCCACAAGGATCACCGTAGGGCGGCCGGGAGGTCCAGGGGCGGGAACCGGCACGGGTTCACCCCCGAGGATCGTTTTGATCTCTTCGCGGCATGCATTGACGACCGTTTGGGCATCGAGTTTGCCTTTCCGCTGGCGCAGGTTTTCGACAATCTCCGTCGTCAGACGAATGCCGAGGTCGCCGGTGATGAGAGTCTCTTCGAGGTCGTCCCAATCAATATCATTTCCCCGAAAACGATTGAGGATATTCGCAAACAATCCCATGATTCAGCGCTTCAAGATTCTGTCGAGGATGCCGTTCACAAAACGCGGAGAGTCGTCGGTTCCGAACCGTTTTGCGATTTCAATCGCCTCGTTGATCGCGGCCTGAGGCGGAATATGCTTTGCGAACATGATCTCGTAAGTCCCGAGGCGGAGAATACTGCGGTCGACTGCGGCGAGGCGCTGAAATGAAAAGTTTTCCAGTTGATTGCGGATCACGGCATCGATCTCCGAGCAGTTTGCCTCGATTCCTTGAATCAGCTCGGTCGCGAATTCGCGGGCAAATTCGCGCGCGGTGCGCAACTCCCAGAACGAGTCGAGATCTTTATCCGAGAGCGCGATCACTCCCTGAATATCATGACTATAGAGATACTGTACAGCAGCCTCACGTCCGTCACGGCGGGGTGACGGGGCTTTACTTTTCTTCGTGGTTTGGTCCCTGGGGGTTGAGGAATCCATTGGAGCGGATGAACACTTCACGACCGTCGCAGAGGGCGACGATTTGGCATTCGACTCGTCGTTGATTCTTGATGAATTGCAAGCCTTCCTTTGCTCCAAGTAAGGCCACCGTCGTGGCATAACTGTCCGTTGTCGTTGCATCGGGACCGATGACGCTGGCACCGATGCGTTCGGTCAGTCCGAGACCGGTCGTCGTGGATACAATGTGAGAATATCGTGTCCCCTCGATCTCTACGTATTGCCTGGTGTCACCGGAAGTCGAGATCGCAGCGTTTGCGAGGACTACGGTTTCGAGGTCCTTGAGGGAATGACCCAGTTCGAGCGTTTCGATTCCGATCCTCCAGCCTGCTTCGCGCGGAGGCGGATCACCGACGACGATGTCCCCACTGGCCGCGACGAGTGATTGAGGGAATCCGCCTTCCCGCAGAATGGTGAGCGCAGCGTCGGCAGCGTATCCCTTGGCGATGCCGCCGAGGTCGAACAACATGCCATCGATCTTCTTTGTGATTGTCCGATTCACCGGATCGAGGACGAGGTGGTGAAATCCGGTCCGCGCTTTCGCCGATGCGATCTGCTCGGGCGTAGGGAGCGTACGATTCTTCCGTGAAAGGCGCCAGAGTCGGATGAGGGGGCCAGCCGTGACATCAAAGGCACCGCCTGAGTCAGTGGTCAATTTCCCCGCGACGACAAAAAGGGTAAAAAGGTCCTCCTTCACCGGAAACGGCACGGTCGAGGGAGCCTTCGCGAGGCGGTTGATTTCCGACTCCGGGAGGTAATCCGAAAGTGCGCGGTTCAGCTCTGCTACTTTCGCAAAGGCCTTCCCGGTCAACAGGGTTAGGTCACCGACCTGACCCTGTTCCGCCCACACCCGAATCGTGAATTCGGTGCCCATGTGGGGTTGTTTGTAGGTGAAAAGCGACTTTTCGGCGGAACGCGCGGGATTTGCAGCACAGAGGACGGCGAAGAGGAGAACTTGCAACAAAGGTCTCATCGTAGATCCGAAAAAAAGGCGAACCGTGAGGCTCGCCTTTTTCAAAATAGGTCTCATACAAAAAGGACCGAATCTGCAGCGCTCAACCGCCAATACGACCGAGATTCCAGAGTAGATTCATTTGCTCTACTTCGGGTACCTGTAGGGGACGAATGATGCGGAAACCGAGCCAGAGAGCGTCGGTGTGATACCAGATTGACTTGGGAAGCTGCGGATCCTGCACTTTCCAGTTCTCATTTGAGGCGATGCGGCGGGCGGAACGGAGCTCCTCGGCCGGATCATACCACGATCCGCCACGAGCGACGCGTGGGTAGAGTGTCGTTGGGATCGCGAGGGGGCTTTCGGATACTTTTCCTTTGCGAGTCGAATACGTGTCCGCGAGATATTGATCGAGACACCATTCCATGACGTTCCCGTGCATGTCATAGAGACCCCAGGGATTCGGTTTCTTTGTGCCCACTTTTTCGTAGCCGACACGGACTTGCTCTGGATCGAGCACGGCGAAATCAGCGAGTTGATCTGCTGGGCAGGAATACGGACCCGTGGTCCCGGCACGGCAGGCGTATTCCCACTCTGCTTCGGTCGGGAGGCGATAGTAGTGGCCGGTCTGAGCGCTGAGCCATTCGCAAAATTTACTTGCGGCATGCTCTGTCATACAGATCGCAGGATACCCGTCAGTACCCATGCCAAAACTCATCTCGGTGTAGGGGGTTGTTGGGCTGGAAATGATGTCAATCGGAGCGGCATCGGCCGGGATATTTTCGGGAGATCCATCCTTGTTGCGAGCAATCCCCGTGATCATGAAGGGTTCGTACATGTTCCAAGTGACCTCAAATTTTCCCATCCAGAAAGGCTGGACTTTCACCTTGTTTTGCGGACCCTCATCTTCCATGCGACCGGCTTCGTCGGCGGGACTTCCCATCAGGAATTCCCCCCCTTTGATTGCGACCATATCAAATTTCACGCCGGTCTTGGGGATTTCGGCAGTGTAATCTTTCATTTCCGCTTCGGTCTTCTCTTTTGTCGTCGCGAGGATGTTCTCCCGGATCAATTTTACGAGTTCGAGATTATCGGCAGGGCCACTCGGCTCGGTTCCTCCGCCGCCGAGCTTGAGATCAGCAGGCCAGACCGCCCCTTGTTCCACCCAGAGGCGGAGCATTGTCTGTTCTTCCGTTTTGAAGGGACCGCCACGACTGAGGAGGGGGAGGATGTTGATTTTAAAATCCATCCGGGGTTTTTCTTCGAGCGTGACGCCCTCCGGCCATTCGGCACCTTCCTCGATCCAGACTTTGAGAATGTTCTGCTGCTCCACCGTGAGAGGTTTTTTTGGAGGCATGATGTCGTCCGAAGTATGTTCTTCGGCGGTCATCCAGTAGACAGCACTACCGTCCGGTTTTTTCGGAACGATCGTTTCCTTGGCGTAGTTTTCCCCACCTGCAAAGGCATCAGCCTTGCTGTCGAGGCGATATTCGCCTTCCTGTTTTTCCGCTCCGTGACAGTGAACGCAGGTGCCTTCGAGGAGAGGTTTTACCTGGGACGTGAAGTCGACTGTCCCGGCATGGGCGGAGAAGGGGAGCAGGGCTCCGGCAACTAGAATGGGAAATGATCTTGTACGCATGTGGCAGTTAGAGTGAACTGGGAACAAAGCAAACAATGAACGGTGAATCAAGAGCCGAATTCACCGCATTTTCGGCGGAATCATGCGACGGAAGCGGAACATAGGAGAGGAACTTTGATTCAGTTGACGGGCGGTGCGTCGCGGAGTTGGTTTCTGGTAATGTCTCTCCGACTTGATATCGTCTGTTTTTCTTTCCTTTTGGCACTGTCGGCAGTGCCTACGCGAGCGCAGGAAGCGCCGATTCGCGGATTCCTCAGCGTGGAGCCCTTCGAGTTGCGCCTCGAATCGCTCGTTCGTGTGGAACCTTTCCGGGAAAGTTGGCGCATGGAGGGCGATTCGATCGGTTCTGTCGCTCGTGAGGCGGTGCTGGAGAATCTCGCGACTCTCTTTGAATCCGGAGTAAATCTAACATCTCCCGGAAAAACGATCACTTTTTCCGAGCGATCCTTTCGATTTGTGGTGCCCGATCTGGAAAAAGGGTTTGTGGAGGACGAACGGGAAAATATCCCCGTGAACGAAGCTCTCGTCGGCATGACTCTCTCCTCGACGGTCCAGGGGATCAACGATCTTGAGATCGAATGGCTCTGGTTTGCGCCAGGACAAACCGAACTTGTTCTCGAAATCGCGAGTCGGGGCAAACCTTCGGCGAGAAAACTGACCCCGGACTCGTCGAAAACGACCTGGAAACTGGGCGAGGCGCTCACGCTCCCGACCTTGCAGACGATCCCGGGGATCACCCGAATCGAGCATCGTCCTTTACAACACCTGATCTATCTCAGTCTCGCGATGCTTCTTTATGCTGCTTATGTTGTGATTCGCGACAAGACCAAATCGCCGTCATGGGTCGGATTCCTGCTCGTAGGCGGGATTGTGGTTGGGGGTCTCTCGCTGAAAGTGCATACCGAGGAGATCGTCGTTCCCGATTCTGCTGTGGTCGAGGACGTCATCTACGCTCTCCTTCGTAATACCTACCATGCCTTTGATTTTCGCGATGAATCGGCGATCTACGATACTCTTGAAGCCAGTGTCACCGGTCCGCTTCTTGAGGAGGTCTATCTGGAAATGCGGAAGTCTCTCGAACTGGAGAGCAAGGGTGGCCCGAGGGTCCGCGTTTACGAAATCGCACTCCGGGATTGCAAAGAAGTCGGGAGCGGGGGACTCGCGAGTGGTTCTTTCCAAACGAGGGCCGACTGGGTAACCATCGGAGAAGTGACTCACTGGGGACATACGCACGAACGAACCAACAAATACGAAGCGGAAATGACTGTTTCGGCGATCGATGACACGTGGAAAATCAGTGGTCTGACCTTGTTGAACGAGGAACGAATCCAGAAAATCTCTCGTCGCCCAGCGGACACACAACCATGATCACGTGCCAGCAAGTGCGTTTTTCCTATCCGTCGGAAACGTTTCAACTCGAGATCGATCAATTCTCCGTGGCCGACGGCGAAACGGTCGCCCTCATCGGGCCGAGCGGATGTGGTAAGACGACGTTCATCAATCTGATCTCGGGAATCCTATCGCCGTCCTCCGGGGAGATCCAGGTAGAGGGGCAATCGCTCTCGCAACTTCCTCTCGCCGGACGGCAGCGGTTCCGAATCCGGAAGATCGGACTGGTTCCGCAGAATTTTGAACTGCTCGACTACCTTACGATCCGGGAGAATATACTCGTTCCTTTCCGTGTCAGTTCCGGGCTTGGAATCTCGGCCGAAGTTGTCTCTCGTTGTGATGAACTCGCCGGCAAGGTGGGCATCGCTGATCATCTCGGCAAGTACCCTGCCGAACTCTCCCAGGGCGAACGACAGCGCGCGGCGCTCTGCCGTGGTCTCGTGACGTCCCCTCGACTCATCCTCGCCGATGAACCCACCGGAAACCTGGATCCGGAAAACCAGGATAGGATCGTCTCGCTTCTCCTCGAAGAAGCCCGACGGATCGGGGCAACGGTGCTTATGATCACGCACGACCCGGTCCTGCTCCCGCGTTTTGATCGAGTCGTAGATCTGTTTGCCCTGCGGCAGGAGGGAATCACCGTATGAACTTTTCCGGCATCTTTTATCTCGGATTGCGATACCTCAGCCGGAATCGAGGGAAGACCTTTCTCCTGGTTGCGGCCTTTACTCTTGTCTGGCTGCTCCCGTCCGGAATCGGTGTGATCGTATCCCAGGTTGAAGCACAACTCCGAGCGCGAGCCGCCGATACGCCACTCGTCCTCGGGCAGGCGGGTAGTCCCTTGGAGCTTGTTTTTAATTCGCTCTATTTTACCAAGCCTGAGGTCGCGACCCTGACTCTGCGCGATGTGGAGAGCGTCTCCGAGAGCGGTCTCGCCAATGCCATTCCGCTCTATGCGAGATACTCTGCCGGTGGATATCGCATCGTCGGGACGAATCTCGACTACTTTGACTATCGACGGTTCGTCTTTCAGGATGGACGGAACCTTTTGCGGCTGGGGGAATGTATCGTCGGATCGACCGTTGCGGAAAGGGCTGGATTGCAGGTGGGAGATGCGGTCATCTCCACACCGGAGACGCTCTTTGATCTCGCCGGGGTTTATCCTCTGAAGATGACAGTCGTCGGAATCATTGCTCCGACCGGATCGCCGGACGACCGGGCGATCTTTGTCGATCTAAAAACGAGCTGGATCATCGAAGGGCTCGGTCACGGGCACGCCGAAGCCGCGAAGCTGAGCGAGGATCAGAAAATTGCCTCTCCATCCCCCGATAGCCCAGTTCGACTAAATGCTTCGGTCGTCGAATACAACGAGATCACTTCCGAAACTGTCGCGCAGTTTCATTTTCACGGTGACATCGAAGACTACCCGGTCACCACCGCGATAGTCGTGCCCACTGATGCAAAAAATCAGGCTCTCCTCAAGGGGCGATACACTGTAAAAGGGGGGCTGCAGCTGATCTCTCCTGCAGAGGAAATGGACGAACTGTTTGCGACCGTATTCAGTGTCCAACGGGTCGTGGTAAGGCTGCTCCTCGTGATCGGGCTCGCGACGATGGCGATCGGGGCGCTGGTCTTCCTTCTTTCCAATCGTCTCAGAACGGAGGAGTTCCGTCACCTCCGTCATCTCGGTGCCGATCGACTCACCCTGACGGCACTCGTTGTTTTTGAAGCCGCCTTTGTGATCCTGAGCAGTCTCGTCCTCTGTGGGATCGGGCTTCTACTCATTACCAGGATCTCCCCCTTTGTGATCCGTCACTTTCTCTCCTGAGAACCTGACGGAAACTCCGTCACCTTGTTATTCCTGAATCGAGACGGGTTTATCGAGGATCTCCTTTAGCACGAGAGCCTCCCGCAGCGAACGGCGATGGCTGAGCATTCGCTTGATGTTCGTGGCGTTCCCAGACCCTGCGCGTACCACTTTTGCGGCGGGAGTGACTTTCGCCACGTTGTCTGTCCCGTAAAAAATCGCATCGATCTCTTCCTGCGCCGTACGCGCAGGTGCGACCGGGGCAGGGAGCGGAGGAGGGGCTGCCGGGGTTACTTGGGCCGGAACTGGTGCGGGAGGTTTTTTGTCTGCCCTAGCCTGCTCCTGCATCATTTCGAAGAGCTCCCGAAAGGTCTGCGGAGTCTCCGTCGCAATGGTGGGGGCTGGACGAGGGGTTGCTGCCGAAGTGGAAACTGGGGCCGGATCAGGAGCGTAAAGGGGCGATCGATAGGGCGATGGCGGCGGCGTTGCTGTCGCCGTGTTCCTCGCTTTTTCGCGGGCTTTCCGCTGCGCCGTTCTTTCCCGTTTCAACACTGCGGCTTCTTTGATCCGGGTACGAACCCAACTAATGAACGCGATGAAGATCATCGCGACATAGATCCATGGGATATCGTCCATCAGGAAAGAAGAGGGGAGAAAAAGGGAGGCAGGGGATTAGAATTTGGACTTCGAGTCGTCGTCCTCTTTTACTTCACGGGCGATGTTCGTGCGCATCTCCGTGTCGGCGACGACATTCCGATAGCGGGCGTAGTCCATGATTCCAAGATTTCCGTTTCGGAACGCCTCTGCCATCGCCATGGGGATCTGAGCCTCCGCTTCGACGAGTTTTGCTTTCATTTCCTGGGTGCGGGCCGACATTTCCTGCTCGGTCGCGACGGCCGCAGCACGGCGCACTTCGGCTCGGGCTTGTGCGACCTGCTTATCCGCTTCGGCCTGACTTGCTTGGAGTTTTGCCCCAATGTTCTCGCCCACGTCTACGTCTGCAATGTCGATGGAAAGGATCTCGAACTGCGTGTTTGCATCGAGCCCACGTTCCAGCACCCGTCGGGAAATATGATCGGGATTTTCGAGCACGTCTTTGTGCGAAGCCGAGGAACCAATCGAGGTAACGATGCCTTCGTTCACCCGGGCGATAATGGTCTCTTCCGTTGCTCCCCCCACAAATCGATCGAGGTTCGTCCTCACTGTGACCCGGGCGCGGGCGCGTAGTTGAATCCCGTCTCGAGCGACGGCATCGATTTTACCCCCGCCACCGGGGCAGTCGATCACCGCGGGATTGATCGAGGTCCGAACCGCTTCGAGAACGGTCTTGGAAGTGCCTTTCACGGCGAGGTCGATCGCGCAGGCACGGTTGAAGGCAAGAGGAATGCCCGCCTTGTCCGCTGCGATCATGGCGAGGACGACATCCGCGACGTGACCGCCAGCGAGATAGTGTGCCTCCAATTGATCCGTCGTGAATTCGAGTCCCGCTTTTGCCGCAGTGATTCTGCTGTCGACGATGAGAGAGGTTGGCACTTTCCGGATCCACATCGCGACGAGGTTGAGCAGACCAATCGGAGCGTTCGAAACCCGAGCACGGATCCAGAGACCGATAAATCTCGCCAGAATGAGGAAGGTCACGAGGACGACCAGAATGATCAGTCCGATAATGATTGTGTTGGGCATGGTGCAGGTGGGTCGTAGATTTGGTTACTGAGAATCAAGGGCCTTGCGAAGAACAGGCTCAAAAACGTCTGCCTGACGCATGAAACCCAGGTCGCTGGGATGGGAACCGTCGGTGGTGGCTTCATGATCATCGCCGAGAAGTTCGTCACCTTCAATATAATAGAGGTGCTTCATCCCGGCGGAAACAAGGGTATCAAATGCCCGGATCAGGGCGGCGCGGCTTTCTTCGTGACGAACTCGTTTCGATTTGAAGATCCATGCGTTCGCGTAGGTTCGGTCTTCCACGAGAACGATGGGTGTGTCGGGACGGACCTCCCGCAGCTTCCGTACCAGCGTTTCGGCGTGCGCAGCGACCTCGCTGCCTATCATGTTCGGGAGACAATCAATCACATACACCGCAGCATCGATTTCCGTGAGAAGGGCAACGACTTCCGGCTCCATTTTTCCATTTCCGGAAAATCCGAGATTGATGACCGGCCGATCCAGTCGTCGCCCCAGAATCGCGGTGTGACACATCCCCGGCCGTGAGGCCGAGGCACCATGCGTGATCGAAGTCCCGTAAAATACGATCGGTTTTTCCTTCCGTGGTGCGATCGGCTCAAATTTAGCCGATGCGGGCACTCCGATCTCGACATTCAGAGTAGAATTGTAGAGTGGCAGATAGGCCATGTAGGTCCTCAAGCCCGGATCAAGACCCGAGATCGTGTAGGTCGTGGAGGCTTCCTTTGGTTTTGTCACATCGACCCACTTCCATACTCCCTTATCAAGCGCGTAGAGGTCGATCCCGCTGACTCCAGTGGCTGGCATATTTGTCATCGCAAGGCCTCCCCCCACGGTGTAGCGAATTTTGATCGAGGTCGAATCGGTATTGAAGCGGAAGCAAAGACCGGCGCTGTGGCGACTGAGATCCCATACAGGTTTCCGGACGATTTTTTCCGCCTTGGCCGGGAGACGGTCGTAGCGGAATTTCAGATCCTCCTTCGGCCATCCCTGACCCTCCACACCGATCGCAGACATTGTATACCACTCGTCGGAACCTTCCTTGGCAGTCGTCTGTGCGATAAAC
>JAGPCC010000375.1 GCA_018058245.1 Verrucomicrobiales bacterium
TGCCCAGCCCGGATCTCACTGGAATCCCGTGGCACTGTGATTTGATCGAGGGCAAGGGTTGCCGCGACCTCCGGAGCCGAGGCGAGACCCGACAAATGGAGGTCGGCGGAGAGAATGCCAAGGAGGGGGATTTCTTTTGTGAAAAGGCGAGACACAGTCGCGATGGGCAGTTCCTTGAGATCGAGCAGCAGGGAGATGGGTGCCTCCTGGCCGAACCAGAGCGCCGGAGTTAATTTCTCTCGATCCAGCGGGATCGCGCCGGACATCGTGAGGATCTCCTTCCCGTCACTATGGCCTTTCCAGTTCAGAATCGTAAGTTCCCGATCTGCCCATTTCACGGCGCCGCTGAGATTCAGAGGGCGGCTCGTGAGTTCGATGACAGGAAAATCTGCTGAAGTGCCCGTGTAGCTCCCTTGGACCTTTACGGCGATCGGTTCGGCCTCTTCCGCGAGGGTGAGACCATCCGAGTCGAGAGCGAGAGTGCCTTCGTGGGTATGGTCTTTCAGGTCGCCTCCTCCTTTCCATTGGAGGGTGGTATGGTGGGGAAGAAGTTTTGCGATCTCGCGACTGCCGAGCAGTTTCCGGAGCCGGCTGGTTTTGGAGGCAAGATCGGCTTTGAGATCAACCGAACCTTCGTATTGTTGCGATTTCAGCTGAAACTGCCCGTCCCCCGCGACCTCACTCAGAGGGTCGAGACCGATCGCGATGGTGGCGTGGGCGAGATCCTTTTCGGGGATGTCGGCGCGGACCGAAAAGGCCTCAAAGGTTTGTTTTTCAATCGTGAGAGAGTCCGACTCGAGCACGGCGTTCCCCTGCATCAAGGAACCCCCTGCAAGAGTAAAATCAGTGACCGTCATCGAGAGCGCCCCGGCAAGCGGCAGGTCTTTGAAACGATCGGGCGCAAAGTCTTTCACCAGCGTTGCCAGATTGGTGGCGGTAAAAGTTGCGTTGAGCACCAGCGCCTGGGACTTCAGTGCGGCGAGGGAGTCGGCCCCGGCAAGACCGAGCCGCGCGGTGGCAAACAAGGTCGTCTCGGATTGGTCAAAGCGCACTTCTGTGAGCAGGGGGCGCTCTGGTATTGTGGTGTCGGTCACCGTCTTCACGGTGATGTTTTCCAGAGCCATACCCTCCCAGCGTAGTCCCGCCACAGAAGAGTCTAGGCTTGCCGCCCAACTCGACGGTTTTGCCAGGTTTCCCAGTAATCCGAAATCGATTCTTACGAGGGAGTCGGGACCAGCGGCGGAGATTTCGGTTGGTTTGAAATCAAAATGGGCCTTCAAATCGCTCGCGGGAAACGATCCCCTCCCTTTCAAATTTCCCGTGAGATTTCCGGCCAACGGAGGGCGGTCAACCAAAAATCCGGTGATGTCCTCGAGGGGAAGATCGTTCACGACCAGGTCGATCACGAGAGGTTCCGTTTGGGCGAGAAATCCGCCTTCGGTCCCGGGTTGAAGAGGGATCATTGCCGTCAGGGAGAGCGGATTTTTGTCGCCGTGGGTGATTTTCCAATCCGGAAGTTCCAACATTTTTCCATCCCATTTCCCGGACCCGCTCAGGGTCACGCCGTTCGCTTGAAGGGAAAGGGTATCGAGAATCGCCGAAGCATTCTCGTAGTGGGCGATGACTTCCCCGGAGATCGGATTTCCGGTTTTCACGGTGAGCGAGGTCAGGTCCAGCTTTGCCTCACCGCGATGGTCTTTGTCTTTGAGATCGCCCGATCCCTTCCAGCTGAGAGATGCCACGCCGGAATAGTCGGTCTGGTGAAGGTCGGCGAGCACTCCCCCGAGCTTCCCCTTGGTATCGACCGAGAACCCGGCTTCTCCTTCGTAGCGTAGTTTTCCGGCATCAAACGTACCGGCAAGGCGAATCTGATTCCGAGAATCGAGTCCGAGATCCATCGCAAGTCGGACCAGGTTCTCGGCTTCCACGTTGGCGGCGAGTTGCATTCCAGAAAGCTGAATCCCGTCCCAAGCGAGGTTGTCGGAGAGGATCAGAAGGCTTCCCGACTGTATCGTTTTCCCTCCGATGAGCTGCACTTCGCGCGCCTCGAGTGTCAGAGAACCGGTGAGGGGAATTTTGTCGGTAAAATCTCGGACCGCATCTCCGAGGGACGGTAGATCGAGTCGGATGCCGAGATTGAGCGGGACCGAAGCGAGCTCGTGAGTCGATGAGACCTCCTCGAGCGGAGCGGATGCGGTTACTTGCAGGGTGGTCTCCCGCCGGGAAAGATTCGCGGCGAGCGCATTGTCCGTGATCGTGAGAGCGACAGAGTCAATCTCGTGGACACCCGAGTCGGAAACCCAGCCAGTGCCGGACGCTACGAGATTTCCGTTTGCTTTCCAAGTCGATGGTTTTCCGAAATCTCCGACAAATCGCAGATCGAGATCGGTCACCAATCCCCGGAGCGGAGAGGTCGTTTTGTCAGGAAGTGGCAGAGCGATTTTCCCGAGATCGATACGCGAACCCTGGCGGAGACTGACAAGTAGACTGCCCGGGGCCTCGTATTCTGCCGAGAGTTGCCCGCCCCCTACGTCAACGAGTGCCTTTGCGACCCATTGGCCGGGAGTCGGTTCGGAAATGCGGAGGGATTCGAGGCGGGCGTATTCCAAGAGGGAAATCGATCCGAGATGAAGCTCGTGCTCGCTGTGGGTGATCTTAGTTTCCAGTTTTTCCCAGGGAGCCTGGCCCGGAAGCTGCAGTTTTTGAAAGGCGAGTGCGCCCTCTTTCCCAGGTGGTAGAAGGAGGCTGAAATCGTCGAGAGCAATCTCTGCATCGCCTTGATGAATCACGAGAGTCACTTCTTCGATCGCGATGTCACTCTCCAGCAGATTCCAGAGCGGGCTGAAGTCAGTAGCGGTTGTCCCTTCCTGTGCCACGGGATCTGCCGTCGTATTCTTGTCACCTTCCTGCATTTCGGGAAGGTAGAGTTCGATTCGGGCTTTCCGAACATGCAGCGTATCGAGCCATTTGAGTCCAGTGGCACTGCGGATGAGATCGGTGGCACGATAGGCGAGCGTGATTTCTTCCAAAGTGATCGACGAGGCATCTTCTCCTTCGCCCTCGAGGGTGAGACTCTGAATCGAGAAACCGGACCAGAGATTGCCCGAGATCGAAAAATCGCCGGTGAACCCCTGTCCGGCCGCAGCCTTTAGACCGGCATATCTCGCGAGGAGGCGAAAACCCGGACCATTGAGAAAGAGCAGCAGACCCGGAACGATGACGAATAGAAAAACGAAAATGGAAATCAAACACCCGCGTCGCTTCTTCCGGGGGACGGTCATTGGCTCCCGTGGCGCGGGCACATCATCAAGTTCGAGCATAGAGAGGAGGGAGGGTGGAAGCTCGCCTATTGCGAGATTCCCCTTACGTTTGCTGACGGGTAACTTACGCGCACAATCAGCACACAAGCAAGGTTACGTTCCTCGGTGGAATCCAGCCAACATGATCAGGGGGTCGCCCCCAACGGGGAAATATGGCACCTTTACAAAGAGTGCTCCCTTTGAAACAATAGAACGATCTCCAGAGGTGTCTCACTTCTCTCTCCTTCAACCCTGTTTGGTCTATGATGCAACCCTCTTTTGTCTCTTTCGCCAGTATCCTGTTTGTCTCTTTCGGGCTAGAGGCAATGGCGGCAGAGGACGTGGCGGGGCGGCAGTTTTTCACGGAACAGGTCTACCCGCTGCTGAAGGAGCATTGCTTCAAATGCCATGGGGGCGGTGACGAGTTGAAAGGCGACTTTCGGATCACGAGTCGCGAGGGTTTGCTCGTCGGTGGACATTTTGGTTCCGCGCTGGAGGAAAACGACCCCGCCGCGAGCGTTCTTCTCGAGATGGTCAGTTACAAGGACGCGGACCATCAGATGCCTCCGAAGAAGCAACTTTCGGAAGAGGCGATCTCCCTTTTAAAGAAGTGGATGGAACTAGGAGCCCCCTACGATCCTGCTCTGGAGATTCACGGCGAGGCTGCCCCGAAACGCGGATTTTCTCTCAGCGATCAGGATAGGCAGTGGTGGGCCTACCGGGCGATTTCTGGTGCGGCACCACCGACGGGGACGGATGCCGACTGGCAG
>JAGPCC010000376.1 GCA_018058245.1 Verrucomicrobiales bacterium
CCGAACCACTCTGGAAATCGACCCGACTAAAAACGAAGTTCAGTTCGCCTGCGATCCTCGGTGACTATGCCTATGGACTCGACGAGGGACGCCTCGCCTGTGTCGATCTGAAAAACGGCGAACGAGTCTGGAAAAACGAGAAATTCGGTTTTGGCCAACACCTTTTGTTTCAGGACAGGCTCCTCGTCCAGACAGAAAGTGGTGACGTCGTTGTGGGGGAAATTCGTCCTGAAGGATTCCTCGAAGAAGGCCGCATAAACGCCCTTTCCTCCATGACTTGGAACACCCCCGCCGTCGCCGGTCGTATCCTCCTCGTTCGCAATGACCGCGAAGCCGCTTGTTACCTCCTGCCCCCACCGTGACCTTCCCTCCTCTGACCCGCATGACCTTTGCTGCCTACCACCATGAATTCACCGTTTCCACACGAGGAAAAGGAACCTATGAGATCACCCGCGAGCTGCACGACTTTGTCGCCTCCAGTCAGATCCAGACCGGCCAGCTCACCGTCTTTGTCGAGCACACCAGCGCCAGCCTCGTAATCATGGAAAATGCCGATCCGGAGGCGAGGACCGATTTGCATTCCTTCTTCGACTATCTCGTACCGGAAAACCTTCCCTTCCTCGTTCATACCTACGAAGGCCCCGATGACAGCCCCAGCCATTTGCGAATGACGCTGACCCGGACCAGTGAAGTTGTCCCGGTAGTGCACGGAAAACTTTCCCTCGGAACCTGGCAGGGAGTCTTCCTCTTTGAACATCGGCGAGCGCCCCACATCCGACGCATCACCCTGGCCATCCTAGGAGCAGCCTGAATTCGCCCCGAGCCTCTCAGAGCGTCTCCAGGCCGATCGATCGGGCGATCCGATGAAAGCGCGGTCGCCACATCCACATGAAGAATTTTGCCGCGATCGAAATGCTGGCGTAGATCAGAGTCAAAGTGAGGAACTCGCTCTGGAATCCATACCCCAGCATCACCGCCACAGGAGTCAGCAGCAGGAGCGGTAGCACAATCATACGAGTGATCCACTGAGGCCGTGCGAGAAGTCGCAACCTCGTAAGGCGACCGTTCGATTCATGGTATTCCGTCGCCGTGACCACTGCCCAGTTCCAGAACCAGCCCTTCTTGAGAATGACGTCCGTTTTCCCGAGTGCATCGTCCTCCGCTCCGGGGAAAGCGGTCAAAATCGCCTCAATCAAAGCTTCCCGGCCCACACCCGCACTGCTCCAGTAGGCACGTTCGTCGCCCAGTTTCCACCATCCCGAAGCAACCTTATCAGCCGCCACCCCACTCACGAGACGGATCCCCCGCCCCAACTGCACCCCCCGCCAACCGTAGAGGAGACGAGTGCCACTGCGGAGCACCCCCTGCACGAGAATGAGTCCCGCCAGCACAAAACGCGAAGTAGTCGTGTCGAAACGCGATTCGATCACAGAATTCCCAGCCCGTTGGAGAGCAACCAAGATCGCCAGCAGAGCCATCACCCCAGCCGGGAGAAGAAACCAGAGATTGAAAAAAGAAGCTCCGAGCAGTCCCAGTATCACGACCCACCAGATGACGTGCAGCGTGATATTCCTGAGACCGCTACCACCACCCGAATAGAGAAACTGAAACGGTTCATAACCATATCGGCCGTGATAGACAAATGCCCCACCCCTCTCACAGCGGGCAGCATAGACATGCCCCTTCCAGATCGCACCACCGGCCCCGCGAAAACGATCCCGATGAATCGGCATCAGCATCGCCTCCGCTTTTCCGTATCCGATCTGCTGCCTCCGATAGGCACGGTAGGAAAAACGGCGAAGATGCCAGACAAACGCCGCCGGATGGAAACCCAGATCATACCCCGCCGCGGCGACACGCCAGCAAAAATCGACATCATCCCCCGCCGTCCGGAAAATCGGGTTAAAACCGCCCACCTCTTCAAATACGCTCCGTCTCACCGCGAGGTTACAACCAGGAAGATGCTCCGCCCGGGTATCGTCGATCAGCACATGCGCCGGTCCACCCGGAGCCGCCGCGATGAGAGCCTGAGTCGCGGTCTCCGCCGGAGGCGGGATATTTGGCCCCCCGACACACCCGATTTGCGGGCCGGACTCAAATCGTTTTACGATCCAGCTCAGCCAGTCAGACTCCGCGATGCAATCATCGTCGGTATAAACAAAAATCTCACCCGTCGCCGCCGCCGCCCCCGTGTTCCTCGCGGCGCTGAGCCCGTCGTGTTCCACCTCGATGTATCGCACCGATTCATAGGTTGCTGCGAGTTCCGCGACCCGGCCGTCCCCCCCGTCATTTACGAGGATCACCTCATAGTCCGGGTAGTCCAGCACCACCAGCGAATCGAGGCAGGTTACGAGAGTAGCGCTTCCACGATAGGTACACACGATCACCGAGACACGCGGAGTTTCGGCCAAAACAATGGAACCTCCCGGTCGAGTCCACTGCTCCCAGGTTTCCTTCACCGTTGCCACCGCAGCCTTCCCAGAGCGGTCCGCCCTCGTCAGTCCGAATTGCCAATCCGTCACCGTAGCTCCCCCGCGCTGCCAGAGATCGCTCCAGGCAAAGATCGTCGCACCCGCTACCCCAGAGGCTGCAGCCACCTGGAGAAACCAACGCAGGATCTCCGCCTGACCAGACTCCCCATGAGCAAGAGCATCCGCCCCGAATTCCGAGATGAAGAGCGGTTTGTCCCCCGACAGATTCTGTAGCCTTGCGAGGTACGCAGAAAGTGCATCTTCTGATTCCAGGTAAAGATTGAAAGAGACAAAATCCTGATTCTGCGGCAGCAAATACTCCGTACTCGGGTAATTCGCGTAGGAAAAAAGGGCACCCGGAGCATTTGCATGGCCCAGATCAATGAGTCGCTCGATCTGCTCCACGACCCGGGCCGGTCCCATCCATCGAACCAAGGTCGTCTCGATCTCATTCGCCACAAAATACCCACCCAAAGCAGGATGCCCCTGGAAACGCTGCACCGTCTCCAGCAAAAGCTCCTCGGCCCGTTCCAGAACCCTGCGTTCCGAGAGAAAGTCGATATGCTGGTCCCAAGGAAGCGTAATAAATACCCGGAGCCCCGCCTCGGCGCAGGCATGCATGAACGTCAGAGACGGCACCTCGTAAACACGGATCGCATTGGCCCCGAGTTCATTCCGCACCCGGCTGAGTTCGCAGATCCCCTCATCGGGGAATGCCCCCACCGGAAACGGCCCAAAAGTCACCGCACTGATAAGGCAGATATTCTCACCGGCACGGAAAAACTTTCCGGCGACACTGAGTGTATCCTGAATCGAAGAGACGGGTAAATCCTGAGATGGCATGAAGCGGCTAAAATGGGACTGAACAGGCGATAAGGGTTCATGCAACAGGCTTTCCTCGGATTTTTTGTAAGATTTCCCGCCAGAGGCAGGTTCGCGACGGGGAATCGACCGGGGGGGGAAGAGCCGTTCGATCACGCTTCGCCAAAGTCGTCACCTCTTGTCGAACTGAAAATAATCGGCGAGAGGCGCTTTCCGTAGATCGTGCATCGCACCTTCCTCATCCGTGCCGTCGACCAATCGCTTCACAGCGTGATCGGCATCGTCGACGAAATGGGCAATACCGTCGACGAAATCGGCAATACCGTCGACGAAATCGACGGGACCATCAGTGGGTTTTTTAATCCCAACAATGGTTTGCCGTATTTCCTCAGCATTTTTCGGGACCCGATCGGGTCAAACGGGGCACCCAACAGGGTTGTCTGGCCCAGCCAACCCTGTTGGGTGCGTATCCGTCGATGCGATTCCTCATTGTATGATGAATGAACCCGCCACATGGGACAGCGGCGGACGATGGGACTCGGGTCTCACGTGGAATGGCCTTGTCCCGCAATCTCAGAAAACGAAACGCATGAGCAATACCAAAGTGATCGTCGATTTCACGGATCTGCGGCTGAAACACGCCGGGATCCCGGGCACGATCATCGCCCGCTGCAAGCCGCCCCGCCGGTCCAGCACGAATGAGGTCCAGACGTGCACGGGAGATCCCAACGAGGAGGCTTCGTGGACTCAG
>JAGPCC010000118.1 GCA_018058245.1 Verrucomicrobiales bacterium
CGAATGCTGCTCGATTTGCAGGGCTTGGAAATGCGGATTACGCGAATGCTGGGGTCCGCTCCGGGGAAAGATCTTCAGAAGCTCGAACGATACGAAGAAAGCGCCGCCCGAATCTGGCAGAACGTGGCACCCTGCCCCTGTGGTAGTTGCCCTCCGGCGATTCAACGTGCAGCTGCCGCAGCGGAGGACAATGATCTTCGCCTTCACTGCTTTGCTCCCGAGATCAAGGCCCGGATGAAATAGAATTCACGACCTAGAAGGCCGGTTTCAGTCGGTTGCGAATCGCATTGAGCACATCGAGACGACCCTCCTTGGATTTTGAGGAGGTGATAAAGGTGGGCGGTTGTCCATCCACAAAGGTGGCGAGAGTCGTCAGAAAAAGGTCACGGTTCGCCGCGACTTTTGAGGCTTTCAGTTTATCCGACTTGGTGAAAACAAGGGAAAAGGGAACGGCTTTCTCAACGAGCCAGGTGACAAATTCAATGTCGATTTTCTGCGGTTCATGACGGCAGTCGATCAGCACAAAGACGTGGGTGAGGCCTTCCCGGAATTCGAGGTAGTCGGCGACAAAGTCATTAAAACGGTTCCGTTCCGACTTGGGTGCTCTGGCAAACCCATACCCAGGAAGATCGATGAGGCACCACTCTTCGTTCACCACAAAAAAGTTGATGAGCCGTGTTGCCCCCGGTTTACTGGAGACCTTGGCGAGGGCGGTCTGATTGCAGAGGAGATTTAAAAGCGACGATTTGCCGACATTCGAGCGTCCGATGAACGCAAACTCGGGCAGATCGGACGGGGGACAGGATTCTACGCTGTCGCAACTGGTCGCATAGCGGGCGGATTTGATTTTCATAGAGCTCAGGCACGTGGTTTCAGATCCGCTTCGTATTCCTTCCGGTCCTCGGGGTTCCGCGCTTTGATCCGATGGTCGCGTTTTGCCCGACGTTCCAGCGTCATTTTGCGTTTTTTGATCCGTTTTTTGAGATTCTCGATCTCTTCGTCGAGTTTCATGAATCCTTCGTACCGTTCCGCGGCGAGCACGCCATTTTCCACGGCAGTTCGCACGCAACACCCCGCATCCGAACCGTGACTGCAATCATGGAACCGGCACTGTTCGGCGAGGGCTTCGATGTCGAGGAATTTTTCACGGAGAGTGTGTTCGTCGGTCCACATCTGGACCTCGCGAATGCCGGGGTTGTCGATGAGGATGCCTCCCTCATCGAGCACGATCAATTCCCGTGCCGTCGTCGTGTGACGCCCTTTCCCGGTCACTTCGTTGACCTCACCCTCCTCCTGCCAGTCTTCGCCGAGGAGGGCATTGATGAGCGAAGACTTTCCCACCCCGCTCGATCCGACAAAGGTGATCGACATGCCCGGGGAGAGAAGCTCCTGGATCGCGGTGACATTTTCTCCGTTGATCGCACTCGTCACGATCACCTTCGACTCGGGGCAGAGATCGTGAATTGCTTTGGCGGCCGCACGATTTTGTTCTGCCGGGAAGAGGTCAGACTTGTTCACGAGGACAACGGGATCCGCGCCACTTCTCCCAATCAGCGTAAAAAAGCGCTCCATACGGCGCAGATTCAGATCGGTGCCCGCATCGGTCACGACACAGACGAGGGATACATTTGCGGCGATGACCTGCTCTTCGCTGCTTTTTCCGGGAGCCTTTCTCGAAAAACAAGATTGGCGCGAGAGCCGGGCACGGATCACATGATCGAGATCACCGGTCCCGATTTCCAGGGCGACCCAGTCTCCCACCGCCGGAAGTTCCGCGTCGCTCGCAGCGTCGTGGTAGACTTTTCCTCCCATGACCACTTCATATTCTTCTCCACCCTCGGTGAGTGCCCCGTAGGTGATCTTGTTGTCGCGAATGAGACGTGCCGGTACCCACCCCTTTTTCGTAAAAGGGATGAATTCCTCCGCAAATTTTTCATTCCATCCCAGGTCGTAAAGGGTCATGCTTCCGGAATGTAGCGGAACCCGCCCGATCATTCACATCATTTCTCTTTCGGAAAAATCGGATCCCATCCCTTTTTGAGGCGTAACCCATTCACATTCACGATGAAATTCTGGCAAAAAGCGGCGCTCTGCGTAGTCTCGATCATTCTCTTGGGATCCCTCGGGGCATTCTTCACAATGTCCTCGCTGAAAGACTGGTATTCCTCACTCGTGAAACCTCCCGGAGTCCCACCGAATGAGGTTTTTGGCCCAGTCTGGACGGTCCTTTATGCCATGATGGGGTTCTCGTTAGCCCTCCTCTGGCACCGCGCTCCCCGAGGGCAGGCAAAACGAAATGCGCTCCGATTTTTTGCCATTCAATTGATCCTGAACCTCGTCTGGACACCAGTTTTTTTCGGAGCGCACCTTCTCGGGCCGGCCCTTGCGGTGATCGCGCTTCTGTGGGTCACGATTCTTCTCACGATCAGAAAGTTCCAGCCACTCGACCGGACCGCCGCAAGATTGATGATTCCCTACCTGATCTGGGTGAGCTACGCGACCTATCTGAACGCAGGATACTTCTACTTGAACTGATTCCGAGACCCCGCAGTGGCTGCGGCAGTGGGGCAAGCCGCCGCATTCAAAGCAGGATGTCGTAGGGGCGTTCGCCGGTCTTGTCCATGTAGCCGACAAAGGCCATGTTCACGACTTTGAAGCCACCCGGAGTCGGATAATTGCCGGTGAAATACCAGTCGCCGTTGTTCGCGGGAATGGCGTTATGGAGTCCATCCACGGTCTGGAAGATGACCTCGACTTCGCCTTTCCACGGGATGTTGTCCGGGGTGACGAGACGGCTCACTTCCGCGGAGAGTTCCTCCTCGGTAAAGGGTTCGTAGATCGCTTTGACCGGGTTGCCCATCTCACCGATCGGCTTTTTCAACTCCTCACGGCATTCGTAGTAGATCTTCGTCAGCAGATTGTGTCGACCGCTGCGTTCGAGAAGATTCACGGCGGCTTTGAAAACGATAAACTTCCCGAGCTCGGACATATCGATCCCGTAGCAGTCCGGGTATCGGATCTGAGGTGCGGTGGAAACGATAATGATCTTTTTTGGTTCGAGTCTTGAAAGGATTTTGATGATTGAATCCTTCAGCGTCGTGCCGCGAACGATGGAATCGTCAAGAACAACGAGCGTCTCGCCCGGAGCGATCTGGCCGTAGGTGACGTCATAAATGTGCGAAACCATCTGATCCCGTCCTTTTTCCTGCGCGATAAAGGTCCGGAGCTTGATGTCCTTGTGGGCGATCTTCTCGCCGCGGGGCCAGCTCTGGAGAATCAGTTTGTCGATCGTGGACTCGTTCAGTTCACCGGCTTTTGCGGCCTCGAGGATTTGCCCTTTGACCTGATCCCGACGGAGCATCCGCAAGCCATGCATCAAACCGTAGTAGGCGACCTCAGCAGTGTTTGGGACAAAACTAAACACTGTTTTATCAAAATCCTTTTCGATGCGCTCGACGATCTGAGGAACGAGATTTGCACCGAGCTGCATTCTCTCCTGGTAGATGTCGGGATCATTCCCTCTCGAAAAATAAATGCGCTCGAAGGAACAGGGTAAGGACTCACGAGGTTCGGTGTACGGTTTGATCTCAAATCCGCCGCTATGTTTCATGACTCCGACATGGGCACGCGGGAGCTCGTGGACATCCTCGACCTCGGCATTAAAGACGGTCATGAGAGGAACCCGTTCGCTTGCGAAAGCGATCACTTCGTCGTCCTCGTAGTAAAAACAGGGGCGAATCCCGTTCGGATCCCGCAGGACAAATCCGTCTCCGTTCCCTACGACACCAGCGATGGTATATCCGCCATCCCAGATTTTTGCACATTTTCCAAGGATACGGGTGAGGTCGATCTCCGCGGAAATGATAGACGGGATCTTTGAACCGTCCGTACCTTTGTCGCGCTCGCGCCGGTAGATCGCGTCGTGGACTTCGTCGAGATGATAACCGATCTCTTCGAGAACGGTCTGCGTGTCGGTGTCGAAGACGGGATGCTGCCCGCGCTCAATCAGGTGATGATTGAGATCGCGTGCATTTGTCATGTTGAAGTTGCCCGCCACCATGAGCGTCTTGGTGGGATAGTTCGTGCGACGCACGTAGGGGTGACATCCGCCGCTGCCGAATTGCCCTGAGGTGCCGTAGCGAAGATGCCCCATGAGGACTTCCCCTCCGAAATCGAAATTCTTTTTGAAAGAAACTGGGTCATGCGGATTGAGGAGACCGCGCCGCTCCCGCTTTTTCAATGCCCGGAGTTGGTCCTCCATCACCCGAATGAGGGAATCACGATCAGCGCTGCGTTCGCGAAAGAGGTAGGGCTGGCCGAGCGGCATGTTGAGCTTGCAACAACCCACCCCGACACCATCCTGGCCCCGGTTGTGCTGTTTCTCCATCAGTAGATAGAGTCGCTGGAATCCCCACAGGCAGGTTCCGTAACGATCGTGATAGTACGCAAGATCCTTTTTAAGCCTCACGAAGGCTATTCCGCACTCGTGATGGAGGGGGTCACTCATTCCGGGAATTTCAATTTTCGACTTTCACCGAGACATGGCCGGACCCATCGATCTCTCCGATGATTCGGGCACCTTCGTGAAACCCGGCTGCTTCTTCCGCCTGGGCAGCGGGGACGATGACGACCCATCCCCAGCCCATGTTGAAGGTGTTCACCGCTTCGGCGTCTTCAACAAACGCGAGCACTTTCCCGACGGCCCCGAGATTCCAGCGGGGGATCGTGAGATTCGCTCCCTTTTCCCCAAGGAGTCGCTCAAGGTTCTCGGGCAATCCACCTCCGGTGATGTGCGCCATGGCTTTGAGGTCGATCTTCCGCTCCCGCAATCCGGCCACGACATCGTGGTAAAGCCGGGTCGGAGCGAGAAAATCGATCCACTCCCCGTCTTCGATGAGACCGGGGTTTGCCTTGAGGATCTTGCGGATGAGGCTCCAACCATTTGCATGGAAGCCATCGGAGGGATAGGCCACTACCTTGTCACCGATCGCGATGCGCGTGGGATCAATGAGGTCCTTCTTTTCCGCTGCGCCGACACAAAAACCGCTCAGTTCAATGATCCCGTCAGGCACGATACCTGGCATCTCGGCGGTCTCTCCCCCGGCGAGAATGCAGTCGCAGCTCGCGAGGTGTTCGGCCATGCCGGAAATGAGACGTTTGATCTTCGTTTTGTCGATGCTTCCGATCCCGATGTAGTCGAGGAACAGGAGCGGGTCTCCCCCGGCCGTGAGAATGTCGTTCACATTCATCGCGACGAGGTCTTTGCCTGCGATTTCGAGCTGATCGTGCTCGAGGAGGAGTTCCAACTTCGTGCCGACGCCGTCGCAACCGGTGAGGAGGACAGGTTCTTTGTAGTCACTCAGATCATAGCTCGCCGCAAAGAGTCCAAAGGCACCCATGAGGGACCGTTTTCCCTCGGTGCTGCGGCGCAGTTCGCCGATATCCCCGACGAGCGCAGCGGCTTCTTTGATATCCACTCCTGCGGATTTGTAGGTGTATTCGCTGCTCATTTCAGTTCGGCGTAGTGATGGATTCGAAGAGAGATCGGAAAAGATAGTAACCGCTCCCGTGGGCTGCGTCATCTTTTCCATTGGTCCAATCGGGATCGTAGTGATCTTCACGATGGAGGAATCGTTCCGGGTGGGGCATCAGTCCGAAGACCCGCCCACTCTCGTCCTGGAGGGCGGCGATGCGTTCAAAACTGCCGTTCACCTCATCACGATAGATGAGTGCGGCAGCCCCTGACTCCAGATAACCGGCAGCCTCGGCCGCTTCTTTGGTGACCAATCGGCCCTCGGCGTGGGCGATCGGGAATTCGAACTCTGCTGGCAGTAGCGCAAGAAAAGGACTCTTCGGCGCGAGATTTTGCAAGGTGACCCACTGACACTGGAATCTTCCGCTCGCGTTCTCGACGAGACTGCCCGAAGGCAGCAGATCGAGTTGCGTGAGGATCTGGAAACCGTTGCAGATCCCCAGAATGTACCCTCCATTGTCGCGGAAATCGCGCAGAGTCTGGTCGATTTTTTGCTCGGTCACGAGACTGGCGATGCGGCCCGACATGACGTAGTCGCCATAGCTGAACCCGCCGGAGAGCACAACGAGGCTGACCCCGACGAGCGTTTCGGGTTTCAGAATCGAAATCGGAACCGTTTCGGTGATAAACCCGACCGCTTCGAGAGCCCGGGCGGTCTCCTCGTCACAATTGGTGCCGGGAAATTTCAGTAGTACTGCGCAAGGCCGTTCTTCCATAGCGATTTGAGCTCGTTGATCGGTTCGTTGATGAGAGTTTCTTTGCCCCACTCGATGACGAGATTGGAGTGGGCCGAGGTTGCCCGCCCGAGAGCGGCAAAGGGGAGTCCTTCAAAAAGGGTCGCGACTTTTTCCAGATTTTCCGGTGCTACTTCGATGACAAGCCGGGAGGGCGATTCGCCAAAGAGCATCGCCGCCTTGGAGGCATCGTCCTCCATCGGGAGAGAGCAGAGATCGATCTCCAATCCGGCTTTCCCGGAAAACGCACTTTCCGCAAGGGCCACGGCAAGACCGCCTTCACTGACATCGTGAGCCGAGAGGATCAGCCCCTGTTTGATCGCTTCGTAGTATTGCCGGTAGCACTGGAAGGCTTCATCGAGAGCCGTTGCCGGAACTTCCGCGTTTTCCAATCCATGACGACGGGCAAAAACGGAACCGCCGAGAGCCGATTGGGTATGCCCGATGATCGCGAGAAGACTGTCCGAGCGTCGCAGGGAGGCTCCCGTGACGTGCGACGCTTTTTCGACCACCCCCATGCCACTGATCAGAATCGTCACCGGAATCGAGACGGGACCGTCTTCGGTTTCAAAGTAGTTGTAGAAGGAATCTTTGCCCGAGACAAAAGGCGCTCCGTAGGTCTCGGCAGCGGCGGCGATGCCTTTCACGGTTTCGACGAGAGCGCCGAGTTCCTCTTCGGCCTCTGGATTGCCCACGCAGAAATTGTCGAGAATCGCGATGCGGTCAGGATCGGCTCCCGAGGCGACGAGTTGGCGGACACATTCATCGACACAGGCGGTGCCCATGGCGTAGGGATCTGTTTTCCCCCACTCTGGCAGGATCGCGACACTCATGGACATGAGACGCTTGCTGCCACTGATGCGGAGCACGGCGGCATCCTGCGGAGCATCACCGGAGGCACCTGCGAGCGGCTTGAGGACGGTGTTCCCCTGCACCTCGTGATCATATTCCCGGATGACAGGTTCGCGCGAGACGATCGCAAAATCGGAGAAGAGATCTTTCAAGATCGCTCCCGAGTTTGTCAAAATAGGGGCTTCGACCGGTCCGGTCTTTCCTTCCCAGGTCGCTTTCAGCTGGCGAATGGGGGCGTCGTGCAACTTGCTGCAATCGAGCTGACAGACGATCTTCCCGTGGTGCTTCACCTTGAGGATTCCAGATCCGTCGGCGGAACCGAGTTCCGTCATCTCCGTCTCGTAGAGATCGGCGAGTTTCTGCAACTCCGGCAGCGATGCCTCATTCACGGCGAGAACCATGCGCTCTTGGCTTTCACTGATAAAAATTTCCCAGCTCACGAGACCGGCTTCTTTTAGCTTCACCTGATCGAGATCGATGATGCCGCCGCAGATTTCCAGCATCTCACCACAAGCACTGGAGAAACCGCCCGCGCCGCAGTCGGTCACGGACTCGATGAGTCCCTTGTCTTTCGCCGCGAGGACAAAATCAGCGGCCTTTTTCTCCTCGATCGGATTCCCGATCTGGACAGCCTGCTGATCTTCTTCGTGGCTCTCGGTATCGAGTGCCGCCGAGGAAAAAGTCGCTCCGTGAAGACCATCGCGTCCGGTACGACCACCCACGGCGATGATTCGCATCCCCGCTTTGACTTCTTTGTCGATATCCTTTTTCCGAATGACCCCCGCGGTGCCACAGAACACGAGCGGATTGTAAATGTAAGAATCGTCGAACTGGATCGCTCCACTGACCGTCGGAATGCCCATGCGATTCCCGTAGTCACGGACTCCGCGCACGACCCCGCGCATCACTCCGAGAGGATGGATGACATCTGCGGCTTTGATGTGGTCCATGGAGGTGTCCGGCGCACCAAAACAGAAGACATCGAGCGAGGCGATCGGTTTTGCCCCCTTCCCTGCCCCGAGGATATCGCGGATGACCCCGCCGAGGCCGGTGTTTGCACCCGCGTAGGGTTCGATCGCGCTGGGGTGATTGTGGGTCTCCGCCTTCAGGCAGATCGCGAGATCGTCGTCGAGTTCGATAAAACCGGCGTTGTCGTGAAACGCGGAAAGAACAAAACCCGGTTTTTTGTCAAAAATACGATGGGAGACATCGTAGATGTAGGTCTTGAAAAGCGAATGGATCGTCTCGGTCTCACCACCATGCTGATGTGTGATCGTGGCTCCGAAGATACGGTGTTTGCAATGCTCGCTCCAGGTCTGGGCGATCACCTCGAGCTCGACATCGGTCGGTTCCCGATCCCAGCCGCGGTAGATTTCCTGCACGGCGAACATGTCCTCCCGCGAGAGCGAGAGTTTCATGAACTGGCTCAGGGCGACGAGATCATCCCCGCCGAGATCCGAGATCTTGAGGACGCGATAATGATCGGCCGGAGCCTCGGCGATGCGGTCGAGAATGGTGGGGGACGCTGGGTCAGACATTACCTTGGATGATTTTCCATTGATGAACGGCGGCATTACAGATGTCGCGAACGAAACGGTCCGATTCGTCACCCTTGCCGCCGAAAAGATAGATGCGTTGCCGGATTTTGAGCTCTTTCAGCTCGAAGCCGGGTTCTTTAATTCCGCCGAAATACCGGAGGATCGCCTCTTTTTCCAGGTCGAGCGCGCCGGGTTTCATCCCGTATTCGAGCAGGAAGTTGTATCCCTTGAGCGCCGCGTCTTCTCCACGATGGATCTCTTGGCTGATCGGATCAAGAAGCGTTTTTTCGACAAACGCCTCGACCCGTTTGGGTTCGCCCTCATAGACCAGCTCGTAGCGGCGGGTCCGACGAAAGGTCAAGCCGCTCGTGAGTGGCTCGTAGAGTAAGTGATTTGCGTCACCGGCTTCGATGAAGCGGTCACTGATTTCGTAAATCTCCAGCATCGGTGAAATCAGGGATTGTTCCCGGGTTGAGTTTCTTTCATTTCCTAGGCTTGATTCGTGTCGAGTCAACCGCACATCCTCAGGAGATACCGTTTATTTTCCGGAGGCCCTCGATGACCCCTTTCCCACGGTAAAATTCGATCTCCTCCTGACCAAAGGCTACAAGGCTTCTCCGAACGGCGTCTGCGGCGGTTTTTTGGACGATATAATCGCGAATCGCTGACATCTTTTTCACCTGAATGTCAAGAAAAGCCGCATCGACTTCGGGTGTGGCAGCATAGTTGCCCGCTTCCTGACCGGCCTTGAGGATTCCCGTAAAAGCGACACCCTCTTTTTGCCCGAGAGTCTTCGCGTCCTTGATCGCTGCGATCCAGTCTCCGTGGAGCAGGGTAAAATAGTCGCGCATCGCCTGTTTGTTGTAGTGATTCACGATCTTCCCGCCCTCGTCCTCAAGAAACATCGTCGCTCGAAAGGAATCGGTGTCGATCGTGTCGACAAAAACGAGCTCCTCGCCGTCCTTGGCGAATTCCCATTTGATGTCCCACATCAGCAGCCCGATCTCCTCGACGAGATGCCGCACGGCCCAGGCCCCGAGCACCGCGAGTTTTCCACTGTCGACAAATTGGGAACCGCTCAGCCCACTCATGACGAGGGCCTCCTGCTTGGTCACCATGCGATCTTCCGGCTCGAATTTGCTCGTAAAGTCACTCACTGGTTTTTCCAGATACTGCCAGGCCTCGAGCGGCCGGGAAACCCCGAGTTCGAGCGCAAAAGCCCGACGTGCCGATTCGTCCATGGCGGTGTATTTCCGGTAGACCGAGCTGGCGCTGGTGATCCCGAAGCGGACGATGTACTCCAGCGGAACGACAAAACCGTCCTCGTGGGCGAACTGGGAGTAATCAAAAAGATGCGCACCGAGGAACTCCGTTCGGGCCGGTTTCAAGATCTGATATTTCCGCACCACGTTGCAAGCACTGGGATTTGCGGGCACTCCGGTGCGGTCCACTTCTCCCGTGACGGCATCGAGCATGCCTTCGTGGTGAGTCCGTGCGCCCTTTGCGCAGCAGGTCTCAAGCAGACCGGTGAGCAGTTCGCTACGGTAGGCGGGATCGAGCTCGGGAGCGTCCTCGATCGCCTTTTTTACCCGCTGCCACGTCGCTGGATCGCCCATACGAGTGTAGAGAATGTGCCGGAAAAGGGCCCGGTTCACATCCTGTCCCTCGATCTCGAAGAGCGCCCCCACATCAAAGACCGAACCTCGCGAGGTCGTTTGCGTGACCATCACGGAATCATCCCCGGGCACCGCAAAAAGGCGTTGCACCGAACCTTCGTAAAAGGGTTCGCGGAGATCGGAAGGGGAAATATTCATCACCCCTTGGATCAAAGCGACGGTGGCCCGATTGTCACGCGAAAAAAAGGGGAAAGTGATGCGATCATGACTCTTCCCTCTGTTTGTTTCTGAATTTGTCGATAAATATGGAATCAGTGGAAGATTGATGGATGAAATCGCCTTTTCCGAACAGCTACTGGCTCGAGCCGGATCGCATCCTCTGTGGAGAATATCCCAGAAATAAGGGAGACTCCGAACCACATTCAGCCATGACCGCGATCCTTTCGGCAGGCATCCGGGTTTTTGTGGATCTCACCGAAGAAGGAGAGCTGACCCCCTATCGGGAGATCGCCGTAAAGCGGGCCGGGGAACTGGGAATCGCGGCGGACACTCTGGAGTTTCATCGTCACCCCATTGTTGATCTCTCCGTTCCCGAGTCGCCGGGGGAAATGCACGACATCCTGAGAACGATCCGGTCCGCTCGTCACCGGGGGAAACGGATCTATCTCCACTGCTGGGGTGGCGTCGGACGGACCGGGACCGTGGCGGCTTGCTTCCTAAAATACCTCCATTGCCGCGATGGTCAGGCAGCCCTCGATCTGCTGCATGAGCGTTGGCAGGACTGTGCGAAGTCGGTCAAAAGAGTGAGTCCGGAAATGGATGATCAGCACAAGTTTGTGCGAAACTTTGAAACATCGAGACCCTCCGAGGCCGAAATTTTCCGCGCGGCCATTCTCGGTGCGGCGGTCGGGGACGCGCTCGGGGTTCCCGTCGAGTTCCAAGGACGTCAGGAGCGTGTGCAGGACCCAGTCACCGGGATGCGGGCCTTTGGGACACACCATCAGCCAGCAGGAACCTGGTCGGATGATACCTCGATGATCCTCGCGACGATGTCCGGTCTCCTCGATGCAGGGCAATTCGATCCCGAAGCGGTCATGGAGCAGTTTTCGTTATGGAGATACGAGGGGAAATACACGCCCCATGGAAACGTCTTTGACATCGGAAACGCCACAGGAGCCGCGATCCGGCGCTACCGGTCCGGTGTCGCGGTGCTCGATTGCGGCGGAGACGGAGAGATGTCGAATGGAAATGGATCGCTCATGCGCATCCTTCCCGTCGCGCTCGGTTTTGCGACCGATCACGATCTCATCGAAAAAGCCTCCACCCTCTCTCGCCTCACCCATGCCCATGAGCGCTCCCGCTTCTGCTGCGCCTACTACTGCCTCGTCGTGAGCGAGATACTGCACGGCTCGACCCTGCGGAAAGCCTCCCAGTTTGCCTGGGAAGTCATGGACGAACGATGGCAGTTTTCCGACTCCGAGCGGGTGCATTTTGATCGACTCCATCCCGACGATCTCTTTGCGAGAAACGAGGAACAAATCGGTTCGAGCGGCCACGTCATCGATACCCTCGAGGCAGCCCTTTGGGTGAATGCGCGGCACACCAACTACGCGGACGCCGTGCTCCATGTCGTCAATCTCGGCGACGACACCGACACGACCGGCTGCGTCGCGGGAGGAATCGCCGGGCTTCTCTATGGAATCGAGGGCATTCCGGAAACATGGCTGGAAACACTCGTGCAGCGCGAGGAACTGGAAAACATCTCCGACGCCTTTGTCGAATTCTCCCGAATCACAGAGTGAGGAAATTCTGGAGAATCTTCTTCCCTGAAATGGTAAGGATAGACTCAGGATGGAATTGCACCCCGTAGATCGGATACTCCCGGTGGCGTAACCCCATGATCTCGCCCTCCGCCGTTTCCGCCGTGATCTCCAAACAGTCGGGCAAAGTCTCGCGTTTCACGATGAGAGAGTGATACCGCGTCGCTTCGAAGGGCGATTCGATGTCCTGGAAAAGATATTCCCCATTGTGCAGGACTGGCGAGGTCTTGCCGTGCATGAGCCGCCCCGCCCGGATCACCTCTCCCCCGAAGACTTCGCCGATGCATTGATGTCCGAGACAGACCCCAAAAAGCGGGATCGTCTTCCCCAGTTCCCGGACCACTGCTCCGCTGATCCCCGCCTCCGAGGGGACCCCTGGACCCGGCGAGATGCAGATCCGCTCAGGATTTTTCTCCCGGATCTCCTCCATCGTGATGGCATCATTGCGATGCACCTCCATCGTCGCCCCGAGCTCGCCAAAATACTGAACGAGGTTGTAAGTGAAAGAATCGTAGTTGTCGATGACGAGGAGCATGGGGCGTGACTGTATTTCCACAGAGCGAGCCGGTCAACAGGAAGCGGGCAGCCAAGCACCGACCGAAGGCATTGCTGCTTCTATTATAAGAGAACTTTTGGGATGGGACAGCAACAGGCGGAGGCAACGCAGCCCTGGAAAGCCCCCTCGGCACCCTCGTCTCGGGTCGCATCCGTATCTTCGGCCTCGCCGGCAATCTGGTAAAGAAGCGCTCCCCTCCGGGACTCACCGATCCTTCCGCGCGCTCAGTTCCCAGATCACCCCTTCCGCCTCGCTCCGGTCTTTGTCATCACTCGGCCCATTCTCCTCACTCGGCAAAGGCTACCCGCCGTCCGCCTTCCCCGCGATTCCCGTCCTCTTTGGAGCGATGGGGAAACCTCTCCTCGATTTGGGAAAGCCATTTGTGCTGCTGCGACGGGGAACCCGCGACCGCTCCGACGGTGTCCACTGCCCCGACCTGGGCCGATTCCCGACCGCTAATCGACGGCGGAACCGTGAAAAATGCTTATGTTTTTCTCCAGAATGCCTTTGTTTTTCTGCAAAACGTCTTTGTTTTTCTCCAAAATGCTTACCTTTTGGCCGGGAATGCTTACCTTTTCGGCGAAAACGTCTTCGTTTTTGAGGCTTTTGGCAGCAGTTTTCGGGACTCAAGAGGGTCGATCGTTGCATCCAACAGGGTTCTACCGCCCTTTCCTGAGGGGATGAGTCCGGCTTACTGAAGGTTCTTCTTTTTACCTCACATAGGAACTTCTGAGCCCGACCAACGGCGAGCGGGGGTTCTCGGGTCACCCTCAGGCCGACGGCGGCGGAATGGGGGATCTTCCCGGTCGGCACGGGGGCTCTGCGACCCGGACGAGAGGGCTGGGCTCGGGACGATTCGGTGAGGTTTGCTGATTTCGAATAGATCAATCGGCCAAATGATCGTACTCTGGGAATCTCCCTTTGTTTTGCTTTTCATGAAGAAAGAACTCTTTTCCGAATCGTCCCGCCGCCATTTCCTTCGAGCCACTTTATCCGGTGCGGTTGTGGTGCCGTCGGTGGGATGGCACGCCGCGTCGGGCGCGGAGAGTGGCTCGCCCGATGCCTTTCACGAGCCGGCGCAGGATCTCCCGCTCGTGAGGGATGCCGATGTCATCGTTTGCGGGGCGGGACCGGCGGGAGTTTCGGCGGCGATTGCTGCGGCGAGAGCGGGGGCACGGGTGCGACTCTTTGAGGTCAACGGCTGCCTCGGTGGAGTGTGGACGGCGGGATTGCTCACCTGGATCTTTGATTTCAAGGATCACGGGTTCACCGCCGAGCTGAGTCGCCATCTCACCGCTCGCGATGCCCGACGGGGCACGAGCACGGATCGCTTTGTCTACGAACCGGAGGAAATGAAGCGGCTGCTCGAGGAGCTTTGCGTGGAGGCAGGTGTCGAGTTTCGTCTCCACACGAGGTTGGTGGGGGCCTATTG
>JAGPCC010000119.1 GCA_018058245.1 Verrucomicrobiales bacterium
AATCGTGAATATCGACCTGATCTTTCACGGCATAAAAACCAAAATCGTCCGTCGCCCCGTGGTGGTAACCGGGTTTGACTCCAGCTCCGGCGAACCAGGTCGTAAAACCGTTCGGATTGTGATCACGACCGTTCTGGTGGCGTCCAGTCACTCCGTCAAAGAATTCAAAGGTGGGTGTTCGGCCGAATTCGCTCCCGCAGATCACGAGAGTATCGTCGAGCATTCCTCGCACTCGGAGATCATGCAAAAATCCGGCGATGGGCCGGTCGACCGCATGGGCGTTGCCTCGATGCCCTTTTTCCAACTCGGAGTGCTGGTCCCAGAGATTGCCATAGCGGGAGGATGCGTGGTTGACCGTGATGTAGCGGACTCCGGCCTCGGAAAAGCGACGGGCGAGGAGGAGGGCACGACCGAATTCGTCGGTGTGATCTTCGCCGATCCCGTAGAGTTTCCGCGTTGCTTCCGACTCATTCTCGATGTCGAGGAGGCCAGGAGCTTCGGTCTGCATCCGAAAGGCCAACTCCATCTCGTCCAGTTGCGGATCGACCTCGTTCGCCGCTTCGATCTCGCGGAGAAAGCGAAGATGTCTTTCCTGTTCCCGGAACTGGGGAGTCAGATTTTCCCAGGCGAGTGCGGGGGAGTTTTTGTCCGGACGGCTCACAGCGGTGCCGCCGAAATTTCCGGGGAGAAATCCCGTAGGACGGTTTGGATCGGTCGGAGTGATGTCGATGTAGGCGGGGAGATTTTCATTCATCGACCCGAGTCCGTAGACCAGCCAGCTCCCGAGAGTTGGGCGGATCTCGATCGGCACGCCGGTATGAAGAACGCGTTTTGCGGTGACGTGATCATTGCTCCGATGGTGGAGAGAATGGATGAAACAGAGTTCGTCGATATGGCGAGCATTCACTTCGGGGAACAGGTCGCTCGCAAAGGTGCCGCTTTCCCCCCACTGCTGCCAAGCGAAAGGGGAGGGAATTACCGTACCCTGTTTCGCGAAGGTAAAACTGGGAGGCCGGATCGAGTCGGGGAGTTTCTTTCCGGCATATTTGAGGAGATCCGGTTTGTAGTCGTAGGAGTCGATCTGGGAGAGCCCGCCCTCGAGAAAAATGTAGATGATCCGCTTCGCCGCCGGCCGGTGGTGGAGCTGCCGCAGCGGTCCCCCTGCAGCGTGAAGCAATCCCTGCCGCGAGAGCAGATCCGCCGCAGCAATCGACCCCAGGCCGAGAAAACTCTTTCTCAGCCAATCTCGTCGGGTGGAGGGGCCTGTAACTGAGCTATTCAAGTTGGCGGAAGGTTCGGGAGGAATAAAGACCGAGGCAGATGCGTGTCCACGCCTCCACTTCGCTGAGATGATTCGATTCGATGCTGTCCCGAGCATAGCTGGTGATCGCTTCTTCGGCGGCACTTTCGGGAGGGCGACCGAGGACGGTTTCATGCAAGACCCGGGTGCGTTCTTTGATTTCGGGATACCGGGAAATGAGCTGCTCGGCGAGTTTCCCTGCATAATAATGGGGAAGGGGATTGTTCAGCCACCAGAGGGATTGGGCCGGAGTGGTGCTGTCGTCCCGGCGGTGCATGGGGCGACCACTGTCATCAAATCCGAAGAGGGGAAACATCTTTCGGATTTCGATTCCCATGCCGAGCGGGGACCGGGAAGAGGTTAGAATATAGAGGGCTCGATCTTTTGATTTTGAGGTATCGAGCGTCGCTCCGGAGGCCTGACGGGGAACTTTCCCGATGCTGGTCAGCATGCTGTCGTAGATTGCTTCGATTTCGAGGCGATGGGAGGGGAAACGAGAGAACAGCAATCCGTCCGGATCGCCTGTAGAATTGTCCGGCGTTTTCAAAGAAGACGCTCGATAGGTGTCTGAGTTCATGATGAGCCTGTGAAGATGCTTGATCGACCAGCCATTTTGAATCAGTTCCCCGGCGAGCCAATCGAGGAGTTCGGGGTGCATCGGAGGACTGCCCTGGATTCCAAAATCATCTGTCGTGCGGACAAGTCCGGTTCCGAAATGCCAGTGCCAGATGCGATTTGCGAGAACCCGCGCAGGGAGCGGATTCTGCGGATCGGTGAGCCATTCTGCCAGTTGAACCCGACCGCTTTCGTCGTCCGGAACTGGGAACGAGCGTTTCATGAGATGATCGGCGAAAGAGGGGACCCCTCGCGGCACCGGATCGCCGGAGGTCGTGTCGGCATCTCCGCCAGGATGGATCGGAAGCTTGAGCAGCGGTCGCGCATCGTTGACCGCGAGGGTCAGTGGAAAATCGGGACGATTCTCAGCGAGGTCTTTGATCTGTGTTTCGAGATCCGTGACCTGCGACCGTTCTTCTTCGGTGAGAAATACGCTCATTTCCGCGACCGAGAGAGGGCCTGCGGCGGACCTCCAGTTGTTGTCGTTCTTCGCGAACGCTCCCGGAACGAGGATGAACTGATCGAGAGTCGGGAAGGCTTCGTTGCGATTCACTTTCAGACGTAGGAAATTCGTGCCCGGTTTCAGAGGGGGGAGAGGAACTGCGGTCCAGTGGAAATGCTCCTCCGTTTCCCCAAAAGTCGGTTCGGTGAGAATCCGGTCTTTTTCGGTTTTGCCGTTTATTTCCAGGAGCACCGGAGCAGCTTCGGGGGCGGCGTAGCGGATCAGAAGAGTGTGTGGTCCGTTCCCGACCGGGGTGATTCGATAGCGGACCCATTGATCGAGGCGGCGTCTCGTTGCGATCGCTTGCCTATCGCCGAGGGCAATCGTTTTGAGATCCTTCTGTCCGTCGAATTTCTCCGCCTCGAAGCGGAGGGAAGCGGTCGGAAGCGATTTTGTTTGCGGCAGGTTCGTCGTCAGTCGATTTCGGACCTCGCTGAGGATGGAAAAGCGTTCCTGAATAAGAGCCTCGCGGGCGCTCCCGATCTTTGCCGCGTTCGCCAGTTCCGTTGCGCTGGCGAGAGGACGCAGCGCGCGGGGGCGACCGTCTTTCCATTCTTCGGAGAAATATTCCGTGATTTCGGTGCTGCGGAAGATCCCGGCGAGGGCGTAGTAGTCGCGGGTTGGGATGGGGTCGAATTTGTGATCATGGCAGCGAGCGCAGGCAAAATCCATCGCCAGAAAAGCCCTCGTCACGGTGGAAATCTGTTCATCGACGAGATCGAGACGCAGCTTGTTCGGGTCGGTACACTCGTCGAACCACTGCCCGATCGAGAGAAACGCCGGAGCGATCAGTTGATCAAAAGCCGCTTCTTTCCCACGTGTCGTCGTCGGTAGCAAATCCCCTGCAAGCTGTTCGGTGAGGAACTGATTATAGGGTTTGTCCTGATTAAAACTGCGCACGACGTAGTCTCGATAGGGTTCCGCGAGATCGGTTTTGTTGATTCCGGGAACTTTGATGGTTCCTTGGACATACCGGGCGACATCGAGCCAATGACGGCCCCAGCGCTCGCCGTAATGGGGCGAGGCAAGGAGACGTTCGATCAGTTTTTCCCAGGCATCGGATGATTTGTCTTCGACAAAGGCAGTGATTTCCTCGCGGGTAGGGGGGACGCCGGTGAGGTCGAGAGTGGCCCGACGGATCAAGGTGTAACGGTCAGCCTCGTCGTTTTGCCGCAGTTTCTGTTTCGCTAGTCCCCTGTGAATCAACGGATCAACCCCGTTCTCTCCGTCATTCACTGTCGAACTATGGAGCGGACGCAGAGACCAGTGTTCTTCCGCAGGCAGAGCCGAGGGGAGACAGAACAGCCCAAGAAAACCGAAAACCATGGGTTTCCATGCCGTTGCGTCTGTAGGGAGAAAATGGAGCGATAGAGGCATCGAGCCTGCGTTGGAGGGGGAGAGCACCTAGGGTGCGACTTCGTGGTGGCCTGGATTTCAGAGTTGGCAATCGTGATTTCAGGACTAGTCCCAAACCTACGTTCTGAAGTCCAGATCGTGTCGACAGAAATCTAAACGCGAGAGGAGTCGAAGGCAAGCGAAGCGGAACTGTCCGGGGAGTTGGTAGAACATTGATAGCCCAACCATGTCGTTTTTCGGTCGCAAATTGTACAGCGAGACAGCCAATTGCCGCCATTTCCTCCGTGACGGAGGCACTCCCTGCTTTGATCCAGTCACCAAAGCAACTCGGAGAACGCCTTGCAGAAGAGCGAATGGCCCTGAATCGTTTTCGTTTACAATTGCTTTTACCGATTGTAATCGACTCTGTGGGTTCCGGGACCTTAGAATGCTCGGGAGGAATCGGGGACGTGGGAAGACGCGGACTTGACTTCACCCGCCCGAAAGGATCAACTGAAACCTTTTTTTCGCTCCCAAGAATATGAACGTCGTCCTCCAAGAAGCTCTGAGCAGTCACTCTCTGCCGCTGACGATCGTACTTGGACTCATTGCTTTCTACTGGATCGCCACGCTGATCGGTCTGATGGACTTCGATGCTCTCGACGGCTTGCTCGGTCTCGATGACGGGGGGCACTCGCCGGACGGTGCTGGCGATCACTCGGGCGATCACTCGGGAGGTTTTTTCCACTCTCTGCTCAAAGGGATTGGTTTTGCGGATGCTCCTATCATGTTTCTTCTCACGGTCTTCACTTTGCTGCTCTGGGGAGGGAACGTGCTGGGAAACATTTATTTTAATCCGACGGGAAATGGAGGGGTCGCGGCGATCATTTTGGGTGCCGCTCTCGTGCTCGGATACTTTGCGACTCGTGTGGCGATCCGCCCTCTCCGTCCCCTTATGCGACTGATGAAGGATACCGAAAAGCGCGAACCCATCTCGGGGTTGGTCGGAACGGTGCGATCTCTCTCGGTAAGCAGTGCCTCCGGTCAGGTCGAGGTGGAGCGCGACGGTGCCACGATCTTGCTGAACGCGAGGGTCCATGCGGGATCTGAGCCACTGCCTCGAGGCACCCGGATTCTCGTGGTGATGGAAGAGGGGGGCAAGGGGGCCTATCTGGTGCGCCCGGTGAGCGATGAACGGATCGAACCCTGATTGCAAATACAAATTTTTTCTCTAACCTGCCCACTATTCTCTACGCATATGACAACTATCCTGGCGCTTGATCTCAGCCCTATCGTTCTGGTGATTTCTTTTATTCTTGCCGCGATCATCGGGGCGCTCTTTGTCACGGCACTGCTCTATGCGTCGCTCTTTAAGAAAGTGCGAAAGGGGACCGGATTGATTCGAACCGGGCTCGGTAAAACTCAGGTGGGATTCGATGGGATCTGGGTGCTGCCGGCCTTCCACCGGGTGGAGGAGATGGACATCTCGGTGAAACGTCTCGAAATCGACCGGACGGGTGCCAACGGATTGATCTGTAAAGACAATATGCGGGCGGATATCAAAGTAGCTTTTTTTGTGCGGGTAAATCCGACACATGAAGATGTCTCGCGTGTCGCAAATTCGATCGGTTGTGAGCGGGCTTCCAGTCTTGAGGCGGTAGAGCAGCTCTTTGATGCGAAGTTTTCCGAAGCGCTCAAGACCGTCGGGAAGCGCTTTAATTTCATCGAACTCTACGAGGAGCGAGACACCTTCCGGGACGAAATCTTGAAACTCATCGGTACAGATCTGAATGGTTTTTCTCTGGAAGACGCCGCGATTGATTTCCTCGAGCAGACCGCTCTGGAAGCGCTCGATCCGGATAACATTCTCGATGCCGAGGGCATCAAGAAGATCACGGAACTCACTGCCACTCAGGCGAAACTCGCGAATCATATTCAACGGGACAAGGAGCGGGTCATCAAGCAGCAGGATGTCGAAGCGCGGGAGGCGATCCTGGAACTGGAGCGCCAACAGGCGGAGGCCGAGGCGAAGCAGGGGCGTGAGATCGCGACAGTGAGGGCGCGGGAAGAGGCGGAGGCGTCGAAGATTCAGTCCGAGGAGCGACTCAAATCAGAGCGGGCGCGGATCGCTTCGGATGAGGAAATCGAGATCGCGACGGAAAATAAACAGCGCCAGGTCATCGTCGCACTGCGGAATAAGGAGCGAACCGATGTGGTCGAGCAGGAGAGAGTGAAGCGTGATCAGGAGCTCGAATCGATCGAGCGCGAGCGGGTCACCACTCTGAAAGAGATCGAAAAAGAGAAATTTGTCGAGATCGAGAAGAAGGCGATTCAGGATGTCATCCGCGAGCGGGTTATCGTCGAAAAAGCGGTGGTCGAGGAACAACAGAAGATACTCGATACAGAGGCCTTTGCCGGGGCGACTCGGGAGAAACAGGTCGCAGTGACTCTCGCGGAGAAGGACGGAGAATCCGCGCTCGTGCGCAGCACCAAAGAAGCGGAGGCCCGGAAGGAGGCGTCCCGCTTGCGAGCCGATCAAGATCTCTATGAGCGGGTTCGTCTCGCCGAAGGCGAAAAACAGGCGGCGGAACTACATGCCGAGGAGATCGTGATTCAAGCCGAGGCGGAACAGGCTGCTTCGGAGAAAATCGCCAGTGCGAAGAAGATTTTGTCGGAGGGTGTCACGGCGGAAACGGCTGCGGCCGGTCTCGGGGAAGCAAATGTGATAGCAGCGACCGCCGACGCCGAAGCTCGCGGGATCAATGCCAAAGCGGATGCGATGAAGAAGTTCAACGATGCCGGGAAAGAGCACGAAGAATTCAAGCTCGGGCTGGAAAAAGAGAAAGCGGTGGAACTCGCCGAGATCCAAGTCCGTGCGACGATCGCGGCAAAACACTCCGAGATCGTCGCCGAGGCACTCAAGAGCGCCCATATCGATATTGTGGGAGGAGAGACCACTTTCTTTGACCAGATCACCCGTGCCATCGGGCAGGGAAAAGCGGTGGAGCGTCTCATCGAGAACAGCTCCACCCTCACTGATATCCGGGACACGTTTTTCAACGGCGATCCAGAGTATTTCAAAGGACAGGTCCGCAGTTGGATTGACCGGTTTGGGGTTTCCAGTGAGGATCTCAAAAATCTTACCGTCTCCGCGCTCCTCACCCGGCTCATGAGTGAGGCGGGGGACGAGGGGACGCGGAGCCAGATGGGCGCACTTCTCGGGGTGACACGACGCTTGGGTTTCGATGGAGAGAAAGCGGCAAAGCTGATAGCGAAAGCAACCAACTGAGTCGCCGCCATCGATGTTATCCATCCCGGATCCGATCCCGTCGCAGAACGATCTGAATGGCTGAGCTCCCCTCATCGACCAACTCCGTGCTTCCCGACCAACTGGAAGGCGGAACCTACGAGATCATCCGGAGTCGTCTCGCCGGATTCGGTGCGGAACTGCGCAAGCGGCTCGGCCATCTCAATGCGGAGCGGCAGTCCGTCTTCGGGGCGGTGGAGACTGCTCTCGTTGCGACGGAAAGGGTGAGCACGGCGCATGCCTGCATCCCGCGAGACATGGTCCCGATCGGCAATGATCAGTTTCTCTTCGGGTACAATGTGCAGTTCGGTCTGAAGTCGACAACTGCGCTGGCGGATGTCTTTGCGATCTATCGGCACGATCCGGAGACGCATGTGTTTACCGACGCCGGATTGAGTCTCCTTTCGGTGGAACCGTTTGCCTCGGATTTTTCCTATCTCTACAAGTATTATCGAGAAACCGGGTTCTTAAAATTCCACCGGATCGGAGTGCATCTTTACATGGTTTTTCAGGTAGGGAAAAGCGTCAACGATGTGAAGTGCTTTAAATGGCTTCTTGTCGATGGCCGTCTCGAATACCTAGGGAACCGCTTTGATCACGAAGTCCGCTTTCCGCCACAGCAGGAATTTGAGTGGAAACGGGCTGACCGGGGCATGCACCGAGAGGGCGTCCATCCCCACATATCCATTGAGGACAGGCTTTTTGTGGAAACGGTCGGTGGTGATCTCACCATCAAGATCGAGGACAACACCACCAGCGGGGAGGGGATCTACGCGGAGAGCGTGAATCATCGGGATCAGACTCTCGATGATGCGGAGATTTTCTATGCAATCGTGGGGAGTTTGATCTTACTCAAGATCCTGCCGTATCAGGAAAAGAACTACCGATATTTTATCTACAATGAGAAAGTTTCTACCGTAGCAAGGGTCGATTCGATTGCGACTTCCTGTGTGCTCCTCCCGGGGGATCAGGGAGTGATTTTTGCGGATGGATATCATTTGCAGACGGGGGAGACAAAGCGCTTTGACAGTGGTCTCAACGAGATGCTTTTCGAACGGCGCATCCTGTCTCCCAACGGGGAGGATATTCTCTTTGTTTTTTATAATCAAACGACCGGGCTCAACGTCCTGATGCCCTACAACCTGATCCGACAGAGCGTCGCGACTCCCATCTTGTGCCACGGGTATTCGATCTTCCCGGATGGAGAGCTTATCTATTTCCGCGGCGACGGGGCCGCGCAAAAGCACCACACCCTGCAAGTCTGGCGGACGCCCTTCATGGAGGGGCCTTTTCGAACCGAGGAGAAAACGGGAAGTTACCTCTACAAAGTGGGCAACGCGGATCTCGTCCGCTGTATGGCCGAGTGTCACGAGATTCTCAACTTGTTAGGAAAGGAGGATTCGTTTGCAGATCTTTACGTCGATCTTACGAAGCGGGCCGGTGACATCGTCGACGCGTGGTTCTGGGTGGGACACGAAGCGGCCTTTGATCTGAAAACCCCTCTCCTCGAGATCAAAGCGGCGGCCGATGCCGCCATCAGTGAATTTGACAAAGTCAAACGACTGCGGGAGAACGCGGTCGGGGAATTGAATCGCATTTCCCAAAAAGCAGGGAAACTGACTTCGGCGTCGCGGGCGGCCCGTCCTGACGATATCCTGTCATTTGTCCAGACTCTCGCGGATCTTCGGTCGGTGCGCGGCGAGGTGATTTCGCTGCGGGAGATCCGTTATGTCGATGGCAGTGTCGTCGACGCCCTCGAAAAATCTGTATCAGAGACCGTGACTGCCGTTTCGAGTCAGTGTGTGGAGTTCCTCCTGAAACCCGGCGCTCTCGCGCCCTATGAACTGCGAGTCTCGACGCAGGAGTCCGCGATTCCTGCGATTGCAAAAGTGCGGGAAGCGGAGGAAATCGGAAAAGCTCTCGATTCTGCCGGCACCGAGTTAGAGATGCTCATCGAGGTCGTGGGGAATCTCAAGATCGACGATGCCACGCAGACGACCCGTATCATTGAAACGATTTCGACGGTCTACGCGGGACTCAATCGAGCGCGTTCTGCCTTGCGCTCCCGCCGACAATCCCTTGCGGCGAGCGAAGGTTCTGCGCAGTTCGGAGCGCAGCTGAATCTCGTCGATCAGGCGGTCGCGAATTATCTCGATCTCTGTGATGGCCCGGAAAAATGCGGAGACTATCTCTCCCGAGCGATGGTTCAATTGGAGGAACTGGAGGGACGATTTGGGGAATTCGAAGAGTATCTCGAACAGCTCTCCCTCAAGCGGGATGAAATCTACAATGCCTTCGAGAGTCGGAAACTTGCTCTGACGGCGGCCCGGCAGAAGCGGGGGGCCGCGTTTGCAAAGTCCGCAGATCGCATTCTCACGACGATAGGGAACCGGCTCGCTTCGTTTTCGGATGTCGCCGAGATCAACGGGTATCTCGCCGGAGATATCATGGTCGGCAAAGTCCGGGATCTTATCGTGAGTCTGACAGATCTCGGGGAAACGGTTCAGGCTGACGACATTCAGACGCGCCTAAAGACCTTGCGGGAGGATTCCATACGTCAACTCAAAGACCGACACGATCTGTTTGTGGATGGTAAGGACATCATTCGCCTCGGCAAACATCAGTTTTCGGTGAATCGTCAGGAGTTGGAACTTTCCCTCGTCCCGCGTGACGGAGAGCTTTTTCTTCATCTTGCGGGAACCGAATTTTTTGAGGCAGTGCAGGATCCCGGGATTCTCGCGATGCGGGACTTGCAGGATCAGGAACTGGTATCCGAGACGGAGGAGGTCTATCGCAGTGAGTTTCTGGCCTGGCAATTCCTCAACCATCTGGAGAACACGGGGAAGGGGGCGCTCCGGTCCTGGCTAGAGGTGGCTACCGAAGAGTCCCGCTTGCAGACATTGCAGGCATTTTTGTCTCCCCGGTATCGTGAGGGATACGTAAAGGGAGTTCATGATCACGATGCCTACCTGATTCTTTTGTCGCTTGTCAGGGTCCATCTTGAGGCAGGGTTGTTGCGATATCCGCCTGCGGAGAGGGCGATGGCCTTGCTCTACGACGCTGCGATCGATCCGGAGGATCTCACGTCAAAGAGACTGGTTCAGCAGTTGCGGGCCTTCGGAGCGATGAAGCAACATTTTCCGGTCGAGGATCATGCCGTTCAGGAAGCCTATGCGGCGCAGCTGCGGGAAGGCTTGGAATCCTTTCGGGAACGGTACTCCACCCGGATTTCCGGTCTTGCGGACCTGGATACAACTCTCGCGGCACGGTATCTTTTTTGGGAACACCTCGACGGCAGTGCGATGGTCATTTCCCCCGAAGCGGCGGCGGTGGTAAAAACGTTTCGCCAGTGTCTCGTCGCGAAGCGGATTACCAAGGAGTTCGACGAAGTCCTCGCTTCTCTTGGCACCGACGTCGTGGCCCGCTTTGAAGTGTCCTGCGACTGGATCACCGGTTCGCTCGGATCGAGTGACGGATCGGGTGTTTCCTCTGCCCACATTGCCGAAGCGGCGGTCCATCTCGTTCGGGGGGAATTTGAGCTGACAGCGGTGAAGCATGTCATTTCCTCGTCCATCCTCGAAGGGTTCCGGGGGGAGCATCGTCTCATCGTGAATGGTGCCTATCGGTTTGATTATCTGGACTTTACCTTCCGATTGCGTCGCTACCTGACAAATGGGCTGCCGCGATTTGAAGCCTGTCAGGCTGCGAAAGTGGCTTTGCTAGAGAAACGTCGTGGAGAAATGCGTCTCGGAGAGTTCAAGCCGAAGGTGATGGCTGCGTTTGTCAGGAATCGCCTCCTCGATCACATCTATCTTCCGCTGATCGGCGAAAATCTGGCGAAACAGATCGGAACTGCGGGTGCCGATACCCGCGTCGATCGCTCCGGAATGCTCCTGCTCGTTTCCCCGCCCGGTTATGGGAAAACGACGATCATGGAGTACGTCGCGAATCGACTGGGGTTGATTTTTGTGAAGATCAACGGTCCTGCACTCGGGCATGAGGTGCGCTCACTCGACCCCGAAGACGCGCCAAATGCAAGCGCTCGGGAGGAAGTAAAAAAACTGAACTTCGCCCTGGAAATGGGGGACAACCTCATGCTCTATCTCGATGACATTCAACACACCCATCCGGAGTTTCTCCAACGTTTCATTTCCCTCTGTGATGCCCAGCGAAAAATGGAAGGTGTCTGGAACGGGCAGCCACGCACCTATGATTTGCGTGGGAAAAAAGTGTGTATCGTAATGGCGGGGAATCCCTATACCGAGAGTGGCGGGAAATTCCAGATTCCCGACATGCTCGCTAACCGCGCCGATACCTATAATCTGGGGGATATCGTCGGCGGACACAGTGGGGACTTTCAGGCCAGTTATCTGGAAAATGCCCTCGGTTCGAATCCTGTCCTTGCGAAGCTGGCCTCGAGGAATCCGGAAGACATCGCGGCATTTCTGCTCCTGGCGGAGAATGGTTCGCGGGAAGGAATCGATTTTGCCGGTAATTATGCCATGGAAGAAATCGCCGAGACTGTTTCGGTGCTTCAAAAGTTGCGGCGAGTCCGGGACACAATCCTGCGAGTCAATCAGGAGTATATCCGATCCGCTGCGATGGAGGACGCCTATCGAGTCGAGCCTCCCTTCCGGCTCCAGGGGTCGTATCGCAACATGAACCGCATCGCCCAGCGTATCCTCCCGGTGATGACGGACGACGAAGTGGAACAGGCGATTCGGGACCACTATGAGAATGAAGCGCAAACCCTGACGAACGGAGCGGAGGCAAATCTACTGAAATTTCGCGAATTGGAGGGAAATGCGACACCGGAAGAGCGGGCGCGCTGGCAGGAGATCAAACGGAAGTTTTCTCGAAATCTTCTCATGGGCGGGCAAGGGGAGAATGATCCGGTCGCTCGCATTACCGGAACTCTTGCGACCTTCGCCGAAGGGCTCAGCCGCATCGAAGAAGTCCTCGCCAACGCCGCACTTTCTGCCAGTCAGCCCGCGACACTGGCCGAGGTGACAACGGAACGCCTCGAAAAGATCATCGCTGGGCTCCGTGCCGTGCCGGTCGCTGTCGAAATCAAGGTGGTCCCGGTCTACGACGGGAAAGAGACGGAGCAGAAACCCGACTCTCCGAAGACGACTGCAGCGAGCGCGAAAAACCCCCAGCGTTTTTCCGGGAAAGAGAACCAACTTCCCATCGATGTCGAATCGACGGTGGAGCAAGGCAGTGAGCCAGCCGATGACCCAAGAGAAGAAGTGGGGGAAAGGTAAGGAACGTCCTGCGGCGGATCCAAAATTGAATACAAACGAGGGGAAAGCCTTTCAGGCATACGACAAAGACGGCGACGGGACCGTCTCCTGCCAAGGCGATCGAGGGGATGCTCGACGGGAAGCTCAACTTAGAGGGATTTCACTTCTGCTACACCAAAGGACGTCTCGACAGCGGCACGGAAAATCGCTGAACCTTTCGACGAAAAAAGGTTTGAAAAAAGGGCGGGGCAAGAAAATGTCCCGCCTTTTTACAGGGCCTTCAGCGAATACCCTCGACTTCCAGATCGATCGCGTAAAATCCCGTTCTTGCCGTCACGTAAAGCGTCCGGCCCGCGAGGAGGCAGTTTGCGGGGGCTTCTGGAGGAGTGAGACGGAGGACTTCCTGACCCTCTGTGGAATAGGCAATGACATCGCCTTTCCAGGTGACGTAAATATTGCCGGCTTTGTCGAGAGTCATCCCGTCACTTCCGACCGGGGCAAATTCCATTTTGTTGCTGATCTTTCCTGCGCTCTCCACCTCATAGCGATAGATTTTTTCCACTCCGGGATCCGCAATGTAGAGATGGCTCCCGTCACTGGACAGGATCAAACCGTTCGGTTTTACAAGATCGGAGGCGACCTGAGACAGTTTGCCTGCTTTGTCGAGATAGTAGACCGCTTCGATTTCGATCTCACGGTCTTCGCCCTTTCCATAACGAGGATCGGTGAAATAAAATCCTCCGATCCCGTCAGGGACCACGTCGTTCGGACTGTTCAGCTTTTTCCCGTCGAACTTTTCGGCCAGCACCGTGAGTTTTCCTTCGAAATCCCTGCGGGTAAGTCTCCTCGAACCACCTTCGCAGGCAATCAGGGCACCGGCGGGGGTAAAGAAAAGTCCATTGGATTGATTGCTGCCTTCGCGGACGATTGTGGTGTCTCCGCTCGTCGGATCGTAGGCGTGAATCCGGCTGTTGGGGATGTCGGAAAAGTAGATCTTTCCGTCGGGGGAAAGGGCAGGACCTTCTGTGAATTTGAAATCACCCGCAAGCTTTCGGAAGGCGGCGTCCGGTTTTACGAGGAGACCTTCAACACGGTAGGCGGGAAGTTCCGGGGTTTTGTAATCAGGCGTTTCCCCGAGGTCCTGAATCCTGACATTTCGATAGAGGACTTGCAGTTTTTCTTCGCGATTGCCGATGCCGTGAACCTGAAGTGCGATGAAACCGGTCGCAGTCATGGTATCCGTGAGCCTCGCTGCCGGAACGCCGTTGATGAACGTGCAAAGTTGATCGTTGATCGCCTCGATCCGGTAGTGGTTCCAATCGTTCTGTTTGAAGGCATAACGAGCAGCGGGATTTGCGGCGAGATCGGCGAGCCATCCGCGGCGACCTTCGTCGTAGATGCCAGCGCTCCAACCGCGATCCGAAGGGTCGATCTCGACCTGATATCCGTGGACCTGGCCGTTTTTGTAATCGGGTAGACTGTTGGATCGGATCTGCACTCCGCAGTTCAAGGTCGGGTCTACTTTGAATTCGACTTCAAGGATGAAATTCGAATAGTTCTTTTCGGTGCAGAGAAAGGAGTTCGGGGTTTTCGGGACGGTCGTTCCCACAATGACTCCGTCGACGACAGAATATTCGGCAACTCCTCCACGCTGCGTCCAGCCTTCGAGGTTTTTTCCGTTGAAAAGATCTACCCATTCTCCCGGTTCCTTAGCATGAAGTAGACCGACAAAGAGAATGGGGAGGAGAAAGATTGGTTTCAGTGACATGGGCGG